>JACXUT010000205.1 GCA_014763765.1 Micrococcales bacterium
GTGCGGGGTCAGGGTAGGGGAACCAGCGCGCCCCCCGCGGCGTTGTCCTCCACGCGGGACGAGTCGACGGGACCGCGCGGAGCACCGAGAGGACGGACATGGGTCACCGGCACTACAACGGCCTGAAGACGGCGCTGCTGTTCGGCGTGCTCTGGGCGGTGCTGCTCGGCATCGGCACGTTCGTCGCGAACGGCCGGTACATCTTCCTGTTCGCGCTGTTCGGGGTCGCGATGACGGCCTACTCGTACTGGAACTCCGACAAGATCGCGATCCGTGCGATGCGCGCGCGCCCGGTGTCGGAGATCGAGCAGCCCGCGATGTACCGGATCGTGCGCGAGCTCTCCACCGCCGCGCGGCAGCCGATGCCGCGGCTGTACGTGTCGCCGACCGCCGCGCCGAACGCGTTCGCCACCGGCCGCAACCCCCGCAACGCCGCGGTCTGCTGCACGGACGGGATCCTGCAGATCCTCGACGAGCGGGAGCTGCGCGGCGTCCTCGGGCACGAGCTCATGCACGTCTACAACCGCGACATCCTCACGTCCTCGATCGCGGCCGCGGTCGCGGGCGTCATCACGTCGGTGGCGCAGTTCGCGCTGTTCTTCGGCGGTGGCAACGACCGCGACCGCGGGGGCAACCCCGTCGCGGCGCTGCTCATGGTGTTCCTCGCACCGCTGGCGGCGACGATGATCCAGCTCGCGATCAGCCGCACGCGCGAGTACGACGCGGACGAGGACGGCGCGGCGCTCACCGGTGACCCGCTCGCGCTGGCGTCGGCGCTGCGCAAGCTCGAGGCCGGCACGCAGGCGCGGCCCCTGCCCCAGGACCGTGAGCTCGTGGACGTGTCGCACCTCATGATCGCCAACCCGTTCAAGGGCGCGGGGATCGGGCGGATGTTCGCGACCCACCCGCCGATGGCCGACCGCATCGCGCGGCTCGAGCGCATGGCCGGCACCGGGGGCCCGGTCACGCGGTACTGACCGCCCGCCTGCGAACTCGAGCCCCGAGCCCGTGGCGTCCCCCTAGGGTCGTGAGATGGCGCGACCGACAGCGATCCTCTACGTGGACGGGTTCAACCTCTACCGGCGCTGCCTGGAGCGGTACCCCGAGCTGAAGTGGGTCGATCTGCTCGCGCTCGCGCAGAACCTGATGCCGTACGCGGACGTCGTGGCCGTCCACTACTTCACCGCGCTGATCAGGCCGGGTACCTCGCTCGACCGGCAGAAGCCCCAGCGGCAGCAGGTCTACCTGCGTGCGATCGCCACCCAGGCCCCGCGGGTCCAGGTCCACCTCGGCAAGTTCCGGGTGGACCCGCGCGAGATGGTCCGGCACCCGCTCGTCCTCGACCCGGGCACGGGCGAGCCCGCGCGGGTCAGGGTCCGGAAGATCGAGGAGAAGGGGTCCGACGTCAACCTGGCAGGGCGGGTGATCTCGGACGCCCACCTGGGCCGCGCCGATCTCTACGTGCTGCTCACGAACGACTCGGACCAGGCGGGGACCCTGCGGATCGTGCGCGACGACGCAGGCGGGGTGACGGGGCTGGTGCTGCCGATGGAGACCGCCCGCGGGTCCAAGGAGCTCATGCACGCCGGGCCCGGGTTCGTCGGGTTCGTGACCCGGCCGCTGCTGGAGGCGTCGCAGCTGCCGGACGTGCTCCGGGACGAGGTCGGCTCGATCCGGCGGCCGGGCACCTGGTCCAGAACGTCCGAGGACCCCGGCACCAGTGGCGCCGGGGTCCTCTAACCGGTAGCCGAAGCATCCGGGGGTGTGTGGACGAGTCTACAGCAGGCGTCGTCGCGTCGTCGGCGCGCCCCGCGTCAGCGGTAGTTGATGAACTGCAGCGCCGCGTCGATGTCGTCCGCGCCCTTGAGCAGCGCGATCACGGACTGCAGGTCGTCGCGGCTCTTGGCGGAGACGCGGACCTCGTCGCCCTGGATCTGCGTCTTGACGCCCTTCGGGCCCTCGTCGCGGATGAGCTTGGTCACCTTCTTCGCGATCTCGGAGGACAGGCCCTCCTTGACCGACGCCTCGAGCCGGTACTCCTTGCCGGACGGCTTCGGGTCGCCGTCGCCGGTGTCGAGCGACTTCAGCGAGATGCCGCGCTTGATGAGCTTGGTCTGGAACACGTCCAGCACGGCGCGCACCCGCTCCTCGGAGTTGGCGACCATGAGGATCTTCTCGCCGCTCCAGGCGATCGAGGCGCCGACGCCCTTGAAGTCGTACCGCTGGGCGATCTCCTTGACCGCCTGGTTCAGCGCGTTGTCGACCTCCTGCCGGTCCACCTTGCTGACGACGTCGAACGACGACTCGCTCGCCATGACTTCCTCCTGCTGTGCGGTGCGGGTGCTGCGGGTGTGCTCCCCCGGGGGCCGATTGCGGTCCGGGGCCGATCCGTTGCTATCCTTCCATCCGCACCACGGGGACGCAGTCGCCGTGCGCGCATCCCCGGCGGGTTACCCGAGTGGCCAAAGGGGGCTGACTGTAAATCAGCTGGCATCGCCTACGGGGGTTCGAATCCCTCACCCGCCACGCGATGGACGACAGGGCGTCCTCCTCACGGAGGGCGCCCTGTCGCGTGCCGCGGGTGCGACGGTGCCGGGCGGCGGCGAGGGGTGCCCGGTGATCGTGCGGGTCAGCCGGGTGCGGTCGGAGAGATTTCGCTCCGGCCCCGGCCACCGTGTAACCTAGCCCGCGCTGCCCCGATAGCTCAGTGGTAGAGCACTTCCTTGGTAAGGAAGAGGTCACGGGTTCGAATCCCGTTCGGGGCTCTGCGGTGTGCCGCAGGTCAGGACACTCGTCCTGGCCGGGTGCATCCGAGGCGGGGTAGCTCAGTTGGTGAGAGCGCACGACTCATAATCGTGAGGTCGCGGGTTCGAACCCCGCCCCCGCTACCAGTGTGGAGAACCGCGCGTCGGCCGGCGCGTGACGACGAGATCGCAAGCGCCCCGGGCGCGAGAGGTGGCAAGACCATGGCCAGCAAGAGCGCGGACGTCCGTCCGAAGATCACGCTCGCCTGCACGGAGTGCAAGGAGCGGAACTACATCACGAAGAAGAACCGTCGGAACGACCCCGACCGGCTCGAGATGAAGAAGTTCTGCCCGCGCGACGGCCGGCACACGCTGCACCGCGAGACCCGCTGACCTCAGCGCACCGTCGTGGCCGTCAACCCTGAGTACGCGGGACGCGAGTACCCGCCGAACGAGGCGTACGAGGTCGGCCGCGAGAAGCTCCGCGAGTTCGCGGAGGCGGTCGGGGCCACGCACCCCGCCCACACCGACGTCGACGCGGCGCGAGCACTCGGGTACCCCGACGTGATCGCGCCGCCGACGTTCGCCGTCGTGGTCGCGCAGCGCGCCGAGGCCCAGCTCATCGCCGACCCGGGTGCGGGCATCGACTTCACCCGGGTGGTGCACGCGGACGAGCGCTTCATCCACCACCGCCCGATCCACGCCGGCGACCGGCTGGTGACGGTGCTCCACGTGGACTCCGTCACGGAGCGTGCCGGGCTGTCGATGGTGACGACCCGCGCCGTGATCAGCGCCGCCGACGGCGAGCCGGTGGCGACCGTGACCTCGACGCTCGCCGTGCGGGGGGAGGACGCCTGATGGCCCTGCCCGTGCTCGAGGAGCTGGCGGTCGGCCAGGAGGTCGGCCGGCGCGAGATCGCCGTCGACCGCTCCCGCCTGGTCCGGTACGCCGGTGCGTCCGGGGACTTCAACCCGATCCACTGGAACGAGCGGTTCGCGACCGAGGTCGGTCTGCCGGGCGTCATCGCGCACGGCATGTGGACGATGGGCGCCGCCGTCGGCGTCGTCTCCGACTGGCTCGGCGACCCGGGCGCCGTCGTCGACTACCAGACGCGGTTCAGCCGGCCCGTGCCCGTCCCGGACCCCGGTGCGGCGACCGTCGAGGTGGTCGCGACCGTCGGCGCCGTGGACGCGGACTCCCGCACCGCGCGCGTCGACCTGACCGTCTCGACCGGCGGCACGCGCGTGCTCGCCAAGGCGCAGGTGCTCGTCCGCCTGGGCTGACCCGCGTCAGTCCCGCGGGGCCGGCCCCGTCGTCGTGCCCACCCGCAGCTCGACGGGCAGCACGGCGTCGGCCGGGGTGCGTCCGGCGAGCAGCGCCTCGATGGCACGGCCGACCGCCGCGCCCTTCTCGGCGATCGGCTGCACCACCGTGGTGAGGACGTCGGGCGCGAGCCACGGCAGGTCGAGCCCGTCGAACCCGGCCACGGACACGTCCTCGGGGACGCGCAGCCCGAGCTCGCGGGCGCCGAGCACGACGCCGGACGCCAGCAGGTCGGACTGCGCGACGACGGCGGTCGGCCGGGTGGCGGCGGGGCCGGACAGCAGCGCGTGCGCGGCCGCGGTGCCGTGCTCGACGAGCGAGGCGGGCGTCTCGTAGACGACGGCGGGCGTCACGCCGGCGTCGGTGATGCCGTCGAGGCGCCGCCGTGACAGTGTCCACGTGATCTGCGCGATGCGGTCGGCGTCGGCCACGGCGGCGCGCCGCTCCGGGCCGAACGGCAGCGTCACCGCGGCGATGCGTCGGTGGCCCAGCCCGACGAGGTGCCGGGTCGCGTCGGCGATCCCCCCGCGGTCGTCGATGCCGACGGTCACGACGCCGGGCAGGTCCTGGCCCTCGACGACGACCGCCGGGATGCCGCGCCGGCGCAGGGCCTCGAGGGTGGGGTCGTCGAGCGTGCCGCCCCACAGCATGACGGCGACGTCCACCGCCGCCGTCTCGATCAGGGGGTCGACCGCGCGGGCGTCGGGGGCGGTGGGCCCGGGCACCAGCAGCACGCCGAGCCCGAGCGGCCCGATCGTGTCGACGAGCCCGTCGAGCAGCTGCACGGACACGGGGTCGCGGAACGAGCGGCGGAGCGTGTCGCCCACGACGACGCCCACGATGCCGGAGCGCCCGCTGCGCAGCTGCCGCCCGAGCGGGTTCGGCCCGGAGTAGCCGAGCCCGGCGGCGGCCTCGAGCACGCGGGTGCGCGTCGCGTCGGCGATGGGGCCGGCTCCGGAGAACGCCAGGGAGGCGGTGGAGACCGAGACGCCGGCGGCGGACGCCACGTCGGCCAGGGTCGGTCGCTGGGACACCGGTGCTTCTCCCGGGTCGGGGGCGGTGGCAGGCATCACGGTTGACGCCGCCGTCAGCGTACCCGCAGACTTGAGCTCTCCCTCGCATCGATTCGACCGCCGCTCGCGGCCCGGGATCGAATCGATTCGACCGAGTCGTTCCGCACCCGCCCGTCCCCGACCAGGAGCTGCCGTGAGCCAGCCGCGCGCCCGCACCGGCCGCGTCTCCCTGCGACCCGCCAACCGCCGTCCCCGCCCGGGGTCGCCGTCCCCGGCGGGCCGCCGCCCGGGCGCCACCCGCCGCCCCGTCGCGCCCGTCGACCCCGACGTGCAGCGCGCACGGGTGCTGCTGCTCGGGCTGTTCGGCCTCGTCGGCGTGATGTTCTCCGGGTGGCTGGCGCGGATCCCGTCCGTCCGGGACGCCCTCGGGATGAGCCCGGCGGAGCTCGGCGGCATCCTCATCGCCGGGTCGGTCGGGTCGCTGGTGACCGTGTCGGTGGCCGGCCTCCTCGTCACGCGGTACGGCGGTCGGCTGGTGCTGTACGTGTCCACGGCGGCGTTCGCCGCGGCCTACGTGCTCATCGGGCTCGGGCCGACCGTCGGCTCGGTGCCGGTGCTGACCGCCGGCATCTTCCTGTCCGGCGTCGCCTTCGCGCTCGGCAACGTGCCGCTGAACGTCGAGACGGCCGCCGTCGAGCGGCGCATGGGCCGCACGGTGCTCCCGCAGTTCCACGCGGCCTTCTCCATCGGCGCGGTGGTCGGCTCCGGGATCGGGGCGCTCTGCGCGGCGGCCGGCGTGCCGATCGTGGTCCAGCTCACCGCCACGGCGGTGGTCGGGACGGTGTGGCGCCTGCTGTCCATCCCCGGCGCGGTCATCGAGTCCCTGCCGCCCGACCGTGCTGCCGCGCGCGCCGCCCGGGAGGCGCTGCTCGCGGGCGCCGGACCGCGTGAGGCCGGGCTCGCCGGTCGCCTGCGCGCCGCCCGCGTCCGGCGGAGCGCCCGGCCCGGGTCGGCACTCGGGGCGTGGCGGGAGCCGCGGACGCTGCTCATCGGCGTCGTCATCATGTCCGCGGCGCTCTCGGAGGGCTCCGCGAACGACTGGCTCGCGCTGGCCGTCGTGGACGGGTTCGGGCAGGCCGAGGCCGTCGGCGCCGCGGTGTTCGGCGCGTTCGTCGGCGCGATGACCGCGGTCCGGTTGCTCGGCACCCGGCTCATCGACCGGTTCGGTCGCGTGCGCGTGCTGCGCGCGTCGGGTCTCGTCTCGCTGGCCGGGCTCCTGCTGTTCGGGTTCGCGCCGTCGCTGCCCCTCGCGGTGGCCGGCGTGCTGGCGTGGGGCTTCGGCGCGGCGCTGACCGTCCCCCTCGGCATCGCGGCGGCCTCCGACGACCCGCTGCGCGCGGCCGGCCGCGTCGCGGTGGTCTCGGCGTTCTCCTCGACCGCCTCGCTCGCGGCGCCCCCGCTGCTGGGGCTGGCGGCGGAGGTCGTCGGGCCGCGGCACGCGCTGCTGCTCATCACGGCGGCGATGGCGACGACGATCCTGCTCGCCCGCACCGTCCGGCGCCCGGACGGGCCGCCCGCCGCGACCCCGGTCGACCCGCCGGGCGCGAGCACGCCGGCCGCGGCGGCCCTGACCCCGGCGACCGCCGCGCCCGTCCCCGCGGCTCCGCACGAGCCGGCGCAGGAGCCCGCGGCCTGCGTCCCCTCCGGTAGCGTCCGACGGGACGCCACCCCGGAGCACCGGCCCGAGCCGGCCCGCCCCGCCTGACCGGCCGGTCCCGGCGCGCCGCACGCCGCGACCGGCCGGTCAGGCGGGGCCGGCCGGCTC
>JACXUT010000206.1 GCA_014763765.1 Micrococcales bacterium
GATCGGGGGCGGGGACGCGCGGGTCGGACATCGGTTCGAGCCTAGACGCGCAGGTCCGGGGCGTCGCGGCGGTGCCCGCCGGGCGGGCGTCGCCGCTGCGTACCGCCGGCGGAATAATCCGTGGCCCCCGTGCGCTCTACCCTGCGAGACTCGGGCTCCCGGTCCGCGCGGTGGTGGCAGCATCCCACCGCGGGAGGGACCGGCCCGGACGCGGAGCACGCTTCCCTCACGAGGGTTGGACGGACGCGGGACGGGTGGCTCGTCACCGACGGTCCTCAACGAGGCCGGGACGGTTCAGGTCGCGCGGGAGAAGGACAAGCGGGCGCGACGGACGGTGGCGTACGGATGCTGCCACCTGGCGCCGGCGGCCCCGGAGCGGTGCACCCCCAGGGTGCCGCCGCCCGGGGCTGCCGTGGTGCCGGACCCCGGCACCGGCCGGGGCGAGCGGCGGGTCAGACGTACGGCGCGACGAGCCGGCGGAGCTGCGCGGCGTAGCCGCCGCCGAAGAGCACCGCGTGCATGCCCACGGGGTACACCTGGTGCAGCGCGACCCGGTGCTGCCAGCCGCGGCGCAGCGGGTGGACCTCCTGGTACGCGTCGAGCAGCTCGTCGAGGTGCGGGCAGCCGAACAGGGCCAGCATGGCGAGGTCCGTCTCGCGGTGGCCCCCGTGCGCGGCCGGGTCGATGAGCGTCGCGCCCACGGGCGTCCACAGCACGTTGCCCGACCACAGGTCGCCGTGCAGCCGCGCAGGGGGCTCGTCGTCGTCGAGGTCTCCGCCCCGCAGCACCTCCGCCAGCCGCGCGAGCGCCTCCAGGTCCGCGGGCGGGAGCGCGCGCCGCCGCGCGGCGAGCTCCGCCATGGGCTCGATCCGGCGGTCCGCCAGGAAGGCGCCCCACCGGTCGTGGTCGCCCGCCGGCATCGGCAGGGGCTGGTCGAGCGGGCCGAAGAACCCGTCGCGGTCCCAGCCCGGCGGCGGGGAGCCGAACCGCGGCGCGCCGGCGTCGTGGGTCACCGCGAGCCGCGCGCCGAGCTCACGGGCCGCGCGGCGGCTGGGCGCGACCTCGGGCAGGCGCTCCAGGTCGAGGTGGTCGGCCCCCACGCCGAGCACGGTGACGACGGGCGCGCCGCCGCGCACGGCCAGCCAGCGCAGCCCCGCCGCCTCGCACGCGAAGAACCCCGCCGGCGCCCCGGCGCGCTGCTTGCGGTACGTCTCCATGCGGCCGGCCCTCGTCCACCTCTAGCGTGTCGCCCGTGTCCCGCGAGTCTGGCCCGTCCGGCGCCGCCGCCGCATCCGCTGCTGGTGTGACGCGCCCGGCCGGCGACGGCCTCCCGGCACCGGAGCTGCCGGCGGCGCTGCTCGGCGGAGCGGGCCGGAGCCCGGGCGGCGCGCAGTGGCTCGCACGGCTGCCGCGCCTCGTCGACCGCGCGGTGCGCCGCTGGGACCTGACGCTGGGGGACCCGTTCCCGTCGGGCTCCGTGTCGTGGTGCGCGCCGGCGACCGGGCCGGACGGCGCCGACCTGGTGCTCAAGGTGTCGTTCCCGCACGACGAGGCGCGCCACGAGGCGACCGTGCTGCGCGCGTGGCCGCGGGCGGCGGCCGGGGGGCCGGGCGCGCACGCCGCCGGCGGCGCGGTGCGGCTCGTCGCGCACCACGAGCCCGACTGGGCGCTGCTGCTGGAGCGCGTCCGGCCGGGGACGCCGATGCGGGCGGTCCGCACGCCGGTGGCCGCGCGGCTCGCGGCGGGCGCGGACGTGCTGCGGGTGCTGCACGCGGCACCCGTGCCGGCGGGGCTGCCGGCGCTGCGTGACGTCGCCGCCGGGTGGGCCGACCTCGCGGAGCAGCGGGCGGCCGAGGCCGCCGGGGCCGGCGTCCGCGTGGACACGGGCCTGCTGCGGGCGGGCGCGGAGGAGCTGCGCCGCCCGGAACCGCCGCGGGTGGTCGCCCTGCACGGCGACCTCAACCCCGGCAACCTGCTGCGCGGGCCGGACGGCTGGGTGGCGCTGGACCCGAAGGCGCTGCGCGGCGACCCCGCCTTCGACCCGGCGCCGCTCATCGAGCAGGTGGGGGACCCGTGGCGCTCGTCGGACCCGGCGGCCGCGCTCACGGACCGCACGCGGCTGGTCGCCGACCGGGCGGGCCTCGACGCGGCCGCCGTCGCGGGGTGGGTGCTCGCCCGCGGCACCGACCACGTCTGGTGGGACTGGGCTCACGGCGCGTCCGCCCGCCGCGTGCGCGCGCTGCAGGACAGGGCCCGCGTCCGGGCGGCCGTGCGGGACGCGCTCACCGGCTGAGCGACGCGGACACCGCCCGCGTCAGGCTCCGACGGCGCCGCGCAGGTGCTCGAACACCAGCGACGTCTCCGTGGACGCGACGTCCGGCCGGTCGCTGAGCCGCTCGACCACGAACCGCCGCAGCTCGTCGGAGTCCCGGACCGCGACGTGGAGCAGGAAGTCGTCGGCGCCGGCGAGGAAGTAGACGTCGAGCACCTCCGGCCGCGCGGCGACCGACCGGGCGAACGGCTCCAGCGCGGCCCGCGACCCGGCGGCCATCCGCACCGCGACCATCGCGCGCAGCCCGCGCCCGAGCGCCTCCGGGGCGACGTCCGCGTGGAACCCCCGGATCACCCCGGCCTGCCGCAGGGCGCGCACCCGGGCCAGGCACGTGGAGGGGGCGATCCCGGCCGCCGCGGCGAGCGCGTTGTTCGGCATCCGCCCGTCCTGCTGCAGCAGGCGGATGAGCCGGCGGTCGACGGCGTCGAGGCGAAGATCGTTCGGTCGTGTGACCGACGTCGCACTAGCGGTTGCAGGATGTTCGGCCATGGGGGCAGCGTAACGAAGCGACACACGCCGTTACGCGGCCGATACACCACGAAGTTCAGTCTGGTGCCCGCGCAGGTCCGACCGGCCCTGCGGCAGCCGCACGAGCCCCAGGAGGCGTCGTCATGAGGGTCGGTATCCCCGCCGAGATCAAGAACCACGAGTACCGCGTCGCCATCACCCCCGCCGGGGTGCACCAGCTCGTCGCCCGCGGGCACGAGGTGCTGGTGCAGGCCGGCGCCGGCTCCGGCTCGGCGATCGCCGACGCCGACTACGTCGCCGTCGGGGCCCGCATCGTCCCGACCGCCGCCGAGCTGTGGTCGTCCTCGGAGCTCGTCTGCAAGGTCAAGGAGCCGATCGCCTCGGAGTACGGCTACCTGCGTCCGGACCTGGTGCTGTTCACGTACCTGCACCTCGCCGCGGACCGCCCCCAGACCGACGCCCTGCTCGCCTCGGGTGTCACGTCCATCGCCTACGAGACGGTCCAGCTGCCCGACGGGTCGCTGCCGCTGCTGGCCCCCATGAGCGAGGTCGCCGGGCGGCTCGCCCCGCAGGTCGGCGCGTACCACCTGATGCGCAGCGGCGGCGGGTCCGGCCGGCTGCTCGGCGGGGTGCCGGGCGTCGCGCCGGCCAAGGTCGTGGTGATCGGCGGCGGCGTGGCCGGCCAGCACGCCGCGGAGGTCGCGCTCGGCATGCGCGCCGACGTCACGGTGCTGGACCTGTCGGTGCCGCGGCTGCGCGAGCTCGACGTGGCGTTCGGCGGGCGGGTGCGCACGCTCGCGTCGTCGGCCCTCGCGGTCCAGGAGGCGGTCGCCGACGCGGACCTCGTGGTCGGCGCCGTCCTCGTCCCGGGGGCGCGGGCGCCGAAGCTCGTCACGGACGAGATGGTCGCCGGCATGCGGCCGGGGTCCGTGCTGGTCGACGTCGCCGTGGACCAGGGCGGGTGCTTCGCCTCGACGCGGCCCACCACGCACGACGAGCCCACGTTCCGGGTCCACGACGCCGTCTTCTACTGCGTCGCGAACATGCCCGGTGCGGTGCCCGTGACGTCGACGCGCGCGCTCACCAACGCCACGCTGCCGTACCTGACGGCGCTGGCCGACCTCGGGTGGCGGGACGCCCTGGCGGCGGACCCGGCGCTGGCCGGGGGCCTGTCGACGCACGCCGGCGAGCTGTACCACGCCGGCGTCGGCGCGGCGCACGGGCTGCCGGTGCGGGGGCAGGCGCTCGTCGTCTGACGCCCCGCGGCCCGCGCGGCGCCCAGGGGGTCGCCGCGCGGGCTCCCGCGTGGCCGCCGCGCGGGCCGGCCGTCGCGACCCCGAAACCCGGTGCGCGCCCGGCGTCGTCGCTGGCAGAGTGGCCGGATGGACCCGTTCGAGCTGACCGACGGCGTGGTGCTGCTGCGCACCCCCGGCCCGGAGGACGTCGACCGCATCGCCGAGATCTGCCAGGCCCCCGACGTCCAGGAGTGGACGACCGTCCCGAGCCCGTACCGGCGCGAGGACGCCGAGGGCTTCGTCGGCGGGTACGTGCACGACGGCTGGGCGAAGGGCACCGCCTGCACCTGGGCGGTGCGGGACGCCGCCGACGGCACGCTGGTCGGCATGGTGGGGCTCGTCATGGAGGGCGCGGGCTCCGCCGAGATCGGGTACTGGCTCGCGCCCGACCGGCGCGGGCAGGGCCTCATGTCCCGCTCGGTCGACCTCGTGGTGGGGGCGGCGTTCGGCCGGCTCGGCCTCGTGCGCCTGTCGTGGCGGGCGTTCGTCGGCAACGGACCGTCGCGGCGCGTCGCCGAGCGTGCCGGCTTCCGCGTCGAGGGCGAGCTGCGCGGCGGCGGGGTCCAGCGGGGGGTGCGCCGCGACGAGTGGGTCGGCACCCTGCTGCGGGACGACCCGCGCCCGGCGGGAGCCCGCGCGGCCTGACGCCCGACACGCCCGGCCTGACGCCCGACACGCCCGGCCGGGCGGCCCGGCGCGCCGCCGTGCCGGTCGGCGCACCAAGATGAGGGGATGACCTCCCTGCTCGACGCCGACAACCCGTTCGCCGCCCCGTCCTCGCTGCCGTACGGCCTGCCCGACTTCACCCGCATCCGCGTGGAGCACTTCCGCCCGGCGCTGCTCGCCGGCATGGCGGAGCAGCGGGCCGAGGTCGAGGCCATCGCGTCCTCGTCGGAGCCTCCGACGGTGGAGAACACCCTGGACGCCCTCGAGCGGTCCGGGCGGCTGCTGCACCGCGCGGCGACCGTGTTCTTCAACCAGTCGTCGTCGGACTCCACGCCCGCGCTGGAGGAGCTCGAGGAGGAGATCGCCCCGCTGCTCGCCGCGCACAGCGACGCGATCCACCTGGACCGCCGCCTGTTCGCCCGGGTCGAGGCGCTGCACGCCGCCCACGGGTCCGGCGAGCTGGAGCTCGAGCCCGACACCGCCTGGCTGCTGCACCGCCAGCACACCGCGTTCGTGCGCGCCGGCGTCCGGCTCGACGACACCGCGCAGGCCCGCCTGCGCGAGCTGAACGCCGAGATCACCCGCCTGGAGACGGTGTTCGGCCGGCTGCTGCTCGCCGACACGAACGCCTCGGCCGTCCTCGTGACCGACGAGGCCGAGCTGGACGGACTGCCGGAGGACGCCCGCGCGGCCGCCGCCGAGGCCGCCGCCCGCCGGGGCCACGACGGTGCCTGGCTGATCGACCTGGTGCTGCCGACGCAGCAGCCCGCGCTCGCCCAGCTGCGCCACCGCGGCCTGCGCGAGCGGCTGCACACCGCGTCGGTGTCCCGCGGCGGGCGGGGCGGTGAGCACGACACCCGCGCCACCCTGCTGGCGCTCGCCCGGCTGCGGGCCGAGCGGGCGCAGCTCCTGGGCTACCCGCACCACGCCGCGTACGTCGCCGAGGACGCCACGGCGAAGACCCCCGAGGCCGTCGCGGAGATGCTCGCGCGCCTGGCGCCGGCCGCCGTGGCCAACGCCCGCGCCGAGGCGGCCGACCTGACCGAGGCCCTCCGGCGTGACGTGCCCGGCGCGACCCTGGAGGCCTGGGACTGGGCGTACTACGCCGAGCAGGTCCGCCAGGAGCGCCGCTCGCTCGACGAGTCCCGGCTGCGCCCGTACCTGGAGCTCGACCGCGTGCTGCACGAGGGCGTGTTCCGGGCGGCGCACGAGCTGTACGGCCTGTCGTTCACCGAGCGCCCCGACCTCACCGGCTACCACCCGGACGTGCGGGTGTTCGAGGTCACGGACGCCGACGGCTCCGGCCTCGGGCTGTTCCTCGGCGACTACTGGACGCGCGACTCCAAGCGCGGCGGTGCCTGGATGAACAACCTGGTCGACCAGTCGACGCTGCTCGACGAGGCGCCGGTGGTGGTGAACAACCTCAACATCCCGAAGCCGCCCGCCGGCCAGCCGACGCTGCTCACCTGGGACGAGGTCATCACGCTGTTCCACGAGTTCGGGCACGCGCTGCACGGGCTGTTCTCGGCGGTGCGGTACCCGTCGCAGTCGGGCACGGAGGTGCCGCGCGACTTCGTGGAGTACCCGTCGCAGGTCAACGAGATGTGGGCGTGGGAGCCGTCGCTGCTGCGGGCGTACGCGGTGCACCACGAGACCGGTGAGCCGATGCCGCAGGAGTGGGTCGACACGCTGATCGCGGCGCGGCAGGACGGCGAGGGCTTCGCGACGACGGAGTACCTGGCCGCGGCCCTGCTGGACCAGGCGTGGTACCGGCTGGCACCGCAGGACGTGCCGACGGACGTCGAGCAGGTCGGGGCGTTCGAGGCGGCGGCGCTGGAGGCCGCGGGGGTGGCGTTCGCGCCGGTGCCGCCGCGGTACCGGACCACGTACTTCAACCACGTGTTCGGCGGGGGGTACTCGGCCGGGTACTACTCGTACATCTGGTCCGAGGTCCTGGACGCCGACACGGTGACGTGGTTCGAGGAGAACGGCGGCCTGAAGCGGGAGAACGGCGACACCTTCCGGGCGAAGCTCCTCTCCCGCGGCGGCAGCGTCGACCCGATGCAGGCGTTCGCCGACCTCCGCGGCCGCACCCCCGACATCACCCCCCTCC
>JACXUT010000207.1 GCA_014763765.1 Micrococcales bacterium
GCGGACGCGGGCAGCCGGTCGGGCCGGCGCAGGTCGCCGCGGGTCGGGTCAGGGGGTGAGGGTGCGGCGCAGCGTGCGGCGCCAGGGGCGTCCGGCGAGCGTGGGGTCCAGGACCACCAGCCCGGTCGCGTACTTGGAGATGCGGGAAGGCCGGTGCCCGAGCGACCAGAGCGCGCGGTCCGCGGCGGAGGCCCCGGCGACGCTCTTGGTCTCGACGACGACATGCTCCGGCACGGCGGCCGAGGCGCCCGCGGCCCGGTGCAGCTCGAGCCCGTGCCACTCCAGGCCGGTGTCGACCGTGGTCCGGGCACCGTCCGGGAGCAGCAGCGTCCGGCGGCGGTAGCGGGTGGTCAGGGTCGGGTGCAGGTCGAGCCCGTCGGCCCGCAGACCCTGCCGACGCAGCGTGTCCTCGACGAAGCCGAGGGCGTCGCCGATCGCGCCGGCGGCCGCCGCGTCGTGCTCGCGACGCTCCTTGACGGTCGTGCCGCGCGGGCCGCGGGTCTTCACCTCGAGCCAGCAGCCGCCGGTGTCCCGGTAGGTGCGGGTCCGTACCTTGTACCGCCGGCGCCGGCGCCCGGCCGCCAGGTGGAACGCGTCGAGCTCCGGGGTGTCGAAGTACACCGACTCGTACCCGAACGCGTCGCGGCCGTCGATGACGAGCCGCCGGGTGCCGGCGGGGAGCGCGCCGAGCAGGTCGGGCAGCGCCGCGACCGGGAGCACGTACTTGCGGTCGACCCGCGTCTGGAGCGCGGCGGTGAGCTGGAGCTCGTCGAGCCCCACACCGGGCAGGTGGTCGAGGGTCGTCGGGTCCGCGGTCGTCAGGTCCGTGGTCACCGGGCCACCTCCGACAGGCTCGAGGCACCGGAGGCACCGGCGGAGTCGGAGGCGGCGGACCAGGCCTGCCGCGGGGCGGGCTGCGGCTGTGCGCCGCCCTCCGCCGCGGAGCCGCGCCGCACCGCCCAGGACGCCGCGCCGCCCGACGCCCCGGCCGCGCGCGCCCGGTTCTCGGAGAACCGCACGTCGACCACCGTGGTGTCGTCGACCAGGTCGAGCCGCTGCACGGTCACGCCGTGCACCCGTGCACCGAGCAGCCCCTCCAGGTGCGCCACCAGCGCGTCGTGGTCCGGGACCGCCCGGTCCAGCACGACGACCTGCTGCCGGTAGCGCCGCAGCAGCCGCGGGTGGTCGCCGACGACGAGCGCCAGCACCACGAGCGCCATGAGCACCAGGGCAGTCCCGCCGAGCGAGCTGCCCAGCCCGCCGATCAGCCCGAGCGCCAGGGACGCGAAGTAGTAGGCGACCTCGCGCTGGTCGATCTCGGAGGACCGGAGCCGGATGATCGACAGCACGCCGAACAGGCCGAGACCCAGGCCGGCTCCGACGGTCGCCCCGGACAGCGCACCGGCGACCGCCAGCACGCCGACGTTCACGCCGAGGAACGCGACCACCAGGTCGCGTCGGCGGTGCCGGGGGAAGTAGACGGCGAAGGTCAGCAGGCCGATCGCGACGAGGTCGGCCACGAACAGGACGGCGACGGGCAGTGTCTCGGGGAGCACAGGCACCTCACGGGTCGGGGGTGAACACCCGGTGAACCGGGTACGACCATCCAGCAGCGCGGTGCTGTGCCGCTGCTGTGGACGGCGCCAGGACGCCGTGTGGATCCTGGCCCCCGGGGTCCGGGAGCCGATCGGGGCGACCGCTCAGCCGCTCGCTCGCACGAGCGCCCGGTCCGGCCGCGTGCGCCACCCGGTCACGCCCGCCCGACCACTCAGCGGAGCCGCGCGCTCCACCCCATCGCGACGACCAGGCCACTCACCGGAACCGCGCACTCCACCCCATCGCGACGACCGGACCACTCAGCGGAAGCGCAGGCCCCTATCGTCGCCCACCGGGGGGTCCGGCAGGAGGACGGAGCAGGAGATGCTGCGCACGAGCACTGTCCGCACGACGATCCTCAAGCAGACGAACGACCGCGACCCGGATCTGCGCAACGGCGCCGGCGACAAGCCGGGAGTCTCGTTCGACGACAACATCGACGCGACGCGTTTCACGGGCTGCTGACGGGACCCGCGGGGCGGCGGGCGCGTGCGCGCGCCGCCGCCCCGCGAGCCGTCCCGATCGATCACGAACAGGAGAGGGAGCCCGCCGTGCCGGACTCGCGCAGATCACCTGGTCGGTACCTGACGGCGACGAGCCTCGTGCTGGCGCTCGCCGCCTGCGCCGGTGCGCCGGACGCGACGAGCGAGGACGTCGCGGCGCTCGGGATCGACCTCACCGTGGACCTCGACCCCGCGTCGGGTGCCGTCGTCCTCCCCTTCGACCGCCTGGTCCCGGACTTCTACGAGAACGACATCCTGGCGACAGGCGCGTCCGCTGCCGTGGCGCTGTGCGCCGCGGGTTCCGGCGTCACCTTCGACCCGCCGCCCCTGAGCGACGACCCGGTCTACGCGTCGGAGCACTACTTCGGACCGTGGACGGCCGACCAGGCCGCGCGGTTCGCCTTCGTGCCACCGATGTCGCTGCGTGACATGGCGGCGAACGAGATCGCCGGCGCGCCCGAGCCCGCCGGCGCCACCGAGGTCGCGCCCGGGGCCGGAGCGGACGACGAGCTGACCGACGACGACTGGGCCGTCATCGACGCCTGCAACGCGGACGACGACGTGGCGGCCCTGCTGGATGCCACGATCGTCACCGGTCCCTGGACGGACGCCGTCGAGGCGGTCCGGGACGGTCTGCCGGACGAGGACGGGGCCCGCGCGCTCATCGACGAGCTCGCGCGCTGCTACGCCGCCGAGGGCCTCGAGCCGGCGGACGACGCACCGTGGCTGCCGGAGGGGACGAACGGGAGAGAGATCACGCAGGCGCAGATCGAGCTCGCCGTCTCCGTGGTGCGCTGCAAGGACTCCGTCGACTTCACCCGCCGCATGGCCGACATCGAGGCGGGCCTCCAGGCGCCGATCATCCGCCGGTACGCGCACGAGCTCGCGGAGCAGCGGGGATCGGTCGACGAGGCGCTCGACCTCGCGGCCACCCTGCTGTCGGAGGCGTCCCGGTGAGGATGCCGGGCCGTCCCTCCGCCTCCGACGGAGCGCCGCCACGCCGCGGGTGGCTGCTGTGGTGGCTGGTGTGCTCGCTCACCGTCACGCTGTGCGCCTTCGTCGTCGGCTCGCTGGTGCGGTCGCCGTGGGAGGCCGCCTCGGCGAACTCCGAGCGCGCCTCGACCACCACGCTGGAGGTCGAGTGGCGGGAGTTCCCGGTCGATCGTCCGCAGGCGGTGGGGACGCTCGAGGTCGGCGCGATCGTGGACGCACCGTCCGGCCACGGGGACTCCGTCGCCGTCGTGACCGCGGCACCGGTCGAGGCCGGCCAGGTGGTGCCGGCAGGCGCGCGCGTCGCCGAGGTCTCGGGCAGACCCGTCCTCGTGCTCGAGCTGCCGTTCCGCCTCTACCGCGACCTCGTCCCGGGCGACAGCGGGGCGGACGTCGCCGCGCTCCAGCAGTCGCTGACGGGCCTCGGCCTGTACTCCGGGGGAGCCGACGGCCAGTTCGGGCCCCGGACGTCCGCCGCCGTCCGGGACCTGTACCGGCAGGCCGGGGCCGACCCGCCCGGTGCCGCCGACGACCTGGTGCTGGCCGCGCAGGACGCCCGGAACGCGCTCGAGGCGGCCGTCGCGGCCGAACGACGAGCCAGGCAGATCCGGGACGACGTCGTCCGAGAGCCGGGGACGAGCGGGGCCACGTCCGAGGCCGAGGCCGACCTGTCTGCCGCTGCCGCCCTCGTCGCCTCGGCGCGGCAGGAGGCCGCCGACACGGCCGCCGCCGCGGACACGCCGCTGCCCGCGGCCGAGATCGTCCGCATCCCCACCGGGACGGCGACCGTGGTGCACGCCGCGGCGCCCGACACGCTCGTGGACACCACCACCCCCGCCGTGCGGCTGCGCGCCGGGGCACCGTCCGCGGTGCTGCGCGTCGGCGTCGAGCACGACGACGCCTTCCCGGTCGGGACGAGCGTGGAGGTGCAGGCCGCCGACGACCCCGGAGCGAGCATGCCCGCCACGGTCGTCGCGCGGGGCGAGTTCACCTCCGACCAGGACGACGACCGGGTGCCCGGGTTCGACGTCACCCTGGCCTTCCCGGCAGACGCCCCGGTCACGATCGACTCGGGAGCCGCCGTGGTCGCGGTGCCGGACGGCGCCCCCGAGATCGAGTCCGGCCTGGCGGTGCCGATCGTGGCGGTCCGCAGCGAGGGCGACGGGTCGTTCGTGCTCCTGGTCGAGCCGC
Source organism: Micrococcales bacterium (assembly GCA_014763765.1). Lineage (GTDB taxonomy): Bacteria > Actinomycetota > Actinomycetes > Actinomycetales > Cellulomonadaceae > Cellulomonas. Next base: position 4,281 of record JACXUT010000207.1, read on the forward strand.
GTCCCGCCGATCCCGACGTGCCCGAGACCCGGGCGGTGCCCGTCGTCGTCAGCCGGACGGCTGACGGGTTCGCGCTGCTCGAGCTCCCGGAGGACGGCGCGCTGGAGGTCGGCGACCACGTCCTGCTCGGTCGGGCACCGTGACGGCACCCGCCCTGCACGCGGCCGGCCTGGCCAAGACCTACGACGCCTCACCTCCCGTCCCCGTGCTCACGGGCGTCGACCTCGCGGTGCACCACGGCGAGCGGGTCGCGATCACCGGGCGATCCGGTGCCGGCAAGTCGACCCTCCTGAACCTGCTGGGACTGCTCGACGAGCCGACCGCCGGGCGTCTCTCGCTGCTCGGTCGCGAGACGACCTCGCTCTCCCGGCGGGAGCGCGACACGTTCCGCGCCGTCCACCTCGGCTTCGTCTTCCAGGACCACCACGTGCTCGGCCGCCGCTCGTGCGCCGCGAACGTCGCGCTCAAGCTGGCCGTCCTCGGCACGGACCGCTCCGGTCGCCGGCAGCAGGTGGCCGCGGCGCTCGAGCGGGTGGGACTCTCCGCTCGCGCGCACGCCGAGGGACGCCTGCTCTCCGGAGGAGAGAAGCAGCGCCTCGCCCTCGCCCGCGCCATCGTCTCCCGACCGGCGGTGATCCTGGCGGACGAGCCGACCGGGAACCTCGACCCGGACAACGCCTCGTCCGTGCTGGACCTGTTCGACAGCCAGGCGCAGGACGGTGTCGCCGTCGTCGTCATCACCCACGACGACCGCGTCGCGCGCTGGGCGGACCGCGCGCTGCGGCTCCGTGACGGGGAGCTGCTCCCGCCGGACGACACGGACCCAGGTGACCGCCGGTGAGTCGGCTGCGGACCTCCTGGACCGACCTGGTGGACGACGTCACGGCCGAGCTCGTGGTCGCGAGGTCGCGGGCGGTGACGATCCTGGTCGGTGTCGCGCTGTCGACCGGCGCGCTGGTGTCGTCGGCAGGCATCTCGGCGACCGCGCGGGACCAGATCGCCGCCGACCTCGCCGCCTCGACCGTCGACTCGCTCACCGTCTCCGCCGCGGCGTCGGCGCGCGCCGGTGGAGCCGAGGACGTCTTCCCGGACGACACCGAGGCCCGGGTCCGGGAGCTCGCGCTCGTCCGGGAGGCAGGGCGCGTCCTCGAGCTCGACGGCCTCGTCGACGGGCTCGTCACGCGGCTGCCCGGGACCGGACCCGTGGACGTCCCGGTCCTCGCCGCGACGTCGGGGTACCTCGCAGCACGCGACAGCAGCGCGGGCCAGGCCCCCGTCTGGCTCCTCGACGGCGCCGAGCCCGTGGCCCTGCTCGGACTCGGTGCCGCCGACGCGCTCGGCGTCCCCGTGGTCGATGACCCGACCGGCCTCACGGTGCAGATCGACGGGGCCACCGTGCAGGTCGTGGGCTACCTCACCACCCGGGACGACGCCCTCGCCGCGAGCATCGTCGTGCCGTACCTCCAGGGGGTCGAGCGCCTGGGCTCGGACGCGCGCGCCACGCTCCTGGTCCGCTCGGAGGTCGGCGGCGGCCCGTCCGTGGCGGAGGTCGTCCGGGCCGTCGTGCGACCGGACCGACCCGACCTGCTCGTGACGTCACCGGTGGTCGCGCTCGAGTCCCTCCGGCAGGGCGTGTCGGCCCAGTTCGCCCGTCTCGTCGCCTGGATCGGGGCCCTCCTGCTCGCGATCACGGCGCTGCTCATCTCCAACTCGACGGCCAGCGCCGTCACCGCCCGGACGCCGGAGATCGGGCTCCGCCGCGCGCTCGGTGCCTCCCGCGGCCAGGTCACCCGCGTCGTCGTCGCCGAGGGCGCCCTGACGGGACTACTCGGCGGCGCGGCCGGCACGGCGGTCGGGCTCTCCGTCGTCGTGGTCGTCGCGGCCGCGAGCTCGTGGTCCGTCGACCTGGATCCCACGTGGGCGCTCCCCGCGCCGGCGCTCGGGCTCGCCGTCGGGGTGGTCGCCTCCCTGCACCCCGCCTCCCGCGCGTCGCGCATCAGCCCCGCGCTCGCCGTCCGGCACGACTGACACCAGCGCCGGGCGAGGCCGGGCCGGATGAACACGATGCGCTGCCTCGTCGTGCGGCGACACCACGCGTGACACCACATGGCCCTTGCATGACACCACCGATGGTGTCATGCTGACGTCATGCACCTCGACCCGTACGTCCAGGACCTCCGGGACCGCCTCGCCACCGCCGCCGGGACCGCCGGCGACGACGCCCGCCGGCTCGCCGAGCAGCTCACCGCACCGCTCGACGCCGCCGTGCGGCTGGTGCTGCTCCACGCGCTGTCGACCGCCGCCGGTGAGATCTCGGCGGAGCTCGCGCCTGGCTCCGTGGACGTCCGGCTGCGCGGCGGCGACCCGGAGTTCGTCGTGGACTCCCCCGCCGCGCCGGCACCGTCCGTGCCGGCGCCGGCGGTCCCGCCGGCCGCCGCGCCGGGCCCCGTGGCCCCCGAGGCCGACGAGGGCACCACCACCCGCACCACGCTGCGCCTGCCCGACCACCTCAAGGCGCAGGTCGAGGTCGCCGCCGCCCGC
>JACXUT010000208.1 GCA_014763765.1 Micrococcales bacterium
GCCGGGGTCAGCCTGCGAGGCCGCGCGCGACGATGCTCCGGCCCGCGGCGAGGACCGCCTCGCGCGCGGGGCGCGGGGTCACGCCGAGGACCTCGCGGGTCTTGGCGGTCGACACCCGCTTCACGTAGCCGAGGTCCGCCGCCACGGGCTTGAGCTCGTCCCGGAACAGGGCCGCCGCCCGCACGACGAGATCCGGGACCCTCCGGGTCGGCACCTTCGACGCCCGCTCGCCGAGCTCGCTCCGCAGCAGCGCGCCGATCTCCGTCATCGCGATCGCCGGCTCGCCGGTGCCGACCAGGAACCGCTCGCCGGCGGCACCGGTCGCCGTCATCGCGGCGACGTGCGCCGCCGCCACGTCCCGCACGTCGACGACCGGGACGAACATGTTCGGGTACCCGCGCATCCGGCCGGCCAGGCTGCTCAGCACGATGTGGTTCGCCCCGGAGACCTGGTCGCCCATCACCGGGCCCATGACCGCCACCGGGAGGACGGTCGTCAGCTCCGGCGCCCCGCCGGTGGTCGCGACGAAGTCCCAGGCCGCCCTCTCCGCGAGGATCTTGCTGCGCCCGTACGCGTCGACGCCCGGCCCGTGCAGCGGCGACCAGTCCTCCTCGGTGAACACGCGGTCGACCGGCCCGTGGCCGAAGCCGACCGCGTGGAAGGCCGAGGTCAGGACCACGCGGCGGACCCCCGCGTCGCGGGCGGCGCGCAGCACCCGCAGGGCCCCGTCGCGGGCGGGCGCGATGACCTCGTCCTCGTCCGCGACCCTGCCGGTCCGTACGGGCGAGGCGAGGTGGACGACGTGCTCGACGCCCGCGACCGCGGCCGCCCAGCCGGCGTCCCGCAGGAGGTCCGCCTCGACGAACGTCAGCGCGTCGTCGCGGACCGCGCCGGCGTCGCGGAGCACCGCGCGGACGGCGGCCTCCGTGCGCAGCGAGCGGAGGGTGGCGCGCACCGTGTGCCCCTGCTCCAGCAGCTGGACGATCACGTGCCCGGCGATGAACCCGGACCCGCCGGTGACGAGGACGTGTGACATGGGAACCCTCCCGATCGCGTGACGAAGCGGCCTCGACGATCGTCGGCGGCGCGCCCGCACCGCCCCAGACCCCTGGCGACACTGGTACCGGGAGGGCACACCCTGCGCCCGGCGCGCATCGCTACCGTCGGAGCGTGACCGACGAGCCGAACGCCCTGGGCGAGTACCTGCGTGCCCGGCGCGAGCTCGTCACCCCGGAGCAGGTCGGGATCCCCGTGCTCGGTGTGAGGCGGGTGCCGGGGCTGCGCCGCGAGGAGGTCGCGATGCTCGCCGGGATCAGCGCGGAGTACTACCTGCGGCTCGAGCAGGGCCGCGACCGCCGTCCCTCCGCTCAGGTCCTGTCCGCGATCGCCCGCGTCCTGCAGCTCGAGGACGACACCCACCTGCTCGGCCTCGCCGCGGACCGCCCACGTCGGGAGCGCGCACGGCCCCGCCGCGAGGTCCTCCCGGCCAGCACCGCCCGCCTCGTGGCGCAGCTGCCCGTCGCCGCGTTCGCGGAGGGGCGCCACCTCGACGTCCTCGCCGCCAACCCGCTCGCCGCCGCGATCTCCCCGCGGCTCGTGCCGGGCGGGAACCGGCTCCGCGACCTGTTCCTCGACCCGGCCGAGCAGGCGCTGTTCGAGGACTGGGAGCGCGCCGCCGCCGCGCTGCTGGCCGGCTTCCGCAAGACCGTCGGGCGACGCACCGACGACCCCCGCGTCGTCGAGCTCGTGGGCGAGCTGTCGCTGGCCAGCCCCGAGTTCCGGCGGCTGTGGGCGCGTCACGACATCGCCGAGCGCGCCGGCGCCGCCGTCGTGCTCCACCACCCGGTGGTCGGCGACCTCCGGCTGGATCGCGAGAAGCTCGCCGTCGCCGGGACCGACGGCATCATGCTCGTCGTCTACCACGCGGCGCCCGGCACCGAGACCGCCGAGCGCCTGGCCCTGCTGGGCTCGCTCGCGGTGCCGGCCGCGGGGGACCGGCGGGCGTCCGAGGCGGGAAGCGGGACCTGACGGGCGGAGCGGGTGCCCCGGGCGCACGAGGCGCACCGTGCGCGCCAGGGGCGGAGGTCACCCGCCGCGGCGGGGCGGCGCTCCTACAGTCCGGCGCATGACGGTGCGAGTCTCCGCGGCGACGCTCAACAGCTCCGACACCGGCCGGACGGCTGCCTTCTGGGCGGCGGTGCTCGAGGGCGAGGTGGCCGACGGCGGGAACGGCTTCGTCCACGTCCGCAGCGCGACGCTGCTCCTCATCGTCCAGCCGGCGCCCGGGCGGCCCGCGCACGTGGAGACCGACGTGCACCTGGACCTGCGCGCCGACGACCCGGCGTCGACCGTGGCGCGGGCCCTGGCGTCCGGCGGGTCGCTCGTCGCGCGACGATCGGACTCCCACGGCCGCTGGACCGTCCTGCGCGACCCGGACGGTCGCGAGTTCTGCGTCGCCTGACCAGGCGTCGGCGACACCGGACGCGCCCCTGGTCCGCCCGGGCAGCCGCACGCACGCCCACAGCCCGGCGCGCGTCCTCCACGCGCACGTCCCCCGCCGCAGCCGCCCCTTCGGAGGCTCCGACGGAGCTCGGTGCAAGGCACGCGGGCTCGGAGGCCTCCACGCACACCTCCGATCACGCGCGGACACCTCCGAGCACGTTCGGAGGCTCCGACGGAGCTTGGTGGGAGGGACGCGGGCTCGGAGGTCTCCGCGGACACCTCCGATGACGCGTGGGCGCCTCCGATGACGCGCGGGCACCTCCGAGCGCCCGTGGGAGGCTCCGACGGGGGTGAGGGCGGGAAGCGCCCGGGTAGCGGCGGGGCCGGGCGGCTGACGCTCCGGGCGGCGGTGGCGGCAGCAGTGGTGGTGGCTAGGCGCCCTCGGAGCGGCCCTCGCGCCAGTAGCCCATGAACGCCACAGCCTTGCGGTCGACGCCGCAGCCGCCGACGAGGTGCCGGCGCAGCGTCTTGATCGCCCCGGCCTCGCCGGCGAGCCAGGCGTAGAGCGCGGCGGACTGCCGCAGGGGCTCGCCGGTGGTGTGGTCGACGGGGACCTCCCAGAGGATGCCGCCGTCGATGTCGACGTCCTCCAGGTCGAGGCCGTCGGGGACGGGGGCCTCGTGGGGCATGAGGCGGGTGCAGGCGGCCTGGACGGCGGGGACGAGCAGCGAGCCGTGCGGGGCGCCGTCGCGCGGGAGCCAGCGGACGGTGACGCCGGCGGGGGCGTCGAGGGGCAGCTCGTCGCCGGTGACGGGGACCTCGAGCAGGGCCTCGCCGCGGGCGTCGCGGGGCAGGCGCTCGAGGATGCCGGCGATGGCGGGGACCGCGGTCTCGTCGCCGGCGATGAGCAGGCGGTCGGCGTGGGCGGGCGGGACGAAGTCGACGCCGCCGGACGGCCCGGGGTGCGCGCGGTTGGGGCCGAGCACGACGAGGGAGCTGCCGACGCCGGCGGACGCGGCCCAGCGGGAGGCGGGGCCGGCGTCGCCGTGCAGGACGACGTCCACGTCGAGCTCACGGGCGTCCTGCCGGACGGCGCGGGCGGTGTAGGTGCGGATGGGGTGGCGGAGCTCCTCGGGGAGATCGCGCCACTGCAGGTACCAGGACTCGCCCTGCGGGACGGTGTCGTAGCCGCACGGCAGCGGGAGCAGCAGCTTGATGCGCTGGTCGTAGCCGTTGTCGGCGAACTGGTCGAGGTCGTCGCCGGTGAACGTGAAGCGGCGGAACGACGGGCTGAGGTCCACGACGCGTGCGACCCGCACGTCGAAGAACCGGAACGGCGTGGTGACGGCCGGCGCGGTGGTCGTGGTCATGGCGCCACCGTAACCCGAAGGCAAGCCTTACCTCACCCCCTGTGTGACACATCCCACTGGGTGGACCGCCGTCATGCTGCGGACGTCCCGAACGCGAGACCCAGCAGGTAGGTCGCGGCGGCGGCGCCGAAGCCGATCGCCAGCTGGCGCAGCGCGCGCTTGGTCGGCGAGGACCCGGACAGCACGCCGACCGTCGCCCCCGTGCCGAGCAGCGCCAGGCCGACCAGCCCGCTCGCGAGGGCGACCGCCGGCCAGCCCTCCATGCCGAGCAGGTACGGCACGACGGGGACCAGGGCGCCGGTGGCGAAGAAGCAGAAGCTCGCCCCGGCGGCGCCGACCGCGGAGCCGACGGTCTCGTGCTCGTCGACGACCTCGGCGGGCGCGTCGGGCACAGCGGGCGCGGCACCCGCGGTGCCCGCGGCACCCGCGTCGGCCGCCCCCTCGCCGCCCGCGCCCGCCCCGGCGTCCGCGGCCTCGTCGACCGCCCCCTCACCGGGCGTGAGCGCGGACGCGGGCGCGGCGCCCTCCAGCACGGCGAGCCCGGCCAGGACGGTGCCGGCGCGCTCCCGGGCGGCGTCGGGCGTCATCCCGCGCGCCCGGTAGACGAGCGCCAGCTCGTTGGCGTCGAGGTCCAGGTGCGGCAGCGCCTCGCGGGCCTGCCGGCTCGGCCGCGACGCCTCGAGCAGCTCGCGCTGCGAGCGCACGGAGACGTACTCCCCGGCTCCCATGGACAGCGCCCCGGCGAGCAGGCCGGCCAGTCCGGTGAGGAGCACGGTCGATGTGGCGACGCCGCTCGCGCCGATGCCGAGCACGAGCGCGAGGTTGCTCACCAGGCCGTCGTTCGCGCCGAACACCGCGGCGCGGAACGTGCCCGAGATGCGGTTGCGGCCGCGCATCGCGAGGCTGCGGACGACCTCCTCGTGGATGCGCTCGTCGGCGGCCATCGTCGGGGTCGCGTCGGCGTCGTCCGCGTACGCGGAGCGGGACTCGGCGCGCTGCGCGAGCGCGAGCACGAACACGCCCCCGAACCGCCGGGCCAGCCAACCGAGCACGCGCGAGCGGTAGTCGCCGCGCAGCGGGCGGCCCACCTGGTCGCCGAGCAGGTCGAGCCAGTGCTGCTCGTGCCGCTTCTCGGCGTCCGCGAGCGCCAGCAGGATCGCCCGCTCCTCACCCGTGCGGCGCGACGCGAGGTCTCGGTACGCGGCGGCCTCGGCCCGCTCGTCCGCGAGGTAGCGGCGCCACCGGCGCACCTGCCGGCGGGTCGGGGTGGGCGCGGGCGCTGCGGGGTGGCCCCCGGAGGGGCTGTGGGTCGGTGGCACGGTCCACCATCGTGGGGCTTGCCGACGCCCACGTCACGCGTTCCGGGCCGATTCGGGAGGCCGAATCGACGGGTCCGCCGGCCCCCTGAGCAGGGCGCCGGACGTCCCCGACCGGCGGTCCGGCGACCCGGGTGCCACCACCCCCGCCCGGCGCGTGCCCGGTCAGTCCTCCCAGGGCGGCGTCTCGTCGAGCTTCCGGTAGTACTTCGCGAGGTGGCTCTTCACGCGGTCGACGTCCTTCGCCGGCAGGTCCACGCCGCCGCGCGAGCCCTGCAGGACGGCCGCGGCGGCGAACACGCCCCGCGGCACCGCCACCAGCCGGTCGTCGACGACGTCGGCGATCAGCAGCTTGTACGCCGTGACGTTCTCCTTCGCGTCGGCGTCGTACCAGACGTGCGCGTCGCGGTACCTCTCGTTCGGCCCGTCCTCGGCGCCCGCCCAGGCGCGGACGCGCTTCTCGGCGGCGGCGCCGTCCCACGCGCGGTCGCGGTCGGCGAGCGGCAGGTCCTGGAACGCGGTGACAGCCATGGTGCTCCTCTCGAACCGTGGGGTTGGTCAACCGGCCGGTTGGGCACGGCCGGACGCGCTCACGACGCGGTCACGACGACGGCGCGGCCTCGCGCAGCTTCTCCAGCAGCGGCCCGGCGGCCTCGTCGAGGAACCGCTGCTGCGCGGCGTCGCCCACCTGCACGAGCGCGATGTCGGTGAACCCCGCCTCCCAGTAGGCGCTCACGCCCTCGACGATCGCGTCGAGGTCCGGGCCACAGGGGATCGTCTCCGCGACGTCGTCCGGGCGGACGTACTGGCTGGCCGCGTCGAACGCCTCCGTGGTCGGCAGGTCGGCGTTGACGTGCCAGCCGCCGGCGAACCACCGGAACTGCTCGTGCGCGCGCCGCTTCGCGGTCTCCACGTCGGGGTCCCAGGAGATCGGGATCTGCCCGATCTTGCGGGACGGGGCGGGCGGCTCCGCGCCGACCTCGGCCGCCGCCTGCGCGCGGGCGTCGTCCCAGCCCTGCAGCAGGTCGGCCTCCGGCTCGGTGGTGATGAGGTGGTCGGCCAGCGGGGCGAACCGGGAGATCGACTGCGCGCCCGACACGGCCACACCGATCTCGACCGGCTGGTCCGGCAGGTCCCACAGCCGGGCGGAGTCCACGCGGAAGTGCACGCCGTCGAACGTCAGCCGGTCGCCGTCCAGCAGCGAGCGGATGATCTCGACGGCCTCCTCCAGCATGTCGTGCCGCTCGCCGACCGCCGGCCAGCGCTCGCCCACGACGTGCTCGTTGAGGTTCTCCCCCGCGCCGAGCCCCAGCGTGAAGCGCCCGTCCGACAGCACGCCGACGGTCGCGGCCTTCTGCGCGACGATCGCCGGGTGGTACCGCACGGTGGGGCAGGTCACGTACGTCATGAGCCCGACCCGGGACGTGGCCTGCGCGACCGCCCCCAGCAGCGTCCAGGCGTACGGCGCGTGCCCCTGCTCGTCGAGCCACGGGAACGCGTGGTCGCTGGAGACGAGGAAGTCGAACCCGAGCCGCTCCGCGTCGACGCCGTAGCCGACGAGCTGCTTCGGGCCGGACTGCTCGGTCATGAGGGTGTACCCGAATCGCGTCATGCTCCGAGCCTCACACCGGGAGGACGACCCGGCATCCGGGGGCGGGGCGGCGGGCGGCGCGACCGGCGTCCGGTCCGCAC
>JACXUT010000209.1 GCA_014763765.1 Micrococcales bacterium
CGACGTCCGCGCCGCCGACGACGGCCTCGATGGCGCTGCGCACGGCGTCGCGGGCCTCGTTCATCGCGCCGGTGTGGCAGCCGGCGCTCGGCACCGAGTCGGTGGTCCGGGCGAGCTGGTCGAGCGCGACCTGCTGGACGTCGGTGGTCTGCCCCTCGAGGGACGCGAGGGCCTCCTGCGAGGTCGGGAGGTACCCGGTCTCGAGGAAGATCCGCTCCTGCACCTCGGGCGAGGCCAGGTACTGCACGAACGTGGCTGACGCGGCGCGGCTCTCGTCGGTGCTGCCCTCGTCGACCAGCCACACGGAGTTGCCGCCGGGGACGGCCCCGCCGTCGGGGCTGCCGACCGGGAGCGGCCAGACGCCGAAGTCGAACGCGGCGGCCCGCTCGGCGTCCCCGAAGATCCGCGACGACTGCACCATGATCGCGGCCTCCTCGGCGGCGAACGCGGTGAGGGACGCGCTGCCGTCGGTGCCGGTGTTGAGCATGGAGCCGTCCTGGACGAGGCGCTGCAGGTGCTCCCAGAGGCCGACCTGCGCGTCGGTCGTGTACTGGAACGCGTCGGCGGGCTCGGCGCCGACGCCGTTCTCGGGCGTGCAGTACTCCAGGCCCTCGGACGCGGTGAACTGCTCGGACCACCACGGGTCGAGGAACATGGTGAGGCCCGCCGTCCCGGTCGCGTCGTGCACCGCGGTGGCCGTCTCGAACAGCTCGGTGATGCTGCCGGGCGCGTCGGCCGGGTCGACGCCCGCGGCCTCGAGCATCGCGGTGTTGTAGAGCACCACCGGCTGGGACACCATGATCGGCACCGACGTGAGCTCGCCGCCGAACGTGTAGTACGAGGCGAGCACCGGCACCAGGTCCTCGCCGTCGAACGTGGTCCCGTCCACGCCGGCGACCTCGCCGGGCGCGACGGTCAGGCCCGTGTCGTTCAGGTACGTCGAGAACGTGTCGCCGCCCTGGACCACGTCGGGCAGCGCGCCGGACTGCACCGAGTTGGTGAGCTTGGCCATCGAGTCGACGTAGCTGCCCTGGAAGACGGCATTGACGGTGATGTCGTCGTGCTCCTCGTTGAACTCGTCGACCAGGGCGGTGAGGGTGTCCGCCGGCACCCCGCTGACGGAGTACCAGAAGTCGATCGTCACCCCGTCGCCGTCCCCGCCGGACGTGCCGCCGGCGCTGTCGCCCGGGTCCTCGGCCGCCCCGCACGCGGCGAGCACCAGCCCGCCCGCTGCGAGCAGCCCCGCCGCCCCCAGCGCCCTGCGTCCTCGGATTCTCTGCATGGTGGACATTCCTCTCCTCATTTGACCGAGCCCTGCGTGAGACCCTTGGCCAGGAATCGCTGGCCGAGGAGCACGAGGACGATGGTGGGAACGGCGGCGATGGTGACGCCCGCCAATGACGCACCGAGGTCGGTGCCGGATTCGTCGGTGAGGATCTTGATGCCGACCTGGACGGTGCGGGACGCCGGGGTCTCGGACACCACGAGCGGCCACAGGTACCCGTTCCAGGCGGCGATCGCGGCCATGAGCGTCACCGTGACGACGGTCGGCCGGCACAGCGGGACCAGGAACCCGAACAGGAACCGCATGGGGCCCGCGCCGTCCACGACGGCGGCCTCCTGGATCTCCTTCGGGAACGACAGGAACGTCTGCCGGAGCAGGAACACGTTGTACGCGGAGACCAGGAACGGCAGGAACACGGCGACGACCGTGTCGAACAGGCCGAGCGACCGGATGGTCAGGTAGTTCGCGACGAGGATGGTCTCGCCCGGGATCATCATGGTGAGCAGCACGAACCCGAACACGAGGTTCGGCCGGCGCAGGCGCCCGAACACCAGCGCGTAGGCCGCGAGCAGCGCGGTCAGCACCTGGGCGGCGGTCTGCGCGAGCGTGACGACGCCGGAGTTCACCATCTGCCGCAGCAGCGGGGCCCGGCCGAGCGCGGCCTGGAAGTTCTCGAGCGAGATGCCGGTCGGGAGCACGTCCCGGAACGTGCCGGTCAGCGCCTGCCCGGGGCGGAGCGCCGCGAACACCACGTGCAGGACCGGCAGGGCGACGAGCAGTGCCGCGACCGCGAGGTAGGCGACCAGCGCGATGTGGGCGGCCCGGGCGCGCATCAGTAGTTCACCCGCCGCTCGAGCACGCCGAACTGCACGACGGTGAGCACGGCGATGACGACGAGCAGGATGATCCCGCGGGCGGACGCGGCGCCGTAGTCGGCCGTGCCGCCGAACGCCTTCGCCCAGATGTCGAAGACGAGCGTCTGGGTGGCGCGCGCCGGGCCGCCGCCGGTCACGACCTGGATGATCGTGAACTCCCGCATCGCCTGCACGGACTGCGTCACCACGATGAAGAACAGCGTCGGCGTGATGAGCGGCAGGGTGATGGAGCGGAGCATCCGGGCGCGGGAGGCGCCGTCCAGGGCCGCGGCCTCCTCGACCTCGACGCTGATGGCGTCCACCGCCGCGATGAGCAGCAGGGTCACGAAGCCGATCGAGATCCAGACGTCGACGACGACGATCGACACCATCGCCATGGTCGGCTCGGTGAGCCAGCCCGCGGGACGGCCGGTGAGCGCGATCGCGATCTGGTCGAGCAGCCCGTACGTCGGGCTCATGAGCGCCCGGAACGCGAGGCCGGCGACGGCGGCGGACACGGCCATCGGGATGAGCACCGCCGCCCGCGAGAACGCCGTGCCGCGCAGCCGCCGGGACAGCGGGACGGCGAGCGCGAGCCCGACCAGCAGCTTGCCGACGACGGTCAGGACCACGAACACGGCCGTGACGAGCAGGGTGCGGCGGAAGTCCGGAGACCCGAGCATCGCGGTGTAGTTGTCGGCACCGACGAAGCCCGCGGGCCGGCCGAACAGGTCGGAGCTCTGGAACGAGAGCACCGCGGTGCGCAGCAGCGGCCAGTAGTTGAAGGCCAGCAGCGCCACCACGGTCGGCGCCAGCGCTGCGTAGGCCCAGGCGTGCGGCCGGCCGCGGGGCCGGCGCGGGAGCCGCTCCGGCCCGCTGCGGGGGCGCGTCGCCACGACGTCGTGCATGGATCCTCCGGGGGTGTCCGGCCCGCGGCGACGCGGGCGCGACAAATGCTGTGTGGTCCACCCAGAACGGGTCGAGATGGACATCCCGTCATTCCGCACCATTGCTGCGTGACCGGATCGGCTTGGCTCGGACTGTACACTCATGAGTAGCATCCGACAACACCCGCTGACGTTTGCGAGAGCGCGTGCGCAAATCACGAGAGGAGCCGCCGTGCCCGAGGGGTCGGTCGTCCTGCTGGTCGCGGCGGGCGTGCTCGCGCTGGTGTACGGGTCCAACGCCGGCGCGACCATCGCCGCGACGAGCCTGCGCGTGCACGGCGGGCGCCCGTGGGCGGCGCTGCTCGTGCTCGGGTGCGCGATCGCCCTGGCGCCGCCGCTCCTGGGGACCGCCGTGGCGCGGACCGTGGCGCGGGAGCTCGTCCCGCCGGGCGGCGACCCCGCGACCGGGCGCGCGGTGTTCCTCGCCGCCGTGGTCGCCGCGCTCGTCGTCACCGGGGTGCTGAGCCGGTGGGGGCAGCCGACCAGCCTCACGCTCGCGCTCATCGCGGGGGTCGCGGGCGGCGGCCTCGGAGCGGGGGAGGCGATGGGCTGGGCGGCGATCGGCCGCGTGCTCGCGCTCGTCGCGGCCGCGCCGTTCGCCGGCCTCGCGCTCGCGGGTCTGGTGCACCGGCTGTCCGCGGCGTCCCGGGTCTCGCCGGCGGCCGTGCGGCGCTGGCACGTCGCGTCCTACGTCGTGCTGTGCCTCGCGTTCGGCGCCAACGACGCCCAGAAGCTGCTGGCGATCGTCGCCGTGGCGTCCGCGCCCGGTGCCGCGACCGTCGACGCGGTGGCCTGGCAGCTCGCGCTCTGCGCCGGGCTGTTCACCGCCGGCGCCGCCGTCGGGCTCGGCCGCATGGAGCGGACCGTGAACCGCGGCATCCTCGCGGTCCGCGGCCTCGACGCGGTCACCGCCCAGACGACGACCGCCGCCGTCATGCTCGCCAGCTCCGCCGTCGGCAGCCCGGTCGGCATGGCGCAGACGCTCTCCGGCTCCCTCGTGGGCGCCGGGCTCGCACGAGGGAGAGGAAGAGTCCGATGGGAGTACGCCGGAAGAGTCGCGCTGGCCTGGGTGCTGACGGTGCCCGCGAGCGTCCTGGTGGCGACGGGCGTCGCGTGGCTGACCGCCGGCCGCGGGGCCGGGTGAGGCGGCTGGTCCGCGGCATCTCGGGCGCCGCCCGGGACGACCTGGTCGACGGCCTCGCCGGCCAGCTCCGGGCGACCGAGGACGCCGTGACGATCGCGCTGCGGCTCACCCGCGGCACGCTCGGCGTCGCCGACGCGCGGGCGGCCGTCGCGGCGGTCGAGCACGAGGGCGACGCCTGGCGGGCGCACGTCGTCGAGTCGCTGACGCGCGCGCTCACCAGCTACCTCGACCGTGAGGACCTGTTCACCTACTCGCGGGCCGTCGACGACGTGCTGGACAACCTGCGCGACTACGTCCGCGAGGTCGACCTGTACGGGGTCGCCCCCGGCGCGGACGGCGTGCCCGTGCTCGAGCAGATCCGCGACGGCGTGCGAGCCCTCGCGCGGGCCACGGCGTGCCTGCGCGACGACGTCGGGCGGGTGGCGGTCGCGGCGCTCGCGGCCAAGAAGACCCCGGTGCGCGCGCACTACCAGACGGCGATGTCCCGCCTGCTGGCCGAGCCGCTCGACGACTCCACGCTCCGCCGCCGCGAGGTGCTGCGGCGGCTCGACATCGTGGGGATCCGGCTGTCGGAGGCGGCGGACCACCTGGCGACCGCGGCGATCAAGCGCGGGACGTGAAGAGGACCCGTGTGTCCGCCCGGCCGCGCCGGGCAGAGAAAACCCCTCGTCCTCACCGCGGCCGGTGCGTGAGGGTGGAGGCCGTGCCGCCCGCCGCCACCCCAGAATCGCCGCTTCCCGTCGCTCGTGCCGCGCGGCCGTGGCACGTCGCCCGTGACACGGCCGTGCCCGGTGACGTCGCGCGGATCCTCGGGACGCTGCCTGAGTGGTTCGGGATCCCGGAGTCGACGGCGGAGTACGTCGAGAAGGCGCGTACGGCCGAGACGTGGACCGCCCGGGCCGGCGGGGATCCGGCGGGCGACGTGCGCGGGGTACTGCTGGTGGACCGCCCGTTCGCGTGGGTCGCTGAGGTGCACCTCATCGCCGTGGATCGGCAGGCGCGCGGCGGGGGCGCCGGCCGTGCGATGCTGACGGCGCTCGAGCACGACGCCCGCGACCGGGCCGTCCGGCTGCTCCTGGTGAAGACGCTCGGGCCTTCGCACCCCGACGCCGGCTACGCGCAGACTCGTCGGTTCTACGAGGCGTTCGGGTTCCTGCCTCTGGCGGAGACCGACGAGTGGGGGGCGGACAACCCGTGCCTGTTCATGGTCAAGCCGCTGGACGCAGCCGTACCCCGCTGAGGACCGGGCCGCCGGTGCCTGTCCCCGCCGCTCCGGCGGCGGCTACGGTCGTGCTCGTGCCCTTCCTCCTCGACGACCTGCGCGCCGACGTCGCCCGGCGGTACGACCGCCTGGGCCTGCCGTCGTGGCCGGACCCGCACGCCGACGTCCACGGCCCCGCGGACGACGAGTACGGCCGCGTCACGGACCCGGAGCGGTTCCGCATCGTCCACGCGCGCGCGACAGCGTGGGTGGACGTGCTCGTGTCCCGCCTGGGTGCGCGCACCGAGCCGGTCGGCCCGCAGGACGGCACGGCGCTGCCGGGGGAGGACCGAGGGCTCGCGGTCGTGCCGCCGCGCGACGGCGCGATGCGTCTGCTGCTGCTCGAGCGGGAGGGCGACGCCGACACCCCGGGGCTTCCGGCTCCGCTGGAGGTCGCGGTGGTCCGCCCGGACGTCGTCGTCGAGAGGGTGCCGGTGTGCGCGTGCGACGCCTGCGACCCCGGGTCGGAGGCGCTGCTGGACGAGGTCGACCAGGCGATCGGCCACGTGGTGGCGGGCGAGACGGTCGTGCTGCGGCACCCGCGGTGGAGCGCGACGTGGCAGCCGGGCGGCGCCGAGCTCACCGGCGGGGGCCGGCGGATGCGGTTCGACCGGGCGACGGAGCTGTGCCGGCGGGTGCACGCGGGGGAGAGGGTGCGGCTACCGTGGCGCACCGAGGCGTTCGCCGGAGCGCCGTGGGGGGAACGGGGATGAGCGACGGCGGTGCCCGGGTCCGGGTCCCGGGGTTCTCCTCGCGGTCCGGCCGCGTCTGGGCCGCGGGCACGGCGGTCGCGGCACTCGCCGTGGTGGTCGTCCTGGCGGTCACCCAGCCGGAGAACCGGGTCTATGCGGTCACGGCCGTCTCGGCCCTCGCCCTGTTCTTCGTGGTGCTGCTGTGGCAGTCGACGTGGCTGGACCCCGACGCCGGCACGCTGCTGCGCGTCCGCTGCCGGGTGTGGCGCCGCGAGGTCGGGCTGGAGCCGGGCACGTCGGTCGCGCTGCTCCCGAACGGTGGCGGCACGCTGCTGCTGCGGGCGAAGCCGGCGCGGGGCCGGGCGCTGCTGCTGCCCCTGGTCGCACGCACCGACCACGTGGAGCAGTCGCAGCCGCCGTCGCTGCTGCGCGCGCTCGCGGACACCGTCGTCGCGCACCGTGCGGGCGGGGCGCGCCCGGTCGCGCAGGCGCTGCGGGCGCAGGCCGACCACCTGGACGCCGGGGGGACCGTGGCGGCCTCGCCGCTCGCGGCCCTCATCACGTCGGGCGTGGTCACGGCCGCGAAGGCGGGCGGCGC
>JACXUT010000210.1 GCA_014763765.1 Micrococcales bacterium
GCGTCGACGGCGCCGTCGTCCCCGGCGGGCCGGGTGGACGCGCCGTGCACGGCGACCTTCGCCCGGTCCGGGAGCACGGCCGCCGCGACGGCCTGCAGCCGGGCTTGGAACGAGCGCACGACGACCTCGGCCTTGCCGGCCACCAGCCCCTCGAACGCCTGGTCGGCGACGTCGGCCGGGTCGTCCTGCGGTCCGCTGCCCACCGGGGTGTCCTCCATGCCCGCACGCTCGAAGAACCGCGTGTCGGTGGGGCCGGGCAGCAGCGACGTGACGGTGACGCCCGTGCCGGACAGCTCGTGCCGCAGCGCCTGGGCGAACGAGTGCACGAACGCCTTCGAGGCCGCGTAGGTGGCGTACCAGGGACCCGGCACGAGCGCGGCCGTCGACGCGGTGACCAGGACCCGGCCGGCGCCGCGCCCGACCATCGCGGGCACCAGCGCCTTCGCGAGCCGCACGGTGCCGACGACGTCCAGCGCGATCACGGCGAGGTCGCCCTCCAGCGGCGTCTCGACGAACGCGCCGCCGCGACCGGTGCCGGCGTTGAGCGCGAGCGCGTCCACCGGACGCCCGGTCGCCCGCACCTCGGCGACCAGCGCGTCGACGCCCTCCGCGGTCGCGAGGTCCACGCGGACGGGCCGGACGGCGGCGCCCGAGGCCCCGAGGGCGTCCGCGGCGACGGCCAGCTCCGCCTCGTCCGCGGCCACCACCAGGTCGAACCCCTCCTCGGCGAACCGGCGGGCGAGCTCCAGGCCGATGCCGCTGGAGGCACCCGTCACGACGGCGAGCGGGCGGACCGCGGGCGGGCCGGCGGTCGCGCGCGCCGACGCGACGGGGTCGGTCACGTCGGTGGCGGCTCCGGGCGTGGTCTCGGACATGGCTGCTCCCGCTGAGGTCCCGGGGGCCTCGACCCGACCCGCTCCCCGCGACGCTAGGCGCCGCCCCGGCGGGCTGCCACCCGGCCGGGTGTCGCAGGCAGCGGCTAGCATCTCGCCCTTGTGAGCCGCCTCGTCGACGCCGTCGCGCCCCCGCGGCTCGGCGTGCCGTTCCGGTGGCTGCTCGCGTCGTCGTGGGTCAGCAACGTGGGCGACGGCATCGCGCTCGCCGCCGGGCCGCTGCTCGTGGCCTCGCTGACCTCCGACGCGCGGCTCGTGGCACTCGGGGCGACCCTGCAGTGGCTGCCCCCGCTGCTGTTCGGCCTGCTCGCGGGAGCTCTGGCCGACCGCTGGGACCGCCGCCGGATCGTGCTGGTCGTCAACGTGGCCCGCGCGGTCGTCCTCGCCACGCTCGCCGTCGCGGTGGCCGGCGGCCACGCCACCGTCGGCCTCGTCCTGGGCCTGCTGTTCCTCCTCGGGACCGCCGAGGTGTTCGCCGACAACGCCGCGCAGACGTTCCTGCCGATGCTCGTGGCGCGCGACGACCTGGCCGTGGCGAACGCCCGCCTGCAGACGGGCTTCATCACGCTCAACCAGCTCGCCGGCCCGCCCGTGGGCGCCGCGCTGTTCGCCGCCGGGGCCGCGTGGCCGGCCGCGGGCCAGGCGCTGATCGTGTCCGCGGCGGCCGTGCTCGTCGCGCGGATCGTCCTGCCGCCGCACCGGCCCGACCCGGCTGCCCGGCAGCACCTCGGCCGGGACATCGTGGAGGGGCTGCGCTGGGTGCGCCACCACGCCGCCGTGCGGACCCTGGTGCTGACGATCTTCACGTTCAACATCACCTTCGGGGCCGCCTGGTCGGTGCTCGTGCTGTACGCCACGCAGCGCCTGGGGCTCGGGTCCGTCGGCTTCGGGCTGCTCACCACCGTCAGCGCCGTCGGCGGTCTCGCCGGCACGGCGGCCTACGGGTGGATCACGCGACGCGTCTCGCTCGGGAACCTCATGCGGATCGGGCTCGTCGTCGAGACCCTCACGCACCTCGGCCTCGCGCTGACCCGGCAGCCCGCGGTCGCGCTCGCCATCTTCTTCGTCTTCGGCGCGCACGCGTTCGTCTGGGGCACCACCTCGGTCACCGTGCGGCAGCGCGCCGTCCCGCGCGCGCTCCAGGGTCGCGTCGGCGCGGTCAACACGGTGGGTGTCTTCGGCGGCCTCGTCCTCGGGTCCGGGCTGGGCGGGGTGCTCGCGGAGCGGTACGGCGTGGCGGCGCCGTTCTGGTTCGCGTTCGCGGGGTCGGCCCTGTTCGTCGCGCTCATCTGGCGCCAGCTCCGGCACGTCGCGCACGCGGACGAGCGCGAGGCACCCCTCCCGGAGGGCTGACCCCGCCCGACGCGCGGGCCCGTCCCCGGGCACGCGCACGCCCCGCGGCGTCAGGCGGGTGCCGGGGTGTCCGCGAGCCCTGCGATCGGCTTCGTGCGCGAGCGACCCGCGGCGTCCTTCAGGACCACGTACTTGAGGTCGACGTGCGGCTCCAGGGCGCTGAACTTGTCGTTCGGCGCGCCGATGACGAGCTGGAACCCCAGGCCCCGCCACGCGCCGACCGCCCGCCCGGTGAACCGCGCGTCGGCCTTGATGAGGGCCTCGTCCAGGAACACCGGGGCGTACCGCGGGCGCTCCGCCCCGGCGTCGCCGAGCTGGTACCGCAGCGCGGCGCCGACGATGAACGCCACGAGCTCCTGGGACTCACCGCCGGACTTCTCCCCGATGTGGTCGTAGAGCGCCACGTGGTTGCCGTCCAGGTCGGTCTTCTCGGCACTGAGCCGCACGTGCCGGCGCACGTCGACGAGGTCCGCGAAGTCCGGGGCGGTGCGCCGGATCCGGTCGACGACCTTCGCCATGCGCAGGTAGCGGCGCTCGCGCTCCGCGTCCGTCGCCTCGGTGGACAGCTCCTCGCGCAGGTCGCGCAGCTCCTTGCGGAACCGGGCGACGACGGTGGACTGGGTGTCGCGGGCGTCGATGCGCAGGCGGTGGTCGTCGTCGGCGAACGGCAGGTCCGCGAGGATGTCGTTGACCGGCCGGATGCGCTCCTTGATCTCCCGCACGGACCGGGCGAGCGCGTTGTGCAGGTCCGTCAGGTCGTTGCCGGACAGCCGCAGCAGGCTCCGCCGCCACTCCCCCTCGAGCTCGTGCAGCGCGCTGGTCTCGAGCTCGGTGAGGATCCGCTCGAAGTCCCCGTACGACTCCTCGGGGTCGGTGCCGAGGTTCGGGTCCGGCCACCGCTCGACGAAGGTCTCGAACGTCCGGCGCAGCGCGTCCCGGGACGCGTTGACCACGCCCTCGGCCGCCTGGCGGTCGGCCCGGAGCAGCTCGGCGGCGTGCGCCACCGTGCCGTCGAACGCGGCGAGCGCCTGGACGGGCGCGGCGTCGGCCGCGACGTCCGCCCCGGCACCGCCGAGCAGCTGCTCGAGGTACGCGCGCTGCTCCGGCTCGGCTGTCGTGCCCGCGTCCTGCGCGTCGTCGAGCGCCTGCTGGGCGCGGTCGACCTCGTCCGTGGTGTCCGACCAGGAGGCGGTGAGCCGCTCGGCGTCGCCCTTGGCGCGGCCCAGCTTCTCGGTGAGCGCGGCGACGGTGATGTCGAGCTCGTCCGCGCGCCGCTGCAGGCGCACCACCTCGGGGTTGCCGGACGTGACGTCCTCGATGACCTGCGTCCAGCGGGCCCGCTCGGCGTCCACGGCGGCGACGTCCACCTGCTCCCAGGTGACCGCGACGACGGCCTCGTAGGCGCGGCGGCGGGCGTCCTGCTCGTCCAGGCGGGCTGCCGCGGCCTCGACGTCGCGCTCGGCGAGCTCGACGCGCCGCTCGGCCAGCTCGATCTCCCGGTCGAGCTGCGCGAGCCGCCGGGTGTTGGTGAAGCCGAGGACGTTCGCGCGTCCCTGGCCGCCGTGCGCACCCCGCAGCCCCTCGGAGACCTGGCCGGCGCGCGTCAGGGCCTTGGTGTGCTGCGCGAGCTCGCCGGGCGTGTCCACGCAGACGTAGGCGTGCCGGTCCGCGAGCTCGTTGCGCAGCCAGCCGCTGAACGGCCCGGACCGCAGCTCGAGCCGCCCGGGCAGCGTCCGCGGGTCGAGCGCGACGTCGGAGCGCTGCCCGGTGGGGACGCCCTGGTACCGCAGGCGCCTCCCGAGCCGCACGGCGTCGATCGCCCGGCGGAACGCCCCCAGACGCGCCGCGTCGACCAGCAGCGTCGTCGCGAAGCCGCCGAGCGCGAGGTTGAACGCGTCGCGCCACGGCTCGTGCTCGGTCCGCACCTCGAGCAGCTCGCCCACGAAGGGCAGCTCGTCGGCGGTCAGCCCCGCCGCCTCGGCGAGCGCGGCGCGCGCCCGCAGCAGCTCGCCGGGGATGCTGCCCTGCTGCCGCTCCGCCTCCGCCCGGTCGGCGCGCAGGCCGGCGAGCTCGCCGCGGGCGTCCTTGCGCTCGGCCATGGCCGCGCCGAGGCGCTCGCGCGCGTCCTGCTTCGCGCCGTCGTCGGCCAGCGCGGTGCGGGCCTGCTCGGCCAGCGCCTCGAAGTCGGCCGCGGTCGGCACCCCGACGCCGAGCACGTCGGCCAGCACCTCGTCGAGCCGGGCGCGGGCCACGGAGACGCGGGCGTGCCGGTCGTCGGTGGCGCGCAGCTCGCGCTGGGCGCGGGACAGCCGGTCGCCGCCGGACACCCACAGGGTCTCCTTGACGCCCTCGAGCTCCGCCCGGGCGGCCGCGATGCGCGCCGCGAGCTCGTCGGCCTCCCGCCGGGCCCCGTCGTGCCGGTGCTGCAGGTCGGCCTCGACGGCACGCAGCAGGCCGAGGCGGCGGTCGTGCCGCCACAGCGCGGCCGGGGAGGCGTCGTCGTCGAACGAGCCGACCGACGCGATGACGCGCAGCCGCTCGGCGGCCTCCTCGGCGGCGGCGCGGTGCGCGCGGATCGGCTCCAGCGCCTTGACCTGCTGCCGCGCGGTGATCATCTGCTCGCGGGTGCCGGACAGCTTGTCGAACTGCTCGACGACGGCGTCCGCGGTCGCGAACGTGCTCGGCTCCTCCAGCACCATCGCCTTGTAGAGCGCGTCGACGGTCGTGATCTGCTGGCCGGCCTGGATGCGGCCGAGCAGCCCGACGGCCTTGCCGCCGTCGCCGGTCGCACCGATCCCGAGGGTCGAGTGCAGCCGGGCGGTGAACTCGCGGTCGGTGTCGAACGCGCCCAGGCCCGCCGCCGCGACGGCCGCCCGTCCGAACCGGTCGGCCGCCGCGGGCTCGAGGTCGCGCAGGTCGAAGCCGCCCTCGCGGGTCGCCCGCACCGCGGTGACGTCCTCCAGGGTCCGCGCCGCCGCGGGGACGTACCAGGCGCGCACGGCCGTGAACTCCCGGCCCGACTGGTCCGCCCACGTCATCGCGATCGCCGACCAGGTGTCCTGGCCGTCGCCGCGCAGCACCCGCTGGCGGGTGCCGTCCTCGGTGCGGGACTCGTCGAGCTTGCCGCGGGCGTAGGACAGGATGTTGCGCTGGTCCTTGCCGCGGGGCCGGCCCACGACGCCGCCGTTCGACGCGCCGTTGAACGGCGTGGTGAGGGGCATGAGGAGCGCGATGTACGCGTCCATCAGCGTCGACTTGCCCGAGCCCGACCCGCCGGACAGCAGCGTCGCCGTGGGCGCGAGGCGCACGCGGTGGTGGCCGTCGTACCCGCCCCAGTTCACGAGCTGCAGGTCCCGGGCGAGCCACTGCTGGCCCGTCGAGGCGGCCGGGATGAGGCCGAACAGCGTGTCGACCATGGTCATCGGGCGGGCTCCTCGTCCTGCGGTGCGGCGTCGTCCTGCGGCGCTGCGTCGTCCTGCGGTGCGGCGTGGTCGTCCGGGGCGTCCTCGTCCGCCGGCTCCGGCGTCCCGTCCTGCGGCACGGTCGCGGCGGGGCTGCGCAGCCACGCGCGCAGCTCCGTGAGCCGCTCGTTGCTCAGGACGATCTCGACCAGGGCGGTCACCCGGTAGCGCCCCTCGGACTCCTCCTCGATCACGCCCTCCTTGGCGAGCCGGGCGACCGCGCCCCGGATCTCGCGCTGCCGGGAGGCCACGTTCGTGTCGTCGGGGTCGTAGTAGGTCAGGGCCGTCTGCTCGAGCTCCTCCACGTCCACGCGCGCCGAGCTCTCGCCCGCCCCGCGCTCGCGCTGGAAGACCGTGCGCAGGTGCACCAGCACCAGCGTCTCGGCGCGGCTGTACGGCTCGTCGCGCAGCAGGACGGGCACGTCGAGCTCCGCCGAGCGGACCTGCCGCTTGTAGGCGATGCCGCGGTCGTGGTCGACCACCAGGTGCACGAACAGGTCGTGCAGCCGCGACTCGATCACCTGCTGGTGCGCGAGCAGCGTGCGCCACTGCGCGGGGTTCCGCTCCGCCAGCAGGAACCGGCGCTGGAGCAGCCGCACGAGGACGCGGCGGACGTCGGCGTCGAGCGTGCCGGAGTCGCCGGCGAACAGCTCCGCGGGGTCGTCCTCCATCGCGACCGGCGGGATGAAGCCGCCGGACGCGTCGCGCTCCCCGTCGAGGTCCGTGACGCCGACCTCGATCGGCGCGCTCGTGTCAGTGCCGGTCATCGCTGCCGTCCTCCATCCGTGTGGTGACACCCTCGAACGCGAACCGCCGGCGGCTGCCGTCCGGGCGCACCGCCTCGACGTACGCGACGGCGCCGGTGTCCGTCATGCCGTGGGCGTCGGCGATCTCGAGCAGGCCCAGCAGGTCCACGGGGCGGCGCCTGCCCGCGGCGGGAGCCCGGCAGCCAGTGCTGCAACCCGGTCATCACGTCGCGGAGCAGCTCGTCGACCTGCCGGTCCCGCAGCGGGTCGTGGTGG
>JACXUT010000005.1 GCA_014763765.1 Micrococcales bacterium
CGGTGGGGCGGGACCGGTCCGGGGACCGCCCGCTCCCTCCGGTGCAACGAGCGGCGCGCGCGGATGATTCCCCAGGTCACGGCGGTGCGACGCGGTGGTCGCCGCGCCCTCGACGGCCGCAGGGCCGGCCGCGCGTCGACGTGACGCACGACCGGCCCTGCCGTCGGTGCTGCGGGTCTCAGCGGTGCGCGCTGCCGCCCGTGCTCTCGGTGTCCTCGGGCTCCGACGCGAGCTGACGGGCACCGCTGCCGGCACCGACCGCCCGGTGCTCGTCGTCGTGCGCCGCCGGTAGGGCGTCGTGCCCGCCGTGCGACTGCGCCGCCGCGAGCTCCGCCGGCGTGACCGGCTCGACGCGGTCCTCGTAGAACACGCGCGAGAGGCGCTGGCGCAGCAGGTCCTTGCGGTAGCCCTTGCGCCGGACGCCGCGGGAGTCCTCCGCCGGCTCGATCTCGACGGGCCGGCGCGGCTCGTGCTGCACGCGCAGCCACCGCTCGTGCGCGTCGAGGGGCTTGTGCACCTCGATGTACTCGCCGGACGCGAACCGGACGATGCGCCCGGTCTCGTGCCCGTGGAGCACGACCTCGCGGTCCTTGCGCTGCAGCGCGAGGCAGATCCGCTTGGTCAGCCAGAACGCGATCGCGGGGGCCACGAAGATCAGCACCCGGAACGTCCACGTGATGTCGTTGATCGACAGGTGGAAGTGCGTCGCGATGAGGTCGTTCGACCCGGCGAGGATCAGGATGAAGAACGCCGTGAGGAACGAGACGCCGAACGCGGTGCGGAACGGGGCGTTGCGCGGGCGGTCGAGCACGTGGTGCTCGCGCTTGTCACCCGTGGCGAACGACTCGATGAACGGCCACAGGGCCAGCGTCGTGAACAGCAGGCCGGGGATGACCACGCCCGGCACCAGGATGTTCATCGAGACCGTGTACTGCCCGATGACGAACTCCCAGCCCGGCATGAGGCGCAGGCCGCCCTCGAGGAAGAGCATGTACCAGTCGGGCTGCGCGCCGGCGGACACGACGCCCGGGTCGAACGGCCCGTAGTTCCAGACGGGGTTGATCGTCATCGTGGCGGCCATCAGCGCGATGACCGAGAACACGACGAAGAAGAACCCGCCGGCCTTCGCCACGTACACCGGGAACAGCGGGTAGCCGACGACGTTCTTGTCGGTGCGGCCCGAACCCGGGTACTGCGTGTGCTTGTGCAGCACGACGAACAGCAGGTGCAGGCCGATGAGGGCGAGGATCAGCGCCGGCACCAGCAGCACGTGCACGGTGAACAGGCGCGGGATCAGGTCGGTCCCCGGGAACTCGCCGCCGAACAGCGCGAACGAGATGTACGAGCCGAGGATCGGGATCGCGCGGGCCACGCCGTCCGCGATCCGCAGGCCGTTGCCGGACAGCACGTCGTCGGGCAGCGAGTAGCCGGAGAACCCGGCGAGCAGGCCCAGGATCATCAGCGTGAAGCCGACGACCCAGTTGAGCTCGCGCGGCTTGCGGAACGCGCCCGTGAAGAAGACGCGCATCATGTGCGTGACGATCGCGGCCATGAAGATCAGCGCGGCCCAGTGGTGGATCTGCCGCATCAGCAGCCCGCCGCGGACCTCGAACGACAGCCGCAGCGTGGAGGCGAACGCCTCGGACATCTGCACGCCGTCCATCGCGGCCCACGGGCCGTGGTAGTGCACCTCGTTCATGGAGGGCACGAAGAACATCGTGAGGAACGTGCCCGAGATGAGGAGCACGACGAAGGAGTAGAGCGCGATCTCGCCCAGGAGGAACGACCAGTGGTCGGGGAAGATCTTGCGCGCGAACTCCTTGACCGCGGTGCCGATGCCGGTCCGCTGGTCCAGGTAGTCGGCGGTCGCCGCGGCGGCGCGTGCGCCCGCGGTCGGCGGTGCCGACGCCTGCGGCGGGGAGTCGACGGTGCTCATGTCAGGCGCTCCCAGAACGACGGGCCGATGGGTTCGTTGAAGCCGTCCTGCGCGACGAGGTAGCCCTCGTCGTCGACCGTGATCGGCAGCTGGGGCAGCGGGCGCTTCGCCGGGCCGAACACGACCTTGGCGCCGTCCGCGGCGTCGAAGGTCGACTGGTGGCACGGGCACAGGATGTGGTGCGTCTGCTGCTCGTAGAGGGCGACCGGGCACCCGACGTGGGTGCAGATCTTGGAGAACGCCACGATGCCGTCGTACGACCAGCCCTCGCCCTGCTCGGAGCGGATGTCGCGCGGGTCCATGCGGATCATCAGCACGACCGCCTTGGCCTTCTCGTTCAGCGGGTGCTCCGCCTCCTCGAGGCCCTGGGGGATGACGTGGAACACCGAGCCGATGGTCACGTCCGACGCCTTGATGGGCCGGCCGCTCGGGTCGATCGTCAGCCGCGTCCCGCGGCGCCACATCGTGTGCTTCGAGCGCGCCACGTTCCAGTCGCCGCCGAGGTTGCCGACCAGCGGCACCGCGATCGACAGCGGGAACAGGGCGAGCGAGGTCACCATCGCGCCCTTGAGCACGCCGCGACGCCCGATCGACGAGTCCTTGGCGCCCTCGCGCAGGGCCTCGACGGCCTTGACGCGGTTCTCCGCGGACGACGCCGTGGGGTGGCGGTCCTCGGCGCGCTCGTGGTCGTTCATCAGGGACTTGGCCCAGTGGACCGCCGCGAGCCCGATGCCGGCCAGGCCGAGGAACAGCCCGAGCCCGAGCAGCAGGTTGGACAGCCGCATGCTGCCGACCGTCTCGCCCGGCGGGACGAGCGCGTACGCGACGATCGCGCCGATCGTGCCGAGGATCGAGATGGTGAACAGGACGACGACCTGCCGCTCCGCGCGCTTGTTCGCCTTCGGGTCGGTGTCGCCCACGCGGGCGCGGTGCGCCTCGAGGCCCGGGTCCTCGAACCGCTCGGGCACCGGCGCGGAGCCGTCCCGGGTGGTCAGGTCGGTCGAGGGGTCGTGGGGTGAGTTCACGAGGACTTGGCTCCGATCCAGACCGAGGCGGCGATCAGCAGGCCGATGCCGACCACCCAGGCCCACAGGCCCTCGCTGACGGGACCGAGCGAGCCGAGGGAGAGGCCGCCCGGCGACCCGTCACGCTGCTCGTCGAGGTACGCGATGATGTCGCGCTTCTCGTCCGGGGTGATGTTGGCGTCGTTGAACACCGGCATCGACTGCGGGCCGGTGAGCATCGCCTCGTAGATGTGCGTGGGCGTGGTCTGGTCGAGCGAGGGCGCCCACTTGCCCTGGGACAGCGCGCCGCCGGCGCCGACCGCGTTGTGGCACATGGCGCAGTTCGTGCGGAACAGGGCCATGCCGTTCGCCGCGTCGCCGAGGCTCGGGTCCACCTGCTCGGCGGTCGGCACCGCGGGCCCGGCGCCCAGCGAGGCGACGTACGCCGCGAGCTTGTCGATGTCGTCCTGCGTGAACTGGACGGGCTTGGCCTGGATCTGCTGGCCGTTCATCTGCGCGGGCATGCGGCCGGTGCCGACCTGGAAGTCGACCGCGGCGGCGCCCACGCCGATGAGGGAGGGGCCGCCGGCGCCGCCGTCGACGGCCTCACGGCCCTCGGCGGTCGGGCCGTGGCAGGTGGCGCAGTTGGCCTGGAACAGCTTCTGGCCGGTGGCGATGTCGCTCTCGCTGGCCGTCGCCTGCGCCGCGTCGGCGCTGGCGGGCTGGGCGATCGCGTACACCGCACCGGTCAGCAGCAGCGCCAGCAGGAGCAGCACGACCGGTGCGGACCGGTGGTGCCTGCGGGCGGCGAGTGCCTTCACGGATGGATCCTCGTCTCGGGCGTGCGGGGGGCTCGGGGGGTCGTCGTCACTTGATCAGGTAGATCGTCGCGAACAGCGCGATCCAGACCACGTCGACGAAGTGCCAGTAGTAGGACGTGACGATCGCGGTCGTCGCCTCGTGGTGGCCGAACCGCTTCGCCGTGAAGGACCGGCCCAGGAGGAACAGGAACGCGATGAGGCCGCCGACCACGTGGAGGCCGTGGAAGCCGGTCGTCAGGTAGAAGACGGAGCCGTAGGGGCTCGACGAGATCGTCAGGCCCTCGTGCACCAGCTCCGCGTACTCGAAGATCTGCCCGCCGATGAAGAACGCACCCATGACGTAGGTGAGCGTCATCCACTCGTTCATGCCCCAGCCGCGCACGTTCAGCAGCGAGCCGGAGCGCACCGGCTGGAACCGCTCCGCGGCCCACACGCCCATCTGGCAGGTGACGGACGACAGCAGCAGCACCGTCGTGTTCACCGCCGCGAACGTGACGTTGAGCTTCTCCGTCTGCACGGCCCACTCCTCGGGGACCGTGGCGCGCAGCGTGAAGTACATCGCGAACAGGCCCGCGAAGAACATCAGCTCCGACGCGAGCCACACGATGGTGCCCACCGACACCGGGTTCGGTCGGTTGACGCTCACCCGGGGAGCGGACGTGGGGGCAGCCGTTGCGGTCGTCACGCACGTCAGTATGGCCGAAAACCGCAGCGCATGGGTCCCAAGTCCTAGGGCGTGGCCGAGGTTTCTGTCACATCGTCACCTCGTTCCGGCCCGTCCGCCGCGGTTCCGGGCGCCTGCGGACCACCGGCACCCCGGCGTGCCAAGATGCAGGGCGGGGACCCCCGTCCCGCCCCGCACCGAGTGAAGGACCACCATGGCCGCTGACCGCCTCACTGCCGACGCCTCCGCCGAGCAGGCCGGACCGCGCATCCTCCTCTACAGCGACGACCTCGACACCCGCGCCCAGGTGCGGCTCGGCGTCGGCCGGCGCCTGCGCCGGGGCGCGCCGGACATCGAGTGGACCGAGGTCGCGACGCCCGCCGCCGCCCTCGAGCAGGCCGAGGCCGGCGGGTACGACCTGTTCGTCTTCGACGGCGAGGCCCCGAAGGTCGGCGGCATGGCGCTCGCGCGCCAGGTCAAGGACGAGGTGTTCGGCTGCCCGCCCGTGCTCGTGCTCACCGGCCGCCCGCAGGACGCGTGGCTCGCCGCCTGGTCCGACGCGGACGCCGTCGTCTCCCAGCCGCTCGACCCGGTCGAGCTGCAGAGCGCCGTCGCCGGTCTGCTCACCGGCGCCCCCGCGGCATGACGCAGGGCGCGGGCCCCGTGCCGGCGGTGACCTGGCCGGACCTGCTGGCGTCCCTCGTCGCGCAGCAGGACCTCACGGAGGCGCAGACCGCCTGGGCGATGGACCAGATCATGTCCGGCGAGGCGTCCCCGGCGCGGATCGCCGGGTTCCTCGTCGGGCTGCGCGCCAAGGGCGAGACCGTCGCCGAGCTGACGGCGCTCGCCGACACGATGCTCGCCCACGCCCTGCGCTTCGAGGTGCCCGGGCGCTCCGTGGACATCGTCGGCACCGGCGGGGACCGCGCGCACACCGTCAACGTCTCGACGATGGCGTCGCTCGTCGTCGCCGGGACCGGCGTCCGGGTCGTCAAGCACGGCAACCGGGCCGCGTCCTCGTCGTCCGGATCCGCGGACGTGCTCGAGGCGCTCGGCATCCGGCTCGACCAGACCCCCGAGCGCGTCGCCGCCCTGGCATCCGAGGTCGGCATCACGTTCTGCTTCGCCCTGACGTTCCACCCCGCCATGCGGCACGTGGCGGTCGCGCGCCGCGAGCTCGGCATCGGCACCGTCTTCAACTTCCTGGGCCCGCTCACCAACCCGGCGCAGCCGGCCGCCGCCGCGATCGGCGTTGCCGACCCCCGCATGGCTGGGCTCGTGGCCGGCGTGCTCGCGCGGCGCGGCACCGAGGCGCTGGTGTTCCGGGGGGACGACGGCCTCGACGAGCTGGCGCCGACCGGGACGGCCCACGTCTGGCACGTCACCGGCGGTGCCGTCACCGAGCACGTGCTCGACCCCGTCGCGGACCTCGGTCTGACGCCGCTGACCGTGGCCGACCTGCGGGGCGCCGACGCGGCCTTCAACGCCGGTGTCGCGCGGGCCGTCCTCGCCGGGGAGCACGTCGCGTCCCGGGAGACCGTGCTGCTCAACGCCGCCGCGGCCCTCGTCGCCGACGGTTCCCTGCCCGGGACGGGCGCGGAGGGCGGTGACCTCGTGGACCGGCTGCGCAGCGGCCTCGAGCACGCCGCGCGGGCGGTCGACTCCGGGGCGGCGGCCGAGGTCCTGGCGCGCTGGAGCGCGGCGAGCTGAGGCGCTGAGCGCGGCGAGCTGACGCCGACGGCCGTGAGCGGGTGGCGGCCGGCGGCCCGCGCCGTCAGCCCTCGATGCCCAGGGCGAACGCCTGCTCGAGGTCGTGCTGCGAGTACGTCCGGAACGCGATGAACGTCTGCGTCCGCACGACGCCCGGGACCTTGCTGACGCGGTCCGCGATGATGTCCGCCAGCTCCTCGTGCTCCCGGACGCGCACCATCGCGATGAGGTCGACCCCGCCCGTGACCGAGTAGACCTCGCTCACCCCGGGGATCTCGGCGATCGCCGCGGCGGCCTCGGGGATGCGCGCGGCGTCGGTGTCGATGTGCACGATGGCGGTCAGCATGACGCCATCATGCCGCGCCGGCGGCCCCCGCGGGGTCGTCCCGCGCCGCACGCCGCGCGTCCGTGCCAGGAGGCGGCACGAGGGCCGGGGCCGACGGGTGGCCGGGGGCGGACGCCTCGCCGGGCGCTGCGCCCGGGTCGGCGGCGGGCGCCGGGTCGGGGGCAGCGACGGCAGGCGGGCGGACGTCGTGCGGCGCTGGGAGCGGCGTTGCGGCGTCGCGCTCGAACTGCGCGTCGCGCTCGGCCCGCGCCTCCGCCTCGGCATCCTCCAGCCACGTGGTGCCGACGGCCGCCGCGGGGTCGGTGCGGGCCTGGGCGGAGCGCACCGGGTATGACCACGGGGTGCTGACCGAGACGATCCTCACGCCGGGACGCCCGAGCCACCCGAGCACGAGGTCGGCCTCCTCCGGGTGTCCCGCCGGCGCCGGGGGGACCGGAGGGTCGACGTGCTCCCCGCTGGCGCGCAGCGACTCGATGGCCGGCGTGGGATCCGTGCGGGGCGGCACGAGCGCGGTCCCGGCGAGCCGGCCGTGCCGGACGAGGACGAGCTCCCAGCCGCCGGCGTCCGTCCGCCGGGCTGCGACGAGCTCGGCGCACGCCGACAGGGGCGCCAGGCGCTGCGCACGCGCCGAGCCCCGGAGGAACGCCGCGAGGCGGTCGCGGACCGTGGCCGCCTCCTCGTACCGCTCCTGCCGGGCGAGCCCCGCGATCCGGCCGGCGTGCGCGTCCACCACCCCCGCGGGGTCCGCTGTCATGGCCTCCCGCACCCGGTCCACGGTGGCCGCGTGCTCGGCCGCGGCCTCGGGCCGGACGCACGGAGCCGGGCAGCGGCCGATCTCCGCGAGGTGGCACGCCGTGGCGCCCGGCGCCGGCACGGCGGGGAGACGCGACGTGCAGCGGCGGATCGCGAAGGCGTCGTGCAGGGCCTCGACCGCGGACTGCGCCGCCGAGCGCGAGGAGAACGGGCCGATGTGGGTCGCGCCCGGGCGGACCTCCCGGACGACCGACAGGCGCGGGAACGGCTCGTCCGTGAGCCGGATCCAGGGCATGCGCTCCGGCGCCCGGGAACGCCGGTTGTAGCGCGGGTCGTGCTCCGCGATCAGGCGGAGCTCGCGCACCTGGGCCTCCAGCGGCGTCGCGCACACGACGGGCGTGACCGACTCGGCGATGCGCACCATCTCCCGCATCCGCGAGCGCTTCTCGGCCGCCGTGAAGTACGACCGGACGCGCGACCGCAGCGAGGTCGAGGTGCCGACGTAGAGCACCTCGTCGCGAGGTCCCCGGAACAGGTAGACGCCCGGGGCGTCCGGCAGCCCGTCGGCGAGGTGCCGCTTGCGCCGGATGTCCGACGGCACCGCGTCGCCCGCCGTCGCCAGGTCCTCGAGGTGCGTGATGCCGAGCGGCGCGAGGCGGCTCAGCAGGGCGTGGAGCACGTCGACCGTGGCCCGGGCGTCGGCCAGCGCCCGGTGCTCGGGTGTCGTCGTCGCGTGGAACAGGGCGGCCAGCGTGGACAGCTTGTGGTTCGGGGCCTCGTCGCGGGTCACGACACGACGGGCGAGCCTGACGGTGTCGACGACCGGGAAGCCCGGCCAGGCGTGGCCCGTCTCGGCCGCGGCCGCCTTGAGGAAGCCCACGTCGAACGGCGCGTTGTGCGCGACCAGGACGGCACCCCGCGCGAACTCGAGGAACGACGGCAGCACCGACCCGATGCGCGGTGCGCCGACGACCATCGCGGTCGTGATGCCCGTGAGGACCTGGATCTGGGCCGGCACCGGGCCGCCCGGGTCGACGAGCGTCTGGAACTCACCGAGCACCTCGCCCCCGCGCACCTTGACCGCGCCGACCTCCGTGATGGCGGACGCCCCGGGTGCGGCGCCGGTCGTCTCGAGGTCGACGACGACGAACGTCACGTCCGACAGCGGGGTGCCGATGTCGTCCAGCGTGACCTGCACCGGCCGGCCCACGGGCTGCCGCGTGAGGTCCTCACGCGGGGGCACGGGGGAGCGGAACACCATGACGGGGACGGTATCGGCGGGGTCCGACACGCCGGCGGCACGGGCCGCGGGCTAGAACGGCGGAGGCAGCTCGGCCAGCACGTCGACCTGGGACGGCGGACTCGCGGACACGTCGACGACGGCGTCCCCGCCCGGGCGCGTGAGGTAGCGGTGGCCCGCCGGGGTGACCCACTCGTAGACACCGGGCCGGAGCTGGCGCAGGCGGAAGCCTCCGTCGGTCTTGAGGCGGTGGTGCCGGCGGCACAGCACCCCGAGGTTGGCGTCGGACGTCGTGCCGAGCGGCTGCGCACCGCGCGCTCGCTCTCCCAGGGCCGTCACGTCCGACGCCCGAGCGTGACCGGCCCCGGAGGGCACGCCGTGGAACTCGAGGGTGTGGTCGAGGTCGGCGTCGGCTGCCGACACCGTGCAGCCGGGCGCCGCGCAGTGACGGTCGCGGGTGCGGACGTGCTCGTCGAGGGCTGTCGGTGGTCGGTAGCGGGTGCGACCGACGTCCAGCACGGCGCCGGAGAGCGGGTCGGTGACGATGCGGCGCCAGGTGCCGCCCGCAGCGAGCGCCCGGGCCGTCACGGCGTCGACCGGCCCGTAGCCGGCGAGCTCGCCGGGCCGGTCGTCCAGGCCGAGGAGCGTCGAGGCGGCGACGGTCACCCGGATCTGAGCGCCGGCCCGGCCTGCGCCCCGTCCGCCGCAGGCGCAGCCGCCCGTGGCACGAGGGGCACCCGGGGCCGAGCCCTGCGCCGGCGTGGCGCCGGAGGAGCCCGGCCGCACCCGCTCGTCGCTCCCGGCAGCCGTGCCGTCGCCATCGGGCAGCACGCTGTCCTGGCTGTCCTGGCTGTCCTGGCTGTCCTGGCTGTCCGGCGCCGGGACGTCACCGACCACCAGGTCGCGCAGCCCGTCCGCGCGCAGCTGCTCGAGGGTGCGCGGGTCGCCGTGGACCCGGGCGGCTCGTGCGGTGTGCTCGAGGACGCCGTCCACCCGGGTGGCGTCCTCGGCCGCCAGGACGAGCCACATCGACGCCATCCCGTCGGGCTCGGGGCGGGGGCGGGACACCCGGCGCCCCGTCCGGGCGAGCTCGTGCCGGGCTGCTGCTCCGTCGGGGTCGACCTCGCGCAGCGCGCGCTCGACGTCGAGCCGCACCTGCGCGGTCGACCGCTCCGGGGCCTCGGGCAGGACGAGGTCCTCGACGGCCTCCGCGACGCGCAGGTCCAGGTTCCCCAAGCGCTGCACGAGCACGGACACCTTCGCGGCGTCGAGATCGCCAGCGGCGAGCGCGGCACCGGTCGCGGGCAGCACGAGGTCCAGGACCTGGCCCTCGCGCACCAGCCGGTTCGCCACGACACGGGAGACGCCGAGGCGCATCGACAGCTCGTCCGCGGCGACGGAGCGGTGGCGCGGCAGGGGACCGACGTCGTCGTTCCACGCCGGCTCCATCTCGGGGCGCCGCGCCAGCGCCGCAGCGAGGCTCAGCGTGCGCGCGTGCGCCGCGGCCTCGAGGCGCGCGGATGCGGCGACCGCCTCGACGAGGATCTCGACGGGGACGGTCGACGGGTCGAGGTCGTCGAGCCACGCCGCGAGCGCCTGGTCGGGTGCGGCCTGCGCGACGGTCTCGATCTCGCCCAGGAGCCGGGTGCGCTCCCGTCTGGCCGCGAGGTGCACCGGCTCCTGCGGCACGACGGCGTCGGTGCCGACGGCCTCGAGAGTGTCGGTGGTGGCGCGGCCACCCGTGGTGTCGCGGCCGCCGGTGGTGTCGCGGCCACCCGTGGTGTCGCGGTCGCCGGTGGTGCCGTGGTCTCCGGGGGAGCTGGCGCCACGCGGGGCGAGGTGACGGGCGCCCGTCGTGGCGCCGGCGCCCCCGCCGCAGGGGCTCGACGCGAGGGGCCCCCGGTGGCCACCTGCTCCTCCCGGTCGCGGGTCGCGCGGTCCGCCGGCCACGGCCGCCTCGCGCGGTTCGCGACGGCGGCCCCGGGCGTCGTACACCGGCAGTGCCGACCCGGCGCGCAGCCCCCACGAGTCGCCCGCGAGGAGCGGCTCGGGGAGGTGTTCGAGCAGGTCAGGTGCCATGAGAAGACGCTACCGACGACCTCCGACAAGAGGCCTGCCCGGGCGGTCCGCCTGGGGACGACGGGCGGTGTGTCGTGGCGTGCACGGCGTGTCGCCCCGGCCGCGCGGGCCCGTAGGGTGACGAGCATGTCCGTCGTCGTGCCCCCTGCCGTCCGGGCCGCCGTGGTGGGGCTCGCGGCCGAGGTGCTCGGTGCGCTGGAGCCGGCCACCGTGCCGTCCGCGCTCGCCGCGGTCCGCCGTTTCGCTCCCCGCCGACGGGCCGACGCGGGCGCCGGCCCGTTGTGGCGCGCGGTCGAGGGTGACGACGCGTTCCGGGCGCGGGTCGCGCGGGCCTGGTCGCACGCGCACCCCGACGAGGCGGCCGACCTGCTCGCCGCGGGTCGCGAGCCGTCGCCACGGTCGTCGCCACGGTCGTCGCCGTCGCCGTCGCAGCCCGCCGGGTCGGGCGCACCTGTCGCGGACCTGGATGCCGGCACGCCGTCCTCCGCGCTGGATCCGGATGCCGGCACGCGGCCCTCCGTGCCGGACCTGGATGCCGGCACGCCGCCCTCCGTGCTGGACCCGGAGGTCGGCACGCGGCCCTCCGCGCCGGACCCGGTGACGCTGGCCGTGGGCGCCGTGCTGCTGCGCCCGCCGGGATGGCAGGACGTGGTGCGCGCGGCCGCGGCGCCGGAGGCCTGGCCCGCGGGCTCGGGCGAGGAGGATCCGAGCGCAGCCGGCGCGGGAGGCTCGCGAGGGCAGGGCACCGGCCCCGCCCAGGGCTCGGGTTCTCCCCAGGGCTCCGGCTCTCCCCAGGGCTCCGGTGCCCGCCTGGGCCCGGCCTCCCGCGGGGGCTCGGGCTCCGCGGTGGCCCCACGCCCCGACGACGTGCACCGGATCGCCGCGCGGCTGGCGGCCGAGCAGGAGCGGGCGGACGCGGCGGAGGCCGAGCTGGTCGCGCTGCGCAAGGAGCTGCGACGGCTCCGGTCGGACGCGGACCGTGCGAGGGCCGAGGCGCGGCGGGCCGCCGAGCGGGCGGCGGAGGTCGGCGCCGCCGCCGAGCGGGTGCACGCCGAGGCGGCGGCGCTCCGGGCGCGGGCCGACGAGGAACGGCGGCGCGCGGAGGAGCTGGTGCGGGCCGCCCGGGAGGACGCCGCGGTGCTGCGGGACCTCGCGGAGGTGCGGGTGCGGCTGCTGCTGGACACGCTGGTGGAGGCGGGGTCGGCGCTGCGGGAGGAGCTGGCGCTGCCCCCGGCGGGTGCGATGCCGGCCGACCTGGTGGCGCCGGCGCCCGTGCCCGGTCCGGCCGGACGTGCGACGTCGAGGGGGCGGGGTGAGGACGACCCGGTGCTGCTGGACGAGCTGCTCGCGATGCCGAGGGCCCACCTGGTGGTCGACGGCTACAACGTCTCGAAGCTCGCCTGGCCCGACGTCCCGCTCGCCGAGCAGCGCCGCCGTCTCACCGAGCGGCTCGCGAACCTCGCCGGCCGGACGGGCGCGGAGGTGACGTGCTGCTTCGACGGGCGCGAGCCCGGGCCGCACGACCGGGCCCCGAGCGGCCCGCGCGGGGTGCGGGTGCTGTTCTCGCAGGGGGAGATCGCCGACGACCTCATCCGGCGGCTCGTGCGTGCGGAGCCGACGGGCAGGGTGGTCGTGGCGGTGACGTCCGACCGGGCGCTGGGCGCCGACCTCGAGGCGGCGGGCGCCCGGGTCCTGCCGTCGGCGACCCTGCTCGCGCGGCTCGGGCGCGTCTGACGTCGGCGCGCTTTGGACGGTCCGGCGCGCTCCGGCGCCGCGGCACCGACCGCCCACCCGCCGGGCACCCGAGCGCCCCGCGCCGGGCACCGACCACCCACGCGCGCCGACCCGGCCGCGACCGAGTCCCGCAGCGGGGTCCCGCGACCGCCGGCGACCCCGCCTCAGCGCCCGGGCTCGGCGGCGTAGATCGCCTCGACGTCCGTCGCGAAGTCCTTCAGGACGTGGGTGCGCCGCACGCTCAGCTTCGGCGTGAGGTGCCCGCTCGCGATGGTGAGGTCGCGCTCGAGGATGCGGTAGCGGCGGATCGACTCGGCGCGCGAGACGGCCCGGTTGGCACGCTCGACGGCTTGGTCGACGGACGCGAGCACCTCGTGGTCGTGCATGGCCTGCGCGACGGTCATCGGCTCGCGGCCGTGCGCCGAGCACCAGCCCGGCAGCCCCTCGGCGTCGAGGGTGACGAGCGCGCCGATGAACGGCCGGCCGTCCCCGACCACGACCACCTGGCTGATGAGTGGGTGGGCGCGCAGGCGGTCCTCGAGGAGCGCCGGGGCGACGTTCTTGCCGCCCGCGGTGACGATGATCTCCTTCTTGCGGCCGGTGATGCTGAGGTAGCCGTCGGCGTCGAGGGAGCCGAGGTCGCCGGTGCGGAACCAGCCGTCGTCGAACGCCTCGGCGGTGGCGACGGGGTTGCCGTGGTACCGCGTGAAGACCTGCGGCCCGCGCACCTCGACCTCGCCGTCCGCGGCGATCCGGACGGACGTGCCGGGCAGCGGCGGCCCGACCGTGCCGATGCGCGTCTTGCCCGGCAGGTTGACGGTGGCCGGGGCGGTGGTCTCGGTCAGGCCGTACCCCTCGAGCACGCGGACGCCGATGCCGCGGAAGAAGTGCCCGAGCCGCTCGCCGAGCGGAGCCCCTCCGGAGATCGCCCACTCGACCTGGCCGCCCATGGCGTCGCGGAGCTTGTGGAACACGAGCCGGTCGGCGACGGCGTGCTGCACCCGCAGCGCGATCCCGGGCCGGCCGTCGTCGAGCGCCCGCGAGTAGGCGATCGCGGTGCGCGCGGCCCACTGGAAGATCTTCAGCTTCCCGCCGGCGGCGGCCTTCTGCTCGGCGGAGTTGTAGACCTTCTCGAACACGCGCGGCACCGACAGGATGAAGGTCGGCCGGAACTCGCCGAGGTCCTGCAGGAGCTGCTTGGTGTCGGGCGTGTGGCCGAGGACGGAGCCCGCGGGCATGCAGAGCACCTCGACGAAGCGTGCGAACACGTGCGCGAGCGGCATGAACAGCAGCGTCCGGGAGCCGGGGGTCGCGACGACCTCGTGCAGCCCCTGGACGGCGTTGCGCGCGAGCACGGAGAAGTTGCCGTGCGTGAGCTCGACGCCCTTGGGGCGGCCGGTGGTGCCGGAGGTGTAGATGAGCGTGGCGAGGTCGTCCCGGCCGGCGACGCGGCGCCGGCGGTCGATCTCGGCGTCGGGCACGTCGCGGCCGTCGGCGACGAGGCGCTCGACGGCCCCGTCGTCGAGGACGAGGACGTCCTGCAGCAGGGGGGCCTCGGGGCGGACCTCGGCGACGGTGGCGGCGTGCTCGGCGGTCTCGACGACGAGCAGCGTCACGGCCGCGTCGGTGAGGATCCAGTGGACCTGCTCGGCGGACGAGGTCTCGTAGACGGGGACGGGCACCGCGCCGGCGCTCCACAGGGCCCAGTCGAGCAGCGTCCACTCGTAGCGGGTGCGGGACATGATGCCGACGCGGTCGCCGGGTGCGATGCCGCGGGCGACGAAGCCGCGGGCGACGTCCCGGACCTGCCGGTCGAACTCGCGGGCGCTCACCGTGTGCCAGGTGGTACCGGTCCCGGGCGTCTTGTACTCGATGAGGGGACCGTCGCCGGTCTCGGCGACGCGGGCGGCCAGCAGGTCGAGCAGGTTCTCGCGGGGCCCCGCGTCGACGAGCAGGGGTGTGCTGAACTCCTCCATGGTTCTGGCTCCATCGTCAGAGGTCGGAAGGTGCCCGCAGCATAAGGGACTTTGGTCCCACATGCAGGGCGCGCGCCGTGCCGCCACCCGTCCGGGGACGGTGCGCGGCCCCGGGGCGGCGTGGGAGCGCGTTCAGGGAATCCGGGCGCGCACGCTAGCGTGGGCTCGCACGCGCGCGCTGCCGCCGCACCGGTGCGGCAGCACCCGGGACGCCCGGCGGCCGTGCGCCTTCGTGCGGGACGCACAACCACGACGCGGAAGCGGGGAAGCATGCACGCCATCGGTGTGGACATCGGCGGGACGAAGATCGCCGCCGGTGTGGTCGACGAGGACGGCCGCATCATCGCCAAGACGCGGCGCGACACCGACCCCCGCGACTCGGGCAGCGTCGACCGCGGCGTCATCGAGGCGTGCCAGGAGCTCGCGTCCGAGCACGAGGTGGGCGCCATCGGCCTCGCCGCCCCCGGCTTCATCGGCGCGGACCAGGCGACCGTGCTGTTCACCCCGAACCTGCCGTGGCGCGACCACCCGCTGCGCGACATCGTCGCGAAGGAGCTGGGCGACGACGTCCGGATCGTCGTGGAGAACGACGCCAACGCCGCCGGCTGGGCGGAGTTCGCGTTCGGCGCCGCACGCGACGTGCAGGACATGCTCCTGCTGACGATCGGCACGGGACTCGGCGGCGCGCTCGTCGTCGGCGGCAACCTCATCCGCGGCGCCTGGGGCGTGGCGGCCGAGGTCGGTCACATGCGCGTGGTCCCCGGCGGCCACTACTGCGGCTGCGGGCACGAGGGCTGCTGGGAGCAGTACGCCTCGGGCAGCGCCCTCGTGCGTGACGCGCAGTCGGCCCTCATCACGCAGCCCGAGCGCGGCGCCCGCCTGCTCGAGCTGGCCGGCGGCGACGCCGACGCGCTCACCGGGCCGCAGGTGACGCAGGCCGCGCAGGAGGGCGACCCGCTGGCCGTCGAGCTCCTCGCGGAGCTCGGCCGGTGGATCGGCGAGGGCTCCGCGTCCGTCGCGGCGCTGCTCGACCCGGCGATCGTCGTCATCGGCGGTGGCGTCAGCGCGGCCGGCGACCTGCTGCTCGCCCCCGCCCGCCGCGGGTTCCTCGACCAGCTGTCGGCGCGCGGGCACCGCCCGGAGGCCACGTTCGCGCTGGCCTCGATGGGCAACGACGCGGGCATCGTCGGCGCGGCGGACCTCGCGCGGCGCTGAGTCGCCCGCCGGGGCCGAGCCGCCCGCGGTGCCCAGTCGCCCGCGGGCGCGGCGACGCGCGGACCCGCGCGGCTCAGACGACCGCGCCGTCCGCGTCGTCGTGGTCGTCCTCGTCGCGCCGGTGCGGCATCCGCCACAGCAGCACGACGAGCCCGAGCAGGAACACCGCGACCGACGCCTGCACGATCGCCGACGGGGCGTCGCGCCAGCCGAGCAGGACGACGAGCCACAGCAGCGGCATCCCGCCGACCGCGAGCCACGCCATCGTGAGCAGCGGGTCGCCGCCGAGCACCGGCCCGGGGTCCGGCGGCACGAAGTGCTCCGCGTCGTCGACGCGCCGCTCCGCCTCGTCGATCTGCCCGGTGGCGTCCCAGTCCCGTCCGGTACCGCCCCCCGGGAGGCCCACGGAGCGGTCCTCGTCGGCGTCGGACCGGGCCTCGTCGCCCCCCGACCGGGCCGGACGCACGACGCGGCTGTCGGTGACCCACGGTGCGACGGGGTAGGTTACGGCGGGACCGGACGACGTCCGCGGGTCGTCCTGGCCCGTGGCGCCGGAGGTCGACGGCCCGGTGAGGTCCGCGCCGCCCTGCAGGTCCGCGACGATCGCGGCCCACTGCTCGTCGGACACCTCGGCGGACCGGTCGGCGCGCGCGGCGTCGCGCTCGTCCCCGTCGGGGGACGGGTCGTCGGCGGGGTGGTCGGGACGCGGGGCCATGGCAGCACTCTAGAGTCGGCTCCGAGCACAGGGCACGGGACGGGCTCGACGGTCCCGCGCGACGAGGGCGAGAGGTGGCAGGTTGTTCTACTGGTTGATGAAGCGGGTCCTGATCGGCCCGCTGCTGCACCTGCTGTTCCGCCCGTGGGTCCGCGGGGCGGAGCACGTGCCGAGCAGCGGCGGCGCGATCCTCGCGAGCAACCACCTGGCCGTCATCGACTCGTTCTTCCTGCCCCTGGTGCTGGACCGCGAGATCGTCTTCATCGGCAAGAACGAGTACTTCACGGGGCGCGGGCTCAAGGGGCGGCTGACCGCGGGCTTCATGCGCGGCGTCGGGACCATCCCGGTGGACCGCAGCGGCGGCAAGGCGTCCGAGGCTGCGCTGCGCACCGGGCTGCGGCGCCTGGAGGAGGGCAAGCTCTTCGGCATCTACCCGGAGGGCACGCGCAGCCCCGACGGCCGGCTGTACCGCGGCAAGACCGGCGTCGCCCGCCTGGCGCTGGAGTCCGGCGCGCCGGTGGTCCCCGTCGTCATGGTCGACACGGAGAAGGCCCAGCCGCTCGGGCAGCGCCTGCCGCACCCGCGCCGCATCGGCGTCGTCATCGGCGAGCCGCTCGACTTCAGCCGCTACCAGGGCATGGAGAACGACCGGTTCATCCTGCGCTCGGTCACCGACGAGATCATGTACGCGCTCATGAGCCTGTCCGGCCAGGAGTACGTCGACATCTACGCCGCGACGCAGAAGGCCCGCATCGCCACCGGCCACCCGGCCGCGACCGGCCCCGCCGCCCCGGAGCCGACCGCCCCGGGCGGCCGCGCCGTGCCCGATGTCCAGCCACCGGTCCCGCCGGAGGAGGACGCCGCGGCTCAGTAGGATGAGCCCGTCCGCCGTGCCCTGCGCGTGGCGGCACCCCGGACCTCGGTCCCGGTTCCGGGTCTCGTGCGTCGCGTTCAGTGGCGCGCGGGCTGGGGACCCCCAGCCGTGCTGATCAACGAGAGGTGTGTCTCATGTCGGTTCGTCGCGTCGCGCTCCTGACCGCGGGTGGCTTCGCTCCGTGCCTGTCCTCGGCCGTCGGTGGCCTCATCGAGCGGTACACCGAGATCGCGCCCGAGGTGGAGATCATCGCGTACGAGCACGGCTACTACGGGCTGCTGCGCGGGGACAAGATCGTCATCACCGACGAGGCGCGCCGGCAGGCGGGCATCCTGCACCGGTTCGGCGGCTCGCCGATCGGCAACTCCCGCGTGAAGCTCACCAACGCGGCCGACTGCGTCAAGCGCGGGCTGGTCCAGGAGGGCCAGGACCCGCTGCAGGTCGCGGCCGAGCAGCTCAAGGCCGACGGCGTCGACGTGCTGCACACCATCGGCGGCGACGACACGAACACCACGGCCGCGGACCTCGCCGCGTACCTGGCGGAGAACGACTACGGCCTGACCGTCGTCGGCCTGCCGAAGACCATCGACAACGACGTGGTGCCGATCAAGCAGTCGCTGGGCGCCTGGACCGCCGCCGAGGAGGCCGCCGGGTTCGCCGCGAACGTCATCGGCGAGCACCGCTCCGGCCCGCGCATGCTCATCGTGCACGAGGTCATGGGCCGGCACTGCGGCTGGCTGACCGCCGCCGCCGCGTCCGAGTACCGCAAGTGGCTCGACGCCCAGGAGTGGGCCCCGGCCCTCGGCCTGACCCGTGAGCGCTGGGACATCCACGCGGTGTTCCTGCCCGAGCTGGCGATCGACATCGACGCCGAGGCCGCGCGCCTCAAGGCGATCATGGACTCCCAGGGCAACGTCAACATCTTCCTGTCCGAGGGTGCGGGCATGCACGAGATCGTCGAGCAGCTCGAGGCGTCCGGCGCCGAGGTGCCGCGCGACCCGTTCGGCCACGTCAAGCTCGACACCATCAACCCGGGCCAGTGGTTCGCGAAGCAGTTCGCGGAGAAGCTCGGCGCCGAGAAGGTCATGGTCCAGAAGTCCGGCTACTACTCGCGCGCCGCGGCCGCGAACGCCGAGGACCTGCGCCTCATCAAGTCGATGACCGACCTGGCCGTCGAGTGCGCCCTGCGCGGCGAGGCCGGCGTCATCGGCCACGACGAGGAGGACGGCGACCGCCTCAAGGCCATCGCGTTCCCGCGGATCGCGGGCGGCAAGGCGTTCGACGTCTCGCAGCCGTGGTTCGGCGCGCTCCTGGAGGGCATCGGGCAGCCCCTGGTGCCCGCAGCGGCCCACTGATGAGCGTCGAGGCCGACCCCGCGGTGCTCGAGGGCCTCGAGCACTGGCGGACCCTGCCCGTCACGCAGCAGCCCGCGTGGCCGGACGCCGACGCCCTCGCGCGCGTCGGCGCCCGGCTCGCCGGGCTGCCCCCGCTGGTGTTCGCGGGGGAGGCGGACGCGCTGCGCGGCCAGCTCGCCGCCGCGGGCCGGGGCGAGGCGTTCCTGCTGCAGGGCGGTGACTGCGCCGAGACGTTCGCGGAGGCCACGGCCGACAACATCCGCGGCAAGATCATGACCGTCCTGCAGATGGCGGTCGTCCTCACGTACGGCGCCAGCCTGCCCGTCATCAAGATGGGCCGGATGGCGGGGCAGTACGCCAAGCCGCGCTCGTCGGAGACCGAGACCCGCGACGGCGTGACGCTGCCGGCGTTCCGGGGCGACATCATCAACGGCTTCGAGTTCACGCCCGAGGCCCGCACGCCCGACCCGGAGCGGCTGCTCGACGCGTACCACACGTCCGCGTCGACGCTGAACCTCATCCGCGCGTTCACCACCGGGGGCTTCGCGTCCCTGCTGCGGGTGCACGAGTGGAACCGGGGCTTCACCGCGAACCCGGCGTACGCGCGGTACGAGGAGATCGCCGCGGAGATCGACCGCGCGATCCGGTTCATGGCCGCGTGCGGCGCCGACTTCGACGCGCTGCGGACCGTGGACTTCTACTCGAGCCACGAGGGCCTGCTGCTCGACTACGAGCGTCCCCTCACGCGCATCGACTCGCGGACCGGGCTGCCGTACGACTGCTCGGCGCACTTCCTGTGGATCGGGGAGCGCACCCGGCAGCTCGACGGCGCGCACGTGGACTACTTCAGCCGCGTGCACAACCCGATCGGCATCAAGCTCGGCCCGACCTCCACGGCGGACGACGCCCTGCGCCTGATCGACAAGCTCAACCCGAGCGCCGAGCCTGGCCGCATCACGTTCATCACGCGCATGGGCGCCGGGAAGATCCGCGACCTGCTGCCGTCGCTCGTCGAGAAGGTCACCGCCGACGGTCGTCCCGTCACGTGGGTGTGCGACCCGAT
Source organism: Micrococcales bacterium (assembly GCA_014763765.1). Classification (GTDB taxonomy): domain Bacteria; phylum Actinomycetota; class Actinomycetes; order Actinomycetales; family Cellulomonadaceae; genus Cellulomonas. Next base: position 19,486 of record JACXUT010000005.1, read on the forward strand.
GCACGGCAACGGCATCACGTCGGCGTCCGGGTACAAGACGCGGCGGTTCTCCGACGTCATGGACGAGGTCGCCGGGTTCTTCGAGGTGCACCGGTCGCTCGGGACCGTGCCGGGCGGGCTGCACATCGAGCTCACCGGGGACGACGTCACCGAGGTGCTCGGCGGCGCGGAGGAGATCGACGACGCCGGGCTGGCGCGCCGGTACGAGACGCTCGTCGACCCGCGGCTGAACCACCAGCAGTCGCTGGAGCTCGCGTTCCAGGTGGTGGAGCTGCTCCGCCGGAGCTGAGACCCCGCGACGACGCCCCGTGCCGCGCGCCCCGACGAGGGCCGCTGCGCGGGGCGTCGTGCTGCGCAGGGCGTCAGACGACGGTGAGCGTGATGGTGCTGCCCTTCGGCACGGACTCGCCACCGGCCGTGCTCTGGTCGCGGACCGTCCCGAAGATGCCGCCGAGCACGTTCTGCCGCTCCGCCTTCAGCCCGAGCTCCTCGAGCGCCGCCGCAGCCTCGTCGTACTGCTTGCCGCGCAGGTTGGGGACCTCGACCATCTCCGGCCCCTTCGACACCTGCAGCGTCACGGTGTCCATGCGGTGCCCCTCGGTGCCGCCTTCGGGGGACTGGGAGATCACGCGGCCGGCCTCGACGGTGTCGCTGAACGCCTCCTGCGCCTCGACCTTCAGGCCGATGGCGTCGAGCTGCGTCCGCGCCTGGTCGAGGGTCGCTCCGACGACGGAGACCACGGTGACGGGCTCGGGTCCCTTGGACACGGTGAGGTACAGCGTGGACCCGCGCCGGATGGAGGCGTTCGGCTCGACGGCGGTCCCGTCGGCGTCGGTGATCGCGGTGACGACGCCGAACCCGGCGGTGTCGGAGTAGACGTTGTCGTTGTAGTCCACGACGAGGTCGGCCCCGGTGATTGCGGCCTCCACGTCGGCCTGCTGCTTCCCGACGAGGTCAGCGGGCACGGTGACGAGGTCGGGGCCGCGGGAGACGGACAGCGTGACGCTGCCGTCCTTGCGCACGGGGTCGCCCTCGGCCGGCTCCGCGGCGAAGACGGTGCCCTTCGGCGCCGAGTCGTGGAACTCCTCGACGGGGTCGGCCCCGAGACCCGCGTCCTGGAGCTCCGCCACGGCCTCGTCGACGGTCAGCGACGTCACCTCGGGGACGGTCGTGTAGGCGCCGGGCCCCTCCGCGAGGTACCACCACGTCCCGCCGCCGGCAGCGGCGAGGACCAGCACCGCGGCGAGCGCCCAGCGCCACCAGCGACGCCGGCGCGGCGGCGCGGGGGAGTCGACGGCGGGCTCGGGCCCGCCCGCGGTGACGACGCCGATCGGCAGCGCGACGGTCCGTCCGGGTGCGTCGATGCGCGCCGTGGCGTCCGAGGGACGGCCGTCGTCGTCGGACGGGTCGTCGCCCCGGAGGTCACCCGGCCCGTCGGACTCCGGGTCGGTGGCCTGGGGGAGCGACACGGCCGGCTCGACGTCCACGCGGCGGTCGAGCGTGGCGGTGTCGAGCGCCGTCCGCGTGCGCCGCAGCAGCGCGAGCGCGGCCCCCGCGTCGGCCGGACGGTCGTCGGGCTCGCGGGCCGACAGCGCCCCGACCAGCTCGTCCACCTCGACCGGGAGCCAGGACGCGGTGTCGGACGGCGCGGGCACGTCGGAGTTCACGTGCTGGAACGCGATCTGGATGGGCGTCTCGCCGGTGAACGGCTGCGCGCCGGTGATCATCTCGTACAGCAGCACGCCCGCGGCGTACACGTCGGTGCGGGCGTCGCTGCCGCCGTGCAGCACGAGCTCGGGGGCGAGGTAGGCCACGGTGCCGAACACGGTGCCGGTGGTGGTGGACGTGACCTCGGTGACGGCGCGTGCGAGACCGAAGTCCGTGACCTTCACCCGGCCGTCCGACGCGAGCAGGACGTTCTCGGGCTTCACGTCGCGGTGCACGAGACCCGCGCGGTGCGCCGCGGCCAGCGCGTCGAGCACCTGCTCCGCCACGCCGAGCGCCTCGCCGACGGTGAGGGACCCGCGCTCCGCGAGGTGCCGCCGCAGGTTCACGCCGTCGACGTACTCCATGGTCAGGTACGACGTCTCGCCGTCGACGCCCTGGTCGTACACCCCGACGAGTCCGGGGTGCGTCAGCCGGGCGGCGGCGCGCGCCTCCCGCCGGAACCGCGCGACGAAGTTCGCCCCCGCGGTCCCCTCGGCGAGGTGCGGGTGCATCACCTTCAGCGCGACGTCACGGTCCAGCCGGCGGTCCACCGCGAGGTACACGGTGGCCATCCCGCCGCGCGCGATCCGCGAGACGACCTGGTACCGCCCGTCGACCAGGCGGCCGACGAGCGGATCGGTGACGGTGGCTCCCACGGCGCGCAGTCTACGGTGGCGGGGTCGCCGGACCCGGCAGGCAGACCGTCAGAAGCGCGCCATGAGGGTCTGGACGTTCGCCACGTAGCGCCGGGTGTCGCTGAACATCCCGTTGCGCTTCACCGAGCCGGCGCCCTGGTAGTACGAGGCGATGGCGGTGGGCAGGTCGGGCGAGGTCTTCACGAGCTGGCGCAGGATCGCCACGCCCGCCACGACGTTGTCGTCGGGGTCCAGCAGGTTGAGGTCGCGGCCGACCAGGTCCGACGCCCAGTCGCCCGACGTCGGGATGACCTGCATGGTCCCGATCGCGTTGGCGGGGGAGACCGACGTGTGGTCGAACCCGGACTCCTGGAACGCGATCGCCTGGGCCAGCGCGGTGTCGACGCCCATGGCACGGGCGGTCGAGGCGACCTTCGCCTGCATCTGGTCGCGGCTCGGCACGCCCATCGCCAGGAGGGACGCCTTGTTCGCGTTGGCGGAGGCGACCACGCTCGGCGCGTAGGTGCGGCCGAGGAACGTGTTGCCGACGAGCGCGGTGCCGCCGGTCGCCTGGGGGGCGGCGGCGGTCGCGGTCGTCGCGGTGGCGCCGGCGCCGGGGATAGTCAGGGTCTGGCCGACGCGGATGAAGGCGCGCGCGTCGAGGCCGTTGGCGGACACGACGGCGGCGACGGTGGTGCCGTAGCGCTGGGCGATGGCGGAGACGGTCTCGCCGGAGGCGACCGTGTGCGATCCGCCGGTGGCCTGGGGTGTGGCGGCGGGCGCGGTCGTCGCGGTGGCGCCGGCGCCGGGGATGGTGAGGGTCTGGCCGACGCGGATGAAGGCGCGCGAGTCGAGGCCGTTGGCGGACACGACGGCGGCGACGGTGGTGCCGTAGCGCTGGGCGATGGCGGAGACGGTCTCGCCGGAGGCGACGGTGTGGGACCCGCCGGTGGCCTGGGGTGCGGCGGCGGGCGCGGTCGTCGCGGTGGCGCCGGCGCCGGGGATGGTCAGGGTCTGGCCGACGCGGATGAACGCGCGCGAGTCCAGGCCGTTCGCGGACACGACGGCGGCCACGGTGGTGCCGTAGCGCTGGGCGATCGCGGAGACGGTCTCGCCGGAGGCGACCGTGTGGGACCCGCCGGTGGCCTGCGGCGCGGCGGCGGGCGCGGTCGTCGCGGAGCGCTGGGTCGGGATGGTGAGCCGCTGCCCCTCGCGGATGAACGCGCGCGAGTCCAGTCCGTTCGCCGTGCGGACGGCGGAGACGGTCGTGCCGTGCCGGGCGGCGATGTGGCTGACGGTGTCACCGGACCGCACCGTGTACTGCTCGTCGGCGTGCGCGGCTCCCGCCGACGCCGTGGCGGCGACGGCGGCGATCGCGATGGCACCGGTCCCGGTCGCGAGGCGGCGTCCACGGGCGCGGGAGGCGGCTCCGGGCGCCTGGGCGCGGGCGGCCTGGTCCGTGAGGGCGAGGGCGGGCTGCGTCATGGTGGGGACCCCTGTGCTGAGGACGTCGCCGCTGGCGGTGTGCGAGTGACGTGTGTGACTGCTGTGACTGATGTGACTAGTGCGACGGTAGTGCAGGTGACGGGGCCTGGGAAGTCGGCGGTCGCATTTGTCCGGTTGACCTGCGCCGATCCGTCGCGACGTCACCCGCTGGGTGGACCCACGGGACGTCCGGGCCGGTGGCGGCGCCGCCGGGACGCGAGGCGTCGGATGCCGCCCGGGCTCAGTACGCTGGCCCGCGTGACTGCGCAGCCCACCCCCGATGACCTGGTCGACACCTGGCTGACCGTGCCCGACGCGGCCGACGAGCTCGGCCTCGACGCCGGCAAGGTCCGCCGCCTGCTGAAGGAGCGGCGGCTGGCCGCCGTCCGGCGGGGGGAGCCGCGGGTCCTCAGCATCCCTGCGGCGTTCCTCGTCCCGGTCGACGCGGCGAACCCGGTCGCCGACCCGCACGCCGACGAGGACGACGAGGCGCCCGCGGCGCGTGCCACGGTGCTCGCCTCGCTGCAGGGCACCCTGACGGTGCTCGGGGACGCCGGCTTCTCCGACGAGGAGGCCATCGTGTGGCTGTTCACCGCGGACGACTCGCTGCCGGGACGCCCCGTCGACGCCCTGCGCGCGGGGCACAAGACCGAGGTGCGCCGTCGCGCCCAGGCGATGCTCTGAGCGTGTGACGTGCCGGTGCGGGCGGCGGCGGTCGGCCGGACCCGCGCCGGCACACCGGCTCGGGACGCCGCCGTCTAAGCCCGGCGGTCCACCGCGGCGTGCGCCAGCTCGAGCAGCATCGCCCGGCCGTCGTCGGCCAGGGGCGCGGCGGCCAGCTCGGTGAAGGCCCGGTCGCTCAGCCCGGCGATCAGCTCCTCCACGTCGGCGACCGCGCCGCTCGCGTCGATGAGGGCGGCCAGCGCGCCGCACGCAGCGTCGTCCAGGTCGCGGTCGCCGAGGCCGGTGCGCAGCGCGTCGACGAGCGCCACGTCGCCCGACTCCTGCGCGCGGGCCATCGCCCGGGCGACCAGCACCGTGCGCTTGCCCTCCCGCAGGTCGTCGCCGGCGGGCTTGCCCGTGGCGGCGGGGTCGCCGAACACGCCGAGCAGGTCGTCGCGGAGCTGGAACGCCTCGCCGAGAGGCAGGCCGTAGCGGGCCGTGGCCGCCAGCGCCGCGTCGTCCGCGCCCGCCAGCACCGCGCCGAGCCGCAGCGGGTGCTCCACGCTGTAGCGGGCCGACTTCGAGACGATCACCTCCCGGGCGCGGGCCTCGTCCTCGACCGGGTCCTCGCCCCACGGCAGCACCTGCGCCAGCAGGTCGAGGTACTGCCCGACGGTGACCTCCGTGCGCATGCGCTCGAAGACGTCGTGCGCCCCCGTCCGCCGGTCCGCCGGGCACCGCTCGACGGCCCGGACGAGCTCGCGCTCGCTCGCGACGAGCGCGAGGTCGCCCAGCAGGATCGCGGCGGACTCCCCGAACCGCCCCGCGTCGCCCGACCACCCCTGCGCGACGTGCCGGGCGGCGAACCGCCGGTGCGCCGACGGCTGGCCGCGGCGGGTGTCGGAGTCGTCCATCACGTCGTCGTGGAACAGGGCGGCGGCCTGGAACAGCTCGAGCGCGGCACCGACCCGCAGGACGACCTCCGCGTCCGCCGAGCCCGCCTCCCCGCCGTGCGCGCGCCACGACCAGTAGCAGAAGGCCGCCCGCAGCCGCTTGCCGCCGGCGAGCATCTGCCCGAGCGCCTCCGCGAGCGGGACGGCGCCGGCGCCGGCGGCCGCCAGCTCGGGGACGAGCCCCGCGACGTGCTCCGTGAGCAGGGCGTCCACCCGGGGGCGCAGATCCTCGACGTCGACCAGGGCGGTGGTGGGGCTCACGCGGCGAGCCTAGGGCCTCAGAGGCGGACGGACCCGCCCAGGGTGAGCGTGCGGACGCCGTCGCGGTCCAGCACGCCGAGCGTCAGGATCTCGTCGGCCTGGTCCCCGCGCACGAACGTGGACGAGGCGGCCAGCCCCGAGGTGCCCGGGTCCACGACCGTCTCCGTGAAGCCGGCGGCCGCGAGCTGGTCGCGCACGTCCTGCACCAGTGCGTCGGTGCCCAGCGGGCTGCGGAGGTTGAGGCTGATCGTCGTGAGGCCCGTCGCCGCGTCCGGCTCGGCGCTCGAGACGAGGATGTCGCTGCCCTCGGGCGGAGCCACCAGCTCGGACGGGAAGCCGGGCGCCAGCCCTCCGACCTGCGAGCCGGTGGCCGTCGGGCTGGGCAGCAGGGACTCCGTCGGCGCGGGCGCGGGGTCCGGGCTCACGAGTCTGGTGGGGGCGGGCGCCGGGTCGTCGTCCGCGCAGGCCGCCGTCGACAGGACCGCGAGCACCAGCAGAGCGGTGGCAGGTCGGACGAGCACGCGGTCACAGTAGCGCCGCTCCCCGCGTGGGGGCCGAGTCCTCCACAGGGCCGTCGCCGGTGCATCGTCCCCAGCGCGCCCGCGCCGGCGCGCCGCGACGGGTCGGTGCCGCGGTGGAGTGACGCCATGACCACCACGACCACGACCACGACCACGACCACGGCGCCGAGCGCGGCGGCGAGCGCGACGCCACCCGCGGCGGACACCCACGGGCGGGGCGCCACCCGGCTCGCGCCTGCGCAGCAGCGTCCCCACCCCACCCCGGAGCTGCTCGGAGCGCTGCCGTACCAGCTCGGCTTCCGCCCCGAGGAGTGCCTGGTCGCCGTCGGGCTCCGCGGTCCGGGACGCAGCATCGGCCTCGTGGCCCGGATCGACCTGGACGACGTCCTCAGCCCGGCAGGTCCGGACCTGCTCGACGACGTCGCCGGGCACCTCGCGGCCGACCACGCGGTGGAGGTCGTGGTCGTCGTCTACAGCACCGAGGGCGACCCGCGCGACCTCCCGCCCGGGTCGGGCGCCGTCGGAGGGGCCGGCACGCAGCGGGCGGCCGAGTCGGCGCGGGCGGCGCTGGAGCACCTCGGTCCGCTCACGACCTGGATGGTGGCGCAGGGTCGGTACCTGGGACTGACGTGCCGCGACGCGGCGTGCTGCCCGCCCGGCGGGCGACCGCTCGCGGAGCTGGAGCCGGGCGGGATCGCCGGCCCGGTGGCCCGCGCCCGGCCGCTGCCCCGGCGTACGGAGCTCGCCGCCGTCCCCGTGGCACCCGCGGGCCGCCGGCGCTCAGCAGCCGCCGCCAGGTCCCGGTGGACGGACGCCCGGCTGCGTGCGTCCGGCCCGGAGGCGCTGCTCGGCTGGAGGCAGCGCTCGCTCCGGGCCTGGCGCGCCGCCGTCGCCGACGTGCACCGGTCGCCGGGCGAGGCCGTCGACGTTAGTCCCGCCCAGCTCGGTCGCATCGAGGCCGCGCTCGAGGACACGACCGTGCGGGACGCGGTTGTGCTCACCCTGATCCGGCCGGAGGCGACCCTCCCGGATGCGATGCTGCGACACCTCCCGCACTCCGACGGCGCGGACGCGGCGGACGGCGGGCCGACGCCCGGGGCAGCTGCCGCGACGGTCGGGGATGGCGCGGGCGTGAGGGGCGACGCGTCGACAGCCGCGGGCGGCGCCGGGACCGTCGACGGTGTATCCGGCGTGGGGGACGGCGCACGGGGGACCCAGGGCGACGCCACGGACGCGCGTCCGGCCGGACGTGGCACGACGGGCGTGCCCGGTGCCGGGGGTGCGGACTCCGCCGCGGCGTCGGACGCGGACGACGGCGCCCGCGGGCCGGAGGTCGCTCCCGCCGACGCGGCATCCGTGTCCGCGGCCGTGCGGCGCACGCTGGACGTGCTCCTCGAGCCCGAGCACGCCGAGGAGCCTCGGGAGGACGTCGCGTCGGCAGCGCGCGCGGTGCTCGAGGCCGTCGTGGCGCACGGTCGCACGGGCCGGCAGGCACCCGCGTGCACGCTGCTGGCGCTGCTCGCCTGGTGGGCGGGGGACGCGATCCGGGCGCGGCTGCTGGTCGACCGGGCGCTCGCGGAGGACCCGTCCCACCGGCTGGCCGAGCTCCTGGACCGGGCGCTCGGTGTCGGGCTGGCTCCGGGGTGGCTGCGTCGTCGCTGCTGAGCGGCCCGGCGCTGTCGTGCGGGTGCGGCGCGTTCCGGTACCGTCGGACCACGGTCCGCAGCCGCACCCGAGCGATGTCCTCGCGTTGCCGGCGACGGACGCCGAGCAACACGTGCGAGGAGCACCCATGAGCATCGTGGTCGGGTACCTGGCGACGGTCGAGGGGCGTGCCGCCCTGGCCGCCGCGACGGGCGAGGCCGTGCGCCGGTCGGAGCCGCTCGTCGTGGTCGTCAGCGAGCGGGGGGACGAGAGCGACGAGCAGCGCTCCGAGCTGTCCGCCTCGCTCGACGACGTGCGCAGCTCGCTGGAGTCGCGGGGCATCCCGCACGACATCCGCGTGATCGCCGGCGGTCGCGACGTCGCCGAGGACCTCATCGGCACCGCCGAGGAGACCGGCGCCACGCTCATCGTCATCGGGCTGCGCCGTCGCAGCCCGGTGGGCAAGCTCATCCTCGGCGCCAACGCCCAGCGGATCCTGCTCGACTCGCCGTGCCCCGTCCTCGCGGTGAAGCCCGACCCGAGCTGACCATCGCGCGACCCCGGCACGCCCGCCGCGACGCGGGAGATCGCGCCGCCGGACGCGGGTCCGGGGACGCCGGTGCCGCCGGGGGCGAGGGTGCGCCTCAGCGGTGCTCCGCTGCCGCACTTCGGCGGCGCCCACGCCCGCGCCGGGCTCGGGCGTGGGTGAGCCCTGCGTGGACGCCGGGCTCTCGCTGGTGCGTGTGCGGCGTGGTGCCGTCGCGTGTGCGTGTGCGTGTGCGTGTGCGGCGTGGCCGTCGAGTCGTCGCGTGTGCGCGTCCCGCGTGGCCCGCTTGGCTCTCGTGTGTGCGCGTCCCGCGTGGCCCGCTTGGCTCTCGTGTGTGCGCGTCCCGCGTGGCCCGCTTGGCTCTCGTGTGTGCGCGTCCCGCGTGGTCGGGGAGCCCCTGCGGGTGCGTGTCCCGTGGTCCGTCGGCGGCCCTCGCGAGGCGATCCCGGGCCCCCGTGGTGACACGCCCGGGACGGGCCTGCGGGAATCCTCCGGGCGACCCGCGCGTTGAGCACTCACGACAGGGTCACCTGCCGCGCCGGCCAGGGTCTCGCCACCCCTGGGCGATGCTCCGCCGTGGGTGCGGCCGGTACAATATCGAGGTACCCGATGCGCCGAACCGGGTCCCTTTGCTGCCGAAAGGTCATTCGTGACGCCCCAGACTTCCACCCCCACCCTTCCGCGCGAGTTCGAGCACCCCGCCCTGCAGGACCTCGTCCGCCGCGGGCGCACCAGCGGGAGCGTCGACGCCGCCGCGCTGCGCTCGGCCTGCGAGGCCGCGCAGGTGGAGGACGCCAAGCGGCTGAAGGCCGTCGTGCGCGGTCTGGCCAACGCCGGGATCTCGGTCTCCGAGCCCACCGCGGCCACCTCGCGCGTCGCGGCCGCCACCACCGCGAAGGCCCGGCCGTCCACCAAGGCCGTCGTGTCGGAGGACGGCGACGACGCCAAGCCGGCGCCCCGCAAGCGTGCCGCGGCCAAGCCCGCGGCGAAGAAGACCACCACCGGCAAGGCCGCGACCGCGAAGCCCGTCAAGGCCGCCGGCAAGTCCGAGGACGACATCGAGGACGAGGACGTCGAGCCGGACGAGGTCGAGATCGAGGACGTCGAGATCGACCCGGCGGACGCCGCCACGGACGGTGACGACGAGTCCACCGAGGACGGCGACACCGAGACGCCCGCGACGCCCGCCGCCGCGACCCCCAAGGCGGACGAGGAGACCGAGGACGTCGGCTTCGTCGTCTCCGACCGCGACGAGGACGACGCGCCCGCGCAGCAGGTCGTGACCGCCGGTGCGACCGCCGACCCGGTCAAGGACTACCTCAAGCAGATCGGCAAGGTCGCGCTGCTGAACGCCGAGCAGGAGGTCGAGCTCGCCAAGCGCATCGAGGCCGGCCTGTTCGCCGAGGAGCGCCTCGCCGCTGTCGGCGACGACCTGGAGCCGAAGGCCCGCCGCGAGCTGCAGTGGATCGCGCAGGACGGCCGACGGGCCAAGAACCACCTGCTCGAGGCGAACCTCCGCCTCGTCGTCTCGCTGGCCAAGCGCTACACCGGCCGCGGCATGCTGTTCCTGGACCTGATCCAGGAGGGCAACCTCGGTCTGATCCGCGCGGTCGAGAAGTTCGACTACACCAAGGGCTACAAGTTCTCGACGTACGCCACGTGGTGGATCCGCCAGGCGATCACCCGCGCGATGGCCGACCAGGCGCGCACCATCCGCATCCCGGTGCACATGGTCGAGGTCATCAACAAGCTCGCCCGCGTCCAGCGGCAGATGCTCCAGGACCTCGGCCGGGAGCCGACGCCCGAGGAGCTCGCCAAGGAGCTCGACATGACCCCCGAGAAGGTCGTCGAGGTCCAGAAGTACGGACGCGAGCCCATCTCGCTGCACACCCCGCTCGGCGAGGACGGCGACAGCGAGTTCGGTGACCTCATCGAGGACTCCGAGGCCGTGGTGCCCGCCGACGCGGTGAGCTTCACGCTGCTGCAGGAGCAGCTGCACCAGGTCCTCGACACGCTGTCCGAGCGGGAGGCCGGCGTCGTGTCGATGCGCTTCGGCCTGACCGACGGCCAGCCGAAGACCCTCGACGAGATCGGCAAGGTCTACGGCGTGACCCGCGAGCGGATCCGTCAGATCGAGTCCAAGACCATGTCGAAGCTGCGGCACCCCAGCCGCTCGCAGGTGCTGCGCGACTACCTCGACTGAGCCCCCCGGGGCAGCAGGACGGCCCCTCCTCGACCACGCGGTCGGGGAGGGGCCGTTCGTGTGCCGGGCTCCTCGCCGGGCCTGCGGACGCGAACGGGCCCGCCCGGCTTCTCGGCCGGGCGGGCCCGTCGTGGTGGTGCGGTGGCGGCGTCGCGCGGTCCCGGCGCGCCGCGGGGGTCGTGGTGCGGTCAGCGCGCCCCGGCGCCGGCGCCGTGCTCGGCGAGGAGCTTGTCGGTCTCGTCCTGGACGTGCGTCGCGAGCTGCGAGTACTTCGGCGCGTGCTCGCGCGCGTGGTGCGCGCAGAACAGCAGCTCGCCCACGGGCAGCAGCACGCGGACGTAGGCCTGAGCGCCGCAGCGGTCGCAGCGGTCGGCTGCAGTCAGCGGAGTCGTGGTCTCAAGAGTCCCAGTCACGTTGTCATACAACCATCCCGGCCCGGGATCCTTCCCGTCGGGAGCGGGTGGTTCGCTGCGGGCGAAGCAGAAGTCACCCGGTGCTCACACAGCCGCAACATGACCGGCACACTCCCGGCGCGGCATGGCTCCGCGGGAGTGCCCGGTGGAGCGATTAGGCTCGGGCACCGTGTCGACCGCATCCGCCGAGTCCAGCTACACCGCCCGCCACCTGTCCGTGCTCGAGGGGCTGGAGGCCGTCCGCAAGCGCCCGGGCATGTACATCGGGTCGACGGACTCCCGCGGTCTCATGCACTGCCTCTGGGAGATCATCGACAACTCCGTCGACGAGGCGCTCGCGGGGCACGGCGACCGGATCGACATCGTCCTGCACGCGGACTCGTCGGTCGAGGTCCGCGACCAGGGGCGCGGCATCCCGGTCGACGTCGAGCCGAAGACCGGCCTGACGGGTGTCGAGGTCGTCCTGACGAAGCTGCACGCGGGCGGCAAGTTCGGCGGCGGGTCGTACGGGGCGTCCGGCGGTCTGCACGGTGTCGGCGCCTCCGTGGTCAACGCGCTGTCGGAGCGGCTCGACGTCGAGGTCGACCGCGGGGGCAAGACGCACCGCATGACGTTCCACCGGGGCGAGCCGGGCGTGTTCGACGACCGCGCGGGCCGCACCCCGGACTCGCCGTTCGAGCCGTTCGTCGCCCGGTCGCAGCTGGACGTGGTCGGCAAGGTCGCGCGGGGCCGCACGGGCACCCGCATCCGCTACTGGGCGGACCGCACCATCTTCCCGTCGACCGCGGTGTTCTCCTACGACGAGCTCGTGACCCGCGCGCGGCAGACCAGCTTCCTGGTGCCGGGCCTGACCATCACGGTGCGCGACGAGCGCGGGCTGGCCGGGACGCCGGGCGCGGAGGGCCCGCACGAGGAGGTGTTCCGGCACGACGGCGGCACGGTCGACTTCGCCGACTTCCTCGCCCCCGACGCCCCCGTCACGGACACGTGGAAGCTCACGGGCTCCGGCTCGTTCACGGAGACGGTCCCGGTGCTGGACGCGCGCGGCCACATGACGCCGCAGGAGGTGCAGCGGGACTGCGAGGTCGACATCGCGCTGCGCTGGGGCACGGGTTACGAGACCGAGGTCCGCACGTTCGTCAACATCATCGCGACGCCGAAGGGCGGCTCGCACCTGGCCGGGTTCGAGACGGCGCTGCTGCGGACGCTGCGCAAGCAGGTGGACGCGAACGCCCGCCGGCTGAAGATCTCCGCGAAGGACGGCAGCGACCGCATCGAGAAGGACGACGTGCTGGCGGGCCTGACGGCCGTCGTGACCGTCCGGCTCGCGGAGCCGCAGTTCGAGGGCCAGACGAAGGAGGTCCTGGGCACCGCCCCGGTGCGGGGCATCGTCGCGAAGGTCGTCGACACCGAGCTCGCCGCGATCCTCACGTCGAGCAAGCGGGAGCACAAGGCGCAGTCGGCGGCGCTGCTCGACAAGGTCGTGGGGGAGATGCGGGCGCGCGTCTCGGCCCGCAAGCAGAAGGAGATCTCCCGCCGCAAGACGGCCCTGGAGTCCTCGTCGCTGCCCGCGAAGCTGGCCGACTGCCGCAGCGACGACGTCGGCCGCAGCGAGCTGTTCATCGTCGAGGGCGACAGCGCGCTCGGGACGGCGAAGCTCGCGCGGTCGTCGGACTTCCAGGCGCTCCTGCCGATCCGCGGCAAGATCCTCAACGTCCAGAAGGCGTCCATCTCCGACATGCTGCGCAACGCGGAGTGCGCGGCGATCATCCAGGTGATCGGCGCCGGGTCCGGCCGCACGTTCGACCTGGACGCCGCCCGGTACGGCAAGGTCGTGCTGATGACCGACGCCGACGTCGACGGCGCGCACATCCGCACGCTGCTGCTGACGCTGTTCTTCCGCTACATGCGCCCGCTGGTCGAGGCCGGGCGGGTGTACGCGGCGGTCCCGCCGCTGCACCGCATCGAGGTGATCGGCGCCGGCAGCCGCAAGAACGAGTACATCTACACGTACTCGGAGGCCGAGCTCGCGGCGACGCTGAAGAAGCTCGACCGGGCCGGCAAGCGCTACAAGGAGGACATCCAGCGCTACAAGGGTCTGGGCGAGATGGACGCCGACCAGCTCTCGGAGACGACGATGGACCCGCGGTTCCGCACCCTGCGCCGCGTCACCCTGCCGGCCGCCGAGAGCGCGGACGCGCTGGTCCGCAGCGCGGAGGAGACCTTCGAGCTGCTCATGGGCTCGGACGTCGCACCGCGGAAGGACTTCATCGTGGCCGGCGCCGCGACCCTCGACGCCTCCCAGATCGACGCCTGACCGCGCGCGGGGGCACGCGCTATCTCGCATGACATCGACGGCGCCGTCAGGCACCGTGGACGCATGACGACGACGCGACCGACGACCGAGCACGCCCTGGCACCCATCGCGGAGCGCGCCGCAGCGCCCGCGGTGCTGCCGGAGCCCGACCCGGCCGCCACGGGGCTGACCTGGCGGGCGCTGCGCCGGGACGACGTGCCCGCCCTCTTCGCCCTGGTCGCGCGGACGGAGGAGGCCGACGAGGCGCCGGCGCGCACCGCCGAGGCCGAGGTCGACGAGTGGTTCGACGGGGACTGGAAGGACGTCGCGGCCGACACCCGCGTCGGCCTGGACGCCGACGGCGAGCCGCGCGCGTGGATGGTCGTGGAGTCCCACCCCGGTGACCTGCGCGTGGTCCGCGCGCACCTGTCCGGCGGCGTGGACCCGTCGCACCGCGGACGGGGCGTCGGCCGGGCGCTCGTCGCCTGGGGCACGGGCCGGGCGCGGCAGCTGCTCGCGGCGTCCGGCAAGGAGGTGCCGGGCCGGATCGGCGCCTACGTCGAGGACCACCGCGCCGACGCGCTGGGGCTGTACGCCGCGGCGGGCTTCACGCCGGTGCGGTACTACGCCGAGATGCGCCGCGACCTGGCGGCTCCGCTGCCGGAGGTGCGCCGCACGGAGGGCGTCCGCGTCGTCCCGTGGACCCCGGAGCTCGACGAGGCGGTGCGGCTCGCCCACAACGAGGCGTTCGCGGACCACTGGGGCAGCGAGCCGCGCACCCCGGAGGCGTGGCAGCACGGCCGCTCGATGTTCGCGCCCGCCTGGAGCCGGGTGGCCGTGGACGAGGCCACCGGCGAGGTCGCCGGCTACGCGCTCTCGGGCCGGTACGAGCAGGACTGGCCGGTCGCCGGCTACACCTCCGGCTACACGGAGCTGCTCGGGGTGCGGCGCGCGTGGCGCGGTCGCGGGCTGGCGGTCGCGCTGCTCACCGCCGTGATGGAGGCGTACCGGGAGGACGGCATCCAGTACGCCGAGCTCGACGTCGACACCGCGAACCCGTCGGGGGCGCACGGGCTGTACGCCGACCTCGGGTACGAGGTCACGCACGGCTCGCGTCTCCTGACGATCGAGCTGTAGCGGGCGGCCGGTGGTTTCCGGCCCCGCGCGGGGTCCGGTGGTTCTACGCTGAGCCGCATGGCGGCGGCGCACGCGGCGGAGGAGCAGCTCCCGCAGGACGCGACCTGGCGGGCGTACCTGGGCCTGTCCCGGGAGTTCTTCACCGCGCTCGAGCGGGGGCTCGGGGCGGAGGCGGGCGTCTCCGTGGCGGACCTGGAGCTGCTGGAGCCCCTGCTCGCGGCGGGCGAGCCGGGCCTGCGCGCCAAGGACCTGGCCGCCGCCGCGGAGTGGCAGGACAGCCGGGTGTCGCACCAGCTGCGCCGCATGGAGCTGCGCGGGCTGGTCACGCGCAGCCGCGACCGTCAGGACGCCCGCGGGACCGTCGTCGCGCTGACCGAGGCGGGGACGGCCGCGGCGCGCGCGGCGCAGGCCACCCGGCGCGTCATGGTCGGCGACCTGCTGCTCGGACCGCTGGACCCCGCGCAGGTGCGCTCGCTCGAGGAGATCGCGGCGCTGGTGCGCGCCCGGGTCGCGGCGGCCTGCCTCGGCCGCTGACGGCGGGCCCGGCCGTCGGCCGGGCCCCCGGGCTCAGCCGGCGGCCGGGCTCAGCCGATCGCGACCGGCGGCGCGGCGAGCGGCTGCCCCGAGCCATCGCGCCGGTCGTCCGGCTCCGGCAGGTCGACGGGCTGGCCGGCGGACCCTGTCGCGCGCGCCGGCGCCGGGCCGGCCCAGGCGAGGAACAGCGCGTCCTCGCCCTTGAGGAACCGGTGCGCCCGGACGCCGCCGGTGGCCCGGCCCTTGCCCGGGAACCGCCCGAACGGCGTCACCTTGGCCGTGCCGGCCTGCGTGCCGGGCAGGGCGTCGGACGTCCCGGCCACCGTGACCACGACGGTCCCGTCCGGGTCGCTGCCGGCGGGCAGCGCGCCGAAGTGCACCACCCGGGCGCCGGGCGCGAGCTTGATGCCGGCCATGCCGCCGGCCGGGCGACCCTGCGGCCGGACCGACGCGGCGGGGAAGTGCAGGAGCGCCGCGTCGGACGCGACGAAGACCAGCTCGTCCTCCTCGCCCACGGTCGCGCAGCCGACGACCTCGTCGCCGTCCTTGAGCGCCACGACCTCCCAGGAGTCGCGGTTGGCCGGGGCCTCGCCCGGCGTGACCCGCTTGACGACGCCCTGCGCGGTCCCGAGCGCCAGGGTCGGCGCGTCCGCGGTGACCGGCACCAGCCCGACGACCCTCTCGCCCGCGTCGAGGGCGAGCAGCTCCGGCAGGGGCAGGCCGCCGGACAGGTTCGGCGCGCCGTCCGTCGGGGGCAGCGCGGGCAGGTCCAGCACGGAGACCCGGCGCACGACGCCGCGGGAGGTGAGGACGCCCACCTCGCCGCGGACCGTCGCCGGGACGGCGCCCGCGAGCACGTCGTGCCGGGAACGTCCGGCGCCGGGCGCGGGTCGCAGCGCGACGTCGGTGCCCGCCGTGCGGGCCACGAGCCCGGTCGCGGAGAGCAGCGCGTAGCAGGGCGAGTCCTCGATCTCGAGCGACAGGGCCGGTGCCGCCCCGCGCGCCGAGCGGGGCGCCGGTGCGCCCTCCGCGGCCGTCACCGACCCGCCGGCGGACTCGAGCAGGATCGTCCGGCGGGGCGTGCCGTACGTGGCGGCGACCTCCGCCATCTCGTCGGACACGGCGCCGCGCAGCAGGCCCTCGTCGGCCAGGAGCGCCTCGAGGGCCGCGATCTGCTCGGCCAGCTCGTCGCGCTCCTTCTCCAGCTCGATGCGCGAGAACCGCGTCAGGCGGCGCAGCCGGAGCTCGAGGATGTACTCGGCCTGCGGCTCCGACAGGTCGAAGACGTCGCGCAGGCGGGTGCGGGCGGTCTCCGCGTCGTCGGACGACCGGATGACCTGGATGACCTCGTCGATGTCGAGGATCGCGACGAGCAGGCCCTCCACGAGGTGCAGGCGCTCGCGCTTGCGGGTCAGCCGGAACTGGCTGCGGCGGCGGACCACGGAGATGCGGTGCTCGACCCAGACCTGCAGCAGGTCGCGCAGCCCGAGCGTGCGGGGCTGCCCGTCGACGAGCGCGACGTTGTTGATGGAGAACGAGTCCTCGAGCGGCGTGTACCGGTAGAGCTGCTCCAGGACGGCCTCGGGGTTGAACCCGGTCTTGACCTCGATCACCAGGCGCAGCCCGTGCTGGCGGTCGGTCAGGTCGAGCGCGTCCGAGATGCCGGAGAGCTTCTTGGACTGCACGCCCTCCTTGATCTTCTCGATGACCTTCTCGGGGCCGACGGTGTACGGCAGCTCGGTGACGACGATGCCCTTGCGGCGCGGCGTGACGTTCTCGATGCGGGCGGTGGCGCGGGTGCGGAACGCCCCGCGCCCGGTGCGGTACGCGTCGCGCACCCCGTCGAGCCCGACGATCTTGCCGCCCGAGGGCAGGTCGGGGCCCGGGACGAACCGCATGAGCTCCTCGAGCGTCGCGTCCGGGTGCAGCACCAGGTGCCGGGCGGCCGCCACGACCTCGACGAGGTTGTGCGGCGCCATGTTGGTCGCCATGCCGACCGCGATGCCGGACGCCCCGTTCACGAGCAGGTTGGGGATGGCCGACGGGAGCACGCCCGGCTGGGTGAGCTTGTTGTCGTAGTTCGGGACGAAGTCGACGACGTCCTCGTCGAGCCCGGCGGTCATCGCGAGCGCGGCGGGGGCCATGCGCGCCTCGGTGTACCGGGGCGCCGCCGGGCCGTCGTCGAGCGAGCCGAAGTTGCCGTGCCCGTCGACCAGGGGGAGTCGCAGCGAGAACGGCTGCGCCATCCGGACCATCGCGTCGTAGATCGCGGCGTCGCCGTGGGGGTGCAGCTTGCCCATGACCTCGCCGACCACGCGGGCCGACTTCACGTGCGCGCGGTCGGGCCGCAGGCCCATGTCGTGCATCTGGAACAGGATCCGCCGCTGCACGGGCTTGAGGCCGTCGCGGGCGTCCGGGAGCGCGCGCGAGTAGATGACGGAGTACGCGTACTCGAGGAACGAGCCCTCCATCTCGGTCGCGACGTCGATGTCGACGATGCGCTCGACGACGTCCTCCGGCGGGACGTCGGGGGTGCTGCTGCGGCGCGCCATGCGGATGCGGCTCCCGGGATCGGCGGTGGGTGACGGCCCATTGTCCCCGTCCGGCGGCCCTGGGGACGACCACGACGCGCGGGCCCGGCCCCGTTAGGCTCGTGCGCATGGCGGAGGTCACCGGGGACGCGCGCGCCGACGAGCCGCGGGACGACGCCGCGCCCGTCGGGTACCCGGAGAGCTGGGAGGCCGACGTCGTGCTGCGGGACGGCAGCACGACCCACGTCCGCCCGATCCGGCCGGAGGACGCCGCCGCGCTCCAGGCGTTCCACGTCGCGCAGTCCGAGGCGTCGACCTTCCTGCGGTTCTTCGCGCCGCTGGAGCGCCTCCCGGACCGCGACCTGGCCCGGTTCACCCAGGTCGACCACCACGACCGGGTGGCGCTGGTGGCCGTGACCGGGGACGACGCGATCATCGGCGTCGCGCGCTACGACCGCGTCGGGCCGGACGAGGCGGAGGTCGCGTTCAACATCGCCGACGCGCACCACGGTCGCGGGCTCGGCTCCGTGCTGCTGGAGCACCTGGCCGCCGCGGCGCGCGAGCGCGGGGTGCGCCGCTTCACCGCCGACGTGCTGCCGCAGAACGGCCGCATGATCGCGGTGTTCCGCGAGGCCGGCTACACGCTGCAGCAGCGGCTCGAGGACGGCGTGGTCACGGTGTCGTTCGACATCCACCCCACGGACCGGTCGCTGGCGGTGACCGCGGCGCGCGAGCACACCGCGGAGTCGCGCAGCGTGCAGGGGCTGCTCGCCGCGCGCTCGGTGCTGGTGCTGACGTCGCCCGACGCGGAGCCCGGGTCCCTGCCGGACCTCCTGGCGTCCCGCGTGCTCGCGGACCTCGCGGCCGGAGGGGTGCACGGGCCGGGGGAGCCGGAGCACCGCACGGGCGCCGTCGTCGAGCCCGCGGGTCCGGCGGAGCCTGTCCAGGTGCACGTGGTCGGGCGCGCCCCGGAGCCCGGCACGCCGGTGGCCGTGCGGACGTGGCCGGACCTGGACGCGGTGCCCGGTCCGGTGGACCTGGCCGTGCTCGCGCTGCCCGCCGCGGACGCGGTCGTCGCGGTGCGCTCGCTCGGACGGCTGGGGGTGCGGGGCGTCGTGGTGCTGTCCGCGGGCTTCGCGGAGACCGGGCCGACCGGCCTGGCGCTGCAGCGGGCCCTGCTGCGCACCGCGCACGCGGCGGGCATGCGCGTCGTCGGACCCGTGTCCTACGGCCTGCTCGCGCACGCCGCGGGAGGGCTGCTGAACGCCTCCCTGACCGAGGACCCGCCGCCCGCGGGGCGGATCGGGTTGTTCTGCCAGTCCGCCCCGGCGGCGGTGTCGCTGCTCGGGTCCGTGCGCCGCCGGCACCTCGGCCTGGCCCACCTGGTGTCGGCGGGCAACCGCGCCGACGTGTCGGGCAACGACCTCATGCAGTTCTGGCAGGACGACGACGGTACGGACGTCGTCGCGCTCTACCTGGAGTCGATCGGCAACCCGCGCAAGTTCTCCCGGGTGGCCCGCCGGCTGGCCCGGGTCAAGCCGGTCGTGGTGGTCACCGCGGGGCGCTCCGGGCACGTCGTGCCGCCCGGCCACGCCGTGCGGCCCACCCAGGCGCCGCGCCGGACGCTCGACGAGGTGATGCGTCGCTCCGGCGTGGTGCTGGTCGACAACACGCACCAGATGCTCGAGGCCGCCCAGCTGTTCGCGCTGCAGCCCCTGCCGCCCGGCGGGCGCGCCGCGGTGGTGGCGTCGTCGCCGTCGATGGCGGCGCTCGTGCAGGAGGCGGTCGTGACCGCCGGCCTGACGGTCGCGGGGGAGGCGGTGATCCTCCCCGAGGACGCGGACGAGGAGCGGGTCGCCCGCGCGTTCGGCGACGTGTACGCCGACCCCGGGGTCGACGTCGTGGTCACCGTGCACGTGCCCACCGCCGGCCCGCGCGACGACCGGGTCGCGCAGGCGCTGGCCCGGGCCGCCGCCGGGTCGGGTCGCACGTCGGTGGCGTGCCTGCTGGGGCTGCACGGCGCGACGCCGCAGCTCACGGCGCCCGACGCCGACGGCCTGCTGTGCACGGTCCCCGCGTACACCACGCCGGAGGACGCCGTGCTCGCCCTCGGGCAGGCGGTGCGGTACGCCGCGTGGCGGTCCGGGGACCGCGGCACCCTGGTGCACCCGCAGGGCGTGCACGCGCGCACCGCGCGGCGACTGATCGACTCCTGGCTCGAGGAGGCGGGCCGTCCGGCGGTGCTCGACCTCGGGCCCGACCGCACGGCGGAGCTGCTCGCGCTCGCCGGCGTGCACGTCCTGGCGTCGGTGCCGGTGCACGACGCCGACGAGGCGGTGGCCGCCGCCGAGCGGCTCGGCTGGCCGGTCGCCCTGAAGTCCACCGTGCCCGCCCTGCGGCACCGCTCCGACCTCGGCGGCGTGCGGCTGGACGTGCACGACGCCGCGGAGCTGCGCGCCGACGTCGCCCAGGTGCTCGAGCTCGCCGCCCCGCACGCACCCGCGGAGGGCCGCGCGCCCCTGGAGGTCCAGGCGATGGCCCCGCACGGCGTCGCGACCGTCATCCGCTCGTCGGAGGACCCGCTGTTCGGACCGGTGCTCGGGTTCGGCCTGGGCGGCGACACCACCGACCTGCTGGGCGACCTGGCGTACGCCGTGACGCCGCTCACCGACGTCGACGTGTCCGAGATGGTGCGCGCCCCGCGGTCCTCCGCCCGGCTCTTCGGCTACCGCGGCGTCCCGCCGCTGGACGTGGCCGCGCTCGAGGACGTGCTGGCGCGCGTGTCCGTGCTCGCGGACAACCTCCCGGAGCTGCTCGCGCTCGAGCTCAACCCGGTCGTCGTCGCGGAGCGGGGGGCGTACGTGCTCGGCGCCACGGCGCGGGTCGGGACGGCCGCGCGCGCCGACGGGCCGCGCCGGGCGCTGCCCGCATGAGCGGCGGGCACGCGGCGCGTCGTGCCCGCGGGCGGACGGTGTGACGGGCCGCCCCGGTCGGTGGGAGGATGTCGTGGTGCCCGCACCGTCCACCGACCTGCTCCGCGACCTGCACCGCGCGGGGTACTACCCCGAGCTGGTGGCCGACGTGCTCGACGTCGCGCTCGCCGACGAACCCGTCGAGGCCCACCTCGTGCACCCGGAGACGACGTTCGACGCCTCCGAGGTGCGCCGGCACGTCACCGTGCTCGCGCTGACGCCCACCCGCCTGGTCGTCGCGCACGTGGACGACCACCCGGCGGACAGCGAGCACCCCTCGGCGAGCGCTGCGGCCACCACGGAGGCCGTCCCGCTGTCGGAGCTGCGGTCCGTCGCGCTGACGCACGTGCTCGGCTCGCCCGAGCAGCACCGTCCCGGCGACCCCGCCACCGAGCTGACGCTGGCGATCGGGTGGGGCGCGGTCTCGCGCGTGGACCTGGAGCCCGCGCAGTGCGGCGACCCGCAGTGCGAGGCCGACCACGGCCTCACCGGGACGCTGACCCCCGACGACGTGGTCGTCCGCGTGAGCGCGGTGGCCGAGGGCGCCGGTGCCGTCCGGGACGCCGTGGCGTTCGCGCGGCGCCTGTCCGCGGCGAGCGCACGCTGACATGACGACCGCCACGTCGTCCACCGTGCCGGCCCGGCTCGCGGACGCGGGGCTCGTGCTGCCGGACTACCGGGGTCCGTCGCTGTCCGGGCTGCTGCCCGCCGTCGCCGACGCGCTCGGCGCGCCCGTGCCGGAGGGCCCGGAGCGCCGGGCCCAGCTCGGCCTGCAGCCGACGCACCGCGTCTGCGTCGTGCTCGTCGACGGCCTGGGCTACGAGAACCTCGCCGAGCGCGCCGGCCACGCGCCGTTCCTGCGGTCGCTGCTCGACGGCGCCTCGGCGCTGTCCGCCGGGTACCCGTCCACCACAGCGGCGTCGATGGGCAGCTTCGGCACGGGCACCGCGCCCGGGCGCACCGGGCTCGTCGGCTACACGGTCCGCAACCCGCGCGACGGGCGGCTCGCGAACATGGTGTCGTGGGACGGCCTGGGGCCCGCCCGGGAGTGGCAGCGCGAGCGCACGGTCTTCGAGCGCCTCGTCGCCCACGGCGTCACGGTGACCACGGTCGGGCCCGCGAAGTTCATGGGCTCCGGCCTCACGGAGGCGGCGCTGCGCGGCGGGGGGTACCGGGCGGCCGAGCCGCTCGCAGCCCGGGTCGACGCCGCGCTGCGGCTGCTGCGCGAGCCGGGCCTGGTGTACCTGTACTGGGGCGACGTGGACAAGACCGGCCACCACGAGGGGTGCGGCTCCTGGCAGTGGGGCGACGAGCTCTCGGCGCTCGACGGCGAGCTGCGCCGCCTCGTGCGGTCGCTGCCGCGCGGGGCGTCCGTCGTCGTCACCGCCGACCACGGGATGGTCGACGTCGACCCGGCGCGGCGCTGGGACGTGGCCACCACGCCGGGGCTCGCGCAGGACGTCGAGCTGGTCGCGGGGGAGCCGCGCGCGCTGCACGTCCACCTGCGGCCCGGGGCCGACCCGGAGGCGGCCGCGGAGCGCTGGGCGGACGTGCTGGGCGACGCCGCGGTGGTGCTCACCGGCGACGTCGCGGTCGGCGCCGGCCTGTTCGGGACGGTCTCCGAGCACGTGCGGCCGCTGATCGGCGACCTCGTCGTCGCGACCACCGGCCGCGCCACCGTGGTGGACTCCCGGACGCAGACGCCGGCGTCGCTGCAGCTCGTCGGCGTCCACGGCTCGCTGACGCCGGCCGAGGTCCGGGTGCCGCTGCTGGCCGTGCACACCTGACCGCGACGCACAGGAACGGAACGAGGAGAGCGTGGCAGAGCTGGTCTTCTTCTGCGGCACGATGGACTGCGGCAAGTCCACCCTGGCGCTGCAGATGCACCACAACCACCAGGCGCGCGGTCGCGACGGCGTGCTGTTCACCCGCAACGACCGTGCGGGGGAGCACCGGCTGTCCTCCCGGCTGGGCCTGTCGGTGCCGGCGCACGAGGTCACGGACACCACCGACTTCTGGGCGGAGGTCGTCGCGCGCCGCACGGGCGGGCGGGCCGTCGACTTCCTCATCTGCGACGAGGCGCAGTTCTACTCGGCGGAGCAGGTCGACCAGCTCGGGCGCGTGGTGGACGAGCTCGGGGCCGACGTGTTCGCGTTCGGGATCACGACGGACTTCCGCACCCGGCTGTTCGCCGGGTCGGCGCGGCTCCTGGAGCTCGCCGACCGCGTCGAGTCGCTCCAGGTGCAGGCGCTGTGCTGGTGCGGCGCCCGGGCCACGCACAACGCGCGCACGGAGCACGGGATCATGGTGGTCGAGGGCGCCCAGGTGGTGGTCGGCGACGTCGCGGTGCCGGACGACGAGGACGCCGTCGGCTACGAGGTGCTCTGCCGGAAGCACCACCGGCTGCGGATGACGGCCCGGAGCTCGCGTGCCGGGACGATGTCACCCCAGACGCTGGACCTCGCCGGCGACTGAGCCGCCCCGGCCCGGGCCTCTACTCCGGCTTGGCCCCGAAGACGATCTCGTCCCAGCTCGGCACCTTCGGCCGGCCGCGGCGGCTGCTGCGGGGACGGGCCTCGCGCTCCTCGGCGCGCGGGGCCGCGTCCGCGTCCGGGGCCGTGCCCGTCGCGCGGTCGGCCGGCGGCTGCTCGCCGGGCTCCAGGGCGACGGGCGTCGCCGGCTCCTCGGCGTCCCGCGTCCGCGCGGGCGCGGGGTAGATGCGGGCCTCCGCGGCAGGGGCGACGTCCATGGGGTGCGCGCCGGGCGCCTCCGCGGCGGGCTCGTCGCCGAGCTGGCCGAAGTCGAACGCGTGCTGCGGCCCGAAGCCGCCGAACGGGTCGTCCTCGTCCTCGTCGAGCTCGAGCGCCTGGCGGACGCCGCGGCGGGCCCGCAGGTCGTCGAGCAGCTCGCTCGTCGCGCGCAGGTCGTCCACCGGGTCCTCGGCCGGCTCCGCGGGCGCCGGTCCGTCCACGGCCGCGAGCACCGGCCGCACGTCGGCGTCGACGTCGTACACGAGGTCGCGCACCGCGGACAGGTGGCGCCGCGGCACGGGGCCGTCGGCGATCTCCGTCTCGGACAGCCAGCGGGCCTCGTCCTCCTCGGCGTGCACGGCCCGGGCGGACGCGTCGTACGCCCAGCGCGCCTCGCGGGCGTCGTCCTCCACGCGGAACCGCGCGACGACCGTCCAGCCGGCGCCGGTCTCGCGGTACGCGTCCCACTCGACGCCCTCGGGGTCGACGCCCCGCGCGGCGAGCCGGTCCACGACCAGGTCGCCCAGCACCGGCGCGCCCACGTCCCGCCCGACGCGGGTCGCCCGGGCCTGCTCGGCCACGAACTCGCGCTCGGCGAGCACAGGACCCTCGAACCGGCGCACGTGCTCCACCGCCAGGCCCGACTCCTCCGCGATCTGCTCGGCGGACTGCCCCGCGCGCACGCGCGCCTGGATCTCCCGCGGGCTCGGCACCCCCGACTGCTCCGCGCGGATCTGCTCCAGCTGCGGGCGGTCGCGGCGCACGGCGGCGCGCAACGGCTCGTCGATGCGCAGGCGGTAGCGCTGCCCGTCGGCCGCGGCGAGCACGAGGTGTTCCCCGTCCTCGTGCAGCCCGATCAGCTCCAGCTCGGCCATCACCTCTCCCATCGTCCGCGACGAGCCTGCCATCGCCCGGCCCCGATCCCGCGGAGGCTGGGCGGTGCGCCGTCCAACTCCCCGGCTGCCATGATCACCCCTGTGTCCGTGGACCTCCCGCTGCAACCCGTGCTCGAGCTGCTCGGCGTCTTCGTGGGTGCACTGTCCGGCGGCCTGGCCGCGGTGCGCAAGGGGTTCGACATCTTCGGCATCGTGGTGCTGGCGTGGGCCGCGGGGCTGGGCGGCGGCATCATGCGCGACGTCCTCATCGGGGCGGTGCCGCCGGTCGGCATCGCGCAGTGGGAGTTCGTGGTGTGCGCGTGCGTCGCGGGGCTGGTGACGTGGGCGGCGCACCCGGGCCTGGGCCGGCTGCGCCGGTTCGTGCTGGTGCTCGACGCGGGCGCGCTCGCCCTGTTCACGGTCGTCGGGACGATCAAGGCCCTCGAGTACGGCACCGGGGCGACCGCCGCCGTGTGCGCGGGCGTGATCACGGGCGTGGGCGGCGGCGTGCTGCGCGACCTGCTGACCGGCGAGGTCCCGGTGGTGCTGCACCAGCGCCAGCTCTACGCGATCCCGTCGGTGCTCGGGGCCCTGCTCGTGGCGGTGCTGTGGCACCAGGACGCGCTGTCGGTCGGCACCGAGGTGGTCGCCGTCCTCGTGGTGCTCGGCACGCGGCTGGTCGCGCTGCGGTTCCGGCTGCAGGCACCCGGGCCGTGGGACCCCGCGGCGCTGCGGGACGCGCGGGCCGCGCGCACCGGCCGGGGGAGGCCGGTCCTCGGGCGCGCGGGGCGCGGACCCGGTCGCCTCGAACCCGCCCCGCTGCTCCGCTGGATCGCGCGTCTGCGCCGCCGCCCGGGGGCGTGACCGAGCCCGGGCGGCGG
>JACXUT010000211.1 GCA_014763765.1 Micrococcales bacterium
GCTCCGGGTCGGGCGCGGAGGGCCCCGCGGGCGTGACGGGCGGGCCGCAGCAGGTCGCCGTTGCCGGGGGGCGGCGGGCGCGCGGGCGGTGGGCGCGCTGGCAAGGGGCGTCGGCCGCGGGCCAGGGCCGAGGGGCGGCGCGGGTCCTTGCCCGCCTGCGGCCGGACGGGCGCCCCGGAGACGCCGGGATGGCGACGGCCGAGTACGCGGTCGTGATGATCGCCGCAGTGGGGTTCGCCGGTCTGCTGGTGCTCATCCTCAGCAGCGCCGAGGTGCGGGAGGCGCTGCTCGGGCTCGTGCGCGACGCGCTGTCGGTGTGACCGTGCCCCGCCCCCGCCCCCGGCTCCCACGTCGGCTTCGGCTCCGGCTCCCACTTCGGCTTCGGCTCCCGCTCCCGCACCGGCTTCGGCTTCCACGTCAGCTCCGGCTCCCGCTCCGGTACCGGTACCGACACCGACTCCCGTCCCGGCTCCCGATCCGGCCCGGGCTCGGGGCGAGACCGTGGCCGTGGAGGGTGGCCGCGTGCACCGCCGGCCTCTCGCGGCCCAGGGGCGGCCCTCCTGACCCCGGTGGCCCAGCGCGGCCCAGGGGCGGCCCGCCTGTCCCCGGTGGCCCAGCGCGGCGCGCCACCGCCGAGCGCGGGTCCGTCACGGCGGAGTTCGCGGTCCTGCTGCCCGTCGTGGTGCTGCTGCTCGGCGGTGTCGTCGCCGTGACGTCCACGGCCGCCACACACCTCCGGTGCGCCGACGCCGCCCGTGCCGCCGCTCGGGCCGCGGCGCTCGGCCAGTCGGACGGGGAGGTCGCCGCCGTGGCCCGACGCGTCGCGGGGCCCGGCGCCGTGGTCGCCGTCCGGCACGACGGCGGGTGGGTCGAAGTCGTCGTCGAGTCGGGGGTCGGACCGGCCCTGCCGCTCGTCGGAGGCCTGGCGGTACGGGGCGCCGCGACCTCGAGGGCCGAGCCGTGACGGCTCGCCGGGCGACGCCCCGGGGAGCGGTGGTCGTCGTCGGCGGCGTGTCGGCGCTCCTCGGTGGACGTCGCGGAGCGCCGCGGGGCGGTCCGCACACCGACCGCGAACGGGTCCGTGGGCTTGGTCGCGACCGGGACCGCGGGTCCGCGTCGGTCCTCGTCCTCGCCCTCGTGGCCGTCACGGTGGCGCTCGCGACCCTGCTCGGTCTGCTGGCGTCCGCGCACGCGGCGCGCGGACGTGCGCAGGCTGCGGCCGACCTCGCGGCGCTCGCGGGCGCGCAGCGCGCCCTGACGGGTGGTGCCGCGTGCGGTCTCGCGCGCGAGGTCGCCGCACGGAACGGGGCCGTCCTCGACCGGTGCCACGAGCTCCCCGGCGCGGTGGTCGAGGTCGCAGCCAGCGTGCCCGGGGTCTGGGGCGTCGCCACGGCTGCGGCACGCGCCGGGCCTCGGACCACGACCTGACGGGCCCTGACCGGGGGCCGGAGCGGTGCGGGCCCGGACGAGGACCCTCGTCGCCGACCCGCGGACACGCGGCCCTGGACCCTCCCACGGTGTCAGGGTGTGGAGTCGTGGACATGACCCGATCCGAGCCCCGGCTGTTCAGCATCGGGGAGTTCTCCCGGCTGGCGCGCATCAGCGTGCGGATGCTCCGGCACTACGACGACCGCGGGCTGCTCGCCCCGGCCGCCGTCGACCCGTTCACGGGATACCGCTGGTATGCACCCGACCAGCTGCGGACCGCGGCGCGCATCTGCGCGCTCCGGGACGCCGGGCTCCCCGTCGCGCAGATCGCCCGGCTCCTGCCGGTGCACGACCAGCCCGAGGTCGTGCGGCAGGTGCTCAGCGAGCAGCGGGATCGGCTGCTGTCGGACGCCGAGGACGTCCGACGGCGGATCGATCGGGTCGACCACCTCCTCGCCACCCTGAAGGAGACAGCCATGTCCATCGACGTCCGACGCACCACCGTCCCGGCCGCCACGGTCGCGGCCCTGCGGGACGTGATCCCCACCTACGCCGACGAGGGCCGGCTGTGGGAGCGCCTCATGCCCGCCCTCGGCGCGTCCGGCGCCGTCCCCGCCCCGGACGGAGCCGCGGGCGCGACCTTCCACGACGAGGGCTTCCAGGAGCACGACGTCGACGTGGAGATCTGGGTGGAGGTCGCGGCCCCCTTCGCCGGCGCCGACGGCGTCCGCTGCGTCGACCTGCCCGCGCGTGACGTGGTCGCGGCCACGTTCACCGGCCCCTACGACCAGGTCACCGCGGTCACGACCGCGCTCGGCGACTGGATCGCGGAGCACGACCTCGAGCTCGCGGGACCGATGTTCGACATCTACCGCGTCGGGCCGGGGCAGGAACCCGATCCCGCCCGGTGGGTCACCGAGGTGTGCCAGCCGGTGCGCGACCGCTGACGGAGGCGCCGCGGTCAGTCCGCCGGCGCGTGCGCCAGGACGGCGTCGAGCAGGCGGACGGCCGCGGCCTTCTCCAGCGGGTTGTTGCCGTTCCCGCACTTCGGGGACTGCACGCACGCCGGGCAGCCGCTGCGGCACGGGCAGGTGGCGATCGCCTCGCGCGTCGCGCGCAACCACGTCGCGCCCAGGGCGTAGCCACGCTCGGCGAACCCCGCGCCTCCGGGGTACGCGTCGTGGACGAACACGGTGGCCTGCTCCGTGTCGGCGTGCAGGGCGGTCGACACCCCGCCGAGATCCCAGCGGTCGCAGGTGGCGAGCAGCGGGAGCAGGCCGATCGACGCGTGCTCGGCGGCGTGCAGGGCCCCGGGCGCCGTCTCGACGGTGATGCCGGCCCGCTCGAGGACCTCCACCGGCGCCGTCCACCACACGGCGGTCGTCGGCAGCGTGCGGGCGGGGAGGTCGAGCGTCTCGGACCCCAGCACCTCCATGCCCGGGATGCGCTTGCGCTGGAAGCCCAGCACCTGGGTGGTGACGTCGACGGCCCCGAACCCCCACGTCACGGGCCCCCAGCGGCGTTCCGCGGTGGTGGACCGGATCTCGGTGCTGGTCACCCACCGGGCCCACGTCCCGAAGTCGACGTCCCTCCGGTCGACCAGCGCCACACCGTCGTCCAGGTGCAGCTCCCCGACGACGTAGGTCGCGCCCTGGTGGACGTACACGGCCCCCTCGTGGACGGTCGAGTCCGCTGCCGCCGCGTCGACCGTCCCCAGCAGGCGGCCGGTCACCGACTCGACGACGCGGACCGGGTCGCCCCCGGTACCCCGCAGGTCGGTCAGGCGGGCCGCCTGCTCGGCGTGCGTCCAGTACCAGCCGGACGGCCGGCGGCGCAGCGCCCCGCGGGCCACCAGCACGTCGAGCAGCTCGCGCGTCGCCGGCCCGAACAGGTCGAGCTCCTCCGCCCGGATCGGGGTCTCCGCCGCCGCGGCGCACAGGTGGGGCGCGAGCACGTAGGGGTTCCCCGGGTCGAACACCGTGGCCTCGACCGGGGCGTCCAGCGCCGCCTCGGGGTGGTGCACGAGGAACGTGTCGAGCGGGTCCTCGCGGGCCACCAGGACGACGAGCCCGTCGGCCCCCGCGCGCCCTGCCCGCCCGGCCTGCTGCCACAGGGACACGCGCGTGCCCGGCCAGCCCGCGATGACCACGGCGTCGAGCCCCGAGATGTCCACCCCGAGCTCCAGGGCGTTCGTGGTCGCGAGCGCCCGCAGCCGACCGGTCCGGATCGCCTCCTCCAGCGCCCGGCGCTCCTCCGGCAGGTAGCCCCCGCGGTACGCGGCCACGGCGCCCGCGAGGCCGGGGTCGACCTCCCGCAGGTGCTCCCGCGTGACGGTCGCGACCGACTCGGCGGCCCGGCGCGAGCGCGTGAACGCCAGGGTCCGGGCGCCGGCGGCGGTGAGGTCGGCGAGCAGGTCCGCGACCTCCGCGGTCGCCGAGCGACGAGGCCGGTCGGGGTCCTCCGCGACGAGGTCCTCCCCGGTGCCGAGAGGACCCGATCCCTCCCGGGTGGGTCCGACCGACCCGGCGTCCGGACCCGGCGCGGGGGCCACGTCGTGCGTCGGCGCGCCGTCCGGCCGTCCGTCGGGCGCGGGTCCGTCCGCCCGCCCGACCTCGCCGTCCTGCCCGACGCCGCCGTCCTGCCCGACGCCGCCGTCCTGCCCGACGCCGCCGTCCTGCCCGACGCCGCCGTCCCGGTCGACGTCGACGGGGGGCTCGTCCAGCGGCAGCGCCCACGGGTCGTCCTCGGGGAGGAGCCCGCTCCACGGGCCCTCGGCCGGGGGCACCTCGGCCGGCTGCCACAGGGCCACGGTCTTGCGCCCGGCGGGGGAGGCGTCGTCCGCGACGGACACGACCTCCTCGGCGGGCACGCCGATGAGCCGCCCGGCGCTCGCGGCGGGTTCGGCGGTCGTGGCGGACGCGAGCAGGAAGACGGGCTCGGCTCCGTAGACCGCCGCGACCCGGCGCAGGCGCCGGAGGACGGCCGCCACGTGGGCCCCGAACACCCCGCGGAAGGCGTGGCACTCGTCGAGCACGACGTACCGCAGCGACCCGAGCAGCCGGGCCCACCGCCGGTGCTGGGGCAGCAGGGCGAAGTGCAGGAAGTCGGGGTTGCTGAGGACGACGTCCGCGTGCTCCTGGACCCAGCGGCGTTCCTCCAGGGCGGTGTCGCCGTCGCAGGTCGACACCCGCACGTCCCGCAGGTGCGCCGCGTCCAGCAGGCGGTCGAGCGCATGCCGCTGATCGGCCGCGAGGGCCTTCGTCGGGCACAGGTACAGCACGGAGCCGCGCCGGGTGACGGACTCGATGCGCCCGGGGTCAAGGCTGCGTGCGGCAGCCTGGGCGCGGACCGCGGACAGCGACGGCAGCCAGAACGCGAGCGACTTGCCCGACCCGGTGGACGTGGACAGCACGGTGTGCCGGCCGGACCACGCCGCCTCGGCCGCCTCCGCCTGGTGCACCCACGGCCGGTCCACGCCGAGCGCCCGGTAGCCGGCCACCAGGTCGGGGTCGGACCAGGCCGGCCAGTCGGCGGTGCGGCCCTGGCGTGCCGGGAGGTGGCGGACGTGCGTGAGGCGGTCCGCGCGCCGCCCTCCGGCGAGCAGCACGTCGAGCAGCCCGCCGGTGTCCGTCACGCCTCCATCCTCGCCCTTCCGCCGGCAGGACGCGGCCACGCGACGGGGCCGGGTGGCCGGGTCGCCCGGTGGCGCGGGTGGCTCGCGCGGCAGGATGGGTCCGTGCACATCGACCTGAACTGCGACCTCGGCGAAGGGCTGGGGGTCTGGACGCTCGGCGAGCCGGGGACGGACGACGCCCTGCTCGAGGTCGTCACGAGCGCGAACGTCGCGTGCGGGTTCCACGCGGGAGACCCGGCGATCATGGCGGCGCGCTGCTCGACGGCGGTGGCGCGGGGGGTCGCCGTCGGCGCGCACGTGGGGTACCGCGACCTCGTGGGCTTCGGCCGGCGGGCGCTGGACGTCCCGCCGGACGTGCTGCTGCAGGAGGTCGCGTACCAGGTGGGCGCCCTGCAGGCCGTCGCGCGGACGGTGGGCGCGCGCGTCGGGTACGTGAAGCCGCATGGCGCGCTGTACAACCGCGTCGTCGGCGACGACGTGCAGGCGCTCGCGGTCGCGGCGGCGGTGGCGCAGGTCGACCCGGGGCTGGCCGTCGTGGGGCTGCCCGGGTCGGCGGTGCTGGTGCGGGCGCGCGAGCTGGGGCTGCGGACGGTCGAGGAGGCCTTCGTCGACCGCGGCTACCGGGCGGACGGGACGCTCGTGCCGCGCGGGCGGCCGGGGGCGCTCGTGACCGACCCGCAGGAGGCCGCCGCCCGGGCGGTGCGGATGGTCCGGGAGCGACGGGTCGCGAGCGTCGACGGCGGCGACGTCGAGGTCACGGCCGCGTCGCTGTGCGTGCACTCGGACACCCCGGGCGCGGTCCCGGTCGCGCGGGCGGTGCGCGCGGCCCTGGAGGCGGCGGGGGTCGAGCTGCGGCCGGTCGCGCCGTGAGGCACGGCGCGCGCCGGGGCCGGGACGGGGCCGCGCTCCCGCGACGGAGGACGTGGTGACCGGGACGCCGAGCCCTGCGGGAGGCCCGGCGCGCGCCGGCGGAGCGGTGCCCGGCGGCGGAGCGGTGCCCGGGGACGGCGCCGTCCGCGTGGTGCGGTACGGACCGGACGCGCTGCTCGTCGACCTGGCGGGCGCCGGTCAGGTCCGGGCGCTGGACGACGCGCTGCGGTCCGCGCCGCCCGCGGGGGCGGTGGACGTGGTCCCCGCGGCGCGGACCGTGCTGCTCCGGTTCGGGTCGTCGTCCGCGGCCGACGCGGCGGTCGACGCCGTGGCGGCGGCTGCGCGGGCCGCGTCGCGGGCCACCGGGAGGCCCGGGTCGGCGGACCGGCGGCCGGCCGACGCGGTGGAGCTGCCGGTGCGGTACGACGGCCCCGACCTCGCCGAGGTCGCGCGGCTGACCGGCCTGACACCCGAGGAGGTCGTGCGCCGGCACGCCGCGTCGACGTACACGGTGGCCTTCGGCGGCTTCATGCCCGGCTTCGCGTACCTCACGGGCCTCGACCCCGCGCTGCACGTCCCGCGCCGCGCCACCCCGCGCGAGCGGGTCCCGGCCGGTGCGGTGGCGGTCGCCGGCGAGTACGCGGCCGTCTACCCGGCGGCGACACCGGGCGGCTGGCGGCTGCTCGGTACCTGCGACGTGCCGCTCTTCGACGTGGACCGCGACCCGCCCGCGCTGCTGCGGCCGGGCACGCGCGTGCGGTTCGTCCCCGCCGACGACGCCCCGCCCAGCA
>JACXUT010000212.1 GCA_014763765.1 Micrococcales bacterium
GTGTCGAGCGCCGCCGCCAGGAGGGTGCCGAGCCCGGCCGAGGTGGTGGCCGTGACGGGCCGCGCCCCGGGGTCGGCGGCCCCGAGCGCCAGGGCCCCGTCGACGTACGCCGTGCGCGCGCCCGACGGCTCCTGCACGACGAGCACCGCGCCCGGCACCACCGCGCCGTGGGCGTCGGTCGTCGTCACGGACAGCAGCTCGCCGCCGCGCGCCGCCCGCACGGCCTCCACCAGGCCGGCGCCGCCGTCGGACAGCGGGAGCGGCACGAGCACGTCCCCGGGGGCACCCTCGCGCCACCCCCGGACGAGCGCGTCCACGGCCTCCGGCGCCGTCAGCGCGGGCCACGGGTCGGAGACGGGCACACCGCGAGGACGCGCGGGGCCGTCGTCCGGCCGCGCGTCGAACCTGCCGGGGGCGACGAGGACGTGCACGCCGCGATCCTCGCACGCCCGCGGACGGCCGCTCCGCAGGTCCGCGTCGCCGTCCGCCGTGCCCGATCCGCGCCCGATCCGCGCCCCATCCGCGCCGCACCCGGGCCGGGCCACGACGACCCCGCCGGCACCGGCGCCCGCTGTGGGATGATCCTGCGCGTGAGTCTGCTCTCCGCCACGGCCACGTTCACGGAGCCCGCCCCCTCGGCCCTGCTGCTGCTCGGCCAGGGCGCCGACCTGGCGTCCGAACGCGGCGTCGAGTGCGTCGGCGGCCTGCCCGCCGCGTCCGACCCGGACCTCGTCGACCGGGCCCGCGCCGCGCGCGCCGCGCTCGGCAACCGCGCGTTCGTGCTCGGCCACCACTACCAGCGCGACGAGGTCATCGACTTCGCCGACGTCACCGGCGACTCGTTCAAGCTCGCCCGCGAGGCCGCCGCCCGGCCCGACGCCGAGTACATCCTGTTCTGCGGGGTGCACTTCATGGCCGAGTCCGCCGACATCCTGACCTCCGACAGCCAGCAGGTGGTCCTGCCCGACCTGGCCGCCGGCTGCTCGATGGCGGACATGGCGGCGATCGACCAGGTCGAGGACGCGTGGGACGTGCTCGTGGACGCCGGCGTCGCGCAGGACACGGTCCCCGTCACGTACATGAACTCCACGGCGGCCATCAAGGCGTTCACCGGCCGGCACGGCGGCACGGTCTGCACGTCCTCCAACGCGCACGTCGCGCTGCGGTGGGCGTTCGACCAGGTGGGAGGCCTCGACGGCACCGGCAAGGTGCTGTTCATGCCGGACCAGCACCTCGGCCGCAACACCGCCGTGCTCCAGCTCGGCATCCCGCTCGACCAGTGCGTCGTCTTCGACCCGCGCAAGCCCGGAGGCGGCCTGACCGCGCAGGAGCTCCGCGACGCCCGGATGATCCTGTGGCGCGGCCACTGCTCGGTGCACGGCCGGTTCAGCGCCCAGAACCTGCTGGACGTGCGGGCGGCCGTGCCGGACGTCACCGTGCTGGTCCACCCGGAGTGCCGGCACGAGGTCGTGACCGGCGCGGACATGGTGGGGTCCACCGAGTACATCATCAAGGCGCTCGACGCCGCGCCGGCCGGCTCCTCCTGGGCGATCGGGACCGAGCTGAACCTCGTCCGCCGCCTCGCCGCCGCGCACCCCGACAAGCAGATCTCGTACCTGGACTCGACGGTCTGCTTCTGCTCGACCATGAACCGCATCGACCTCCCGCACCTCGTCTGGGCCATGGAGTCGCTCCTGGACGGGCGGGTGGTCAACCGCATCGTGGTGGACGCCGACGACGCCCACTGGGCGCGCGTCGCGCTCGACCAGATGCTCGCGCTGCCGGGGTACTGACCGGCCGGCGCCGACACGGCAGGGCCCGGGTCCGGGACCGGCGGCGCCGGCACCCGGTCCGGGCAGGCTCGGACGGCCGGGCACCCGAGGGCCACGGCCCGGGGCGTCACGGCGGGAGGAGGGCACGTGGGGACGGGTCACCCGCTGCGGGTCGGGATCGTCGTGTTCGACGACGCCGAGGAGCTCGACGTCGTCGGGCCGTTCGACGTGCTGACGTCGTGGGCCGCGCACTCCGCGCTGCGCCCCGAGGTCGTGACGTTCTCCGCCGACGGGGCGGGGGTGCGCTGCGCGAAGGGTCTGCGCCTGCTGCCCGACACCTCGCGCGAGGAGGCCGGCCCGCTGCACGTGCTCGTGCACCCCGGAGGCCAGGGCACCCGGCGGCTCGTCCACGACCCGGAGCACCTGGCGTGGGTGCGCCGCGCGCGCCGGGACACGGCGCTCATGACGTCGGTCTGCACCGGGGCCCTCGTCTACGCGGCCGCCGGCCTGCTCGCCGGCCGCCCCGCCGCGACGCACTGGGCCGCCGTCGACGAGCTCGCGCGGATCGACCCGAGCGTCCTGGTCGACACCGAGGCGCGCTACGTGGACGACGGCGACGTGGTCACGTCCGCGGGCGTCTCGGCCGGCATCGACATGGCGCTGCACCTCGTCGCGCGCCTGGAGTCCCGCGACGCCGCCCGAGCGGTGCGCCGCGGCATCCAGTACGACCCGCAGCCGCCGGTCTGACCGCGCCGCGACCTGACCGCGCCGCGACGCACCCGCACCCGCCCGAGCTCCCGCACCGGTCCGCGCGCCCGCGTCGGTCCGCGCTCCCGCGTCGGCCCGCGCTCCCGCACCGGCCCCTCGGAGGCTCCGAACGTGCTCGGAGGTCGGCGCGCGCCATCGGAGGGCTCTACGGGTACCTCCGATGCCCCGTCGGAGCCTCCGAGGGGGACGGAGTGCGGCTCGCGTGCGGTGCGTACGCACCTGGCGTGCGCGTGCACTGCACGTGGGGTGCGCGCGCCGCGCGTGCGGTGCGGGCGCGGTGCGTCAGAGGGCGAGTCGGGCCAGGAGCAGGGCCTCCGCCAGGACGACCTTCTCGAGCTCCGCCAGGTGCACCGACTCGTTCGCGCCGTGCGCGCGCGAGTCCGGGTCCTCGACGCCGGTCACGAGGATCGCGGCGTCCGGGTACACCTCGAGGAGGTCCGCGATGAAGGGGATCGACCCGCCGATGCCGATGTCGACCGGCTCGGTGCCCCAGGCGTCCGCGAACGCCCGGCGGGCGGCCTGCATCGCCGGGGAGTCCGCCGGCGCCTGGAACGGCTTGCCGAGCTCGCCGTCGCGCACCGTGACGCGGGCACCGAACGGCGCGTTCCCCTCCAGGTGCGCCCGCAGGGCGGCCAGCGCCGCCGCGGGGTCCTGCCCGGGGGCGATGCGCATCGAGAGCTTCGCGGTCGCCTTCGGGGCGATCGTGTTCGACGCGGTGGCGACCCGCGGGGCGTCCAGCCCGATCACGGCGATCGTCGGACGGGTCCACAGCCGGGCCGTCAGCGGCCCGGTGCCGGCGAGACGGACGCCGTCGAGCACCGAGGCGTCGGCCCGGAACGCCGCCTCGTCGTAGTCGACCGCGGGATCGGCGGCCGCGACCAGGCCCGGGACCGCCACGTCGCCCGCGTCGTCGTGCAGGGTCGCGATCAGCCGGGACAGCAGCGTCACCGCGTCGAGCACGGGGCCGCCGAACATGCCGGAGTGCACCGCGTGGTCCAGGACGGCGACCTCGACCTCGAGGTCGACGAGCCCGCGCAGCGACGTCGTGAGGCCGGGCACGCCGACCTTCCAGTTGGACGAGTCGGCCACCACGATGACGTCGGCGGCCAGCAGGTCCCGGTGCGTGTGCAGGAACCGGGTGAAGGACGGCGACCCGACCTCCTCCTCCCCCTCGACGAAGACCGTCACGCCGACGCCGAGCTCGTCGCCGAGCACGCGCAGGGCACCGAGGTGCGCGACGACGCCGGCCTTGTCGTCCGCCGCGCCGCGCCCGTACAGGCGCCCGTCGCGCTCGGTCGGTTCGAACGGGTCGGTGTCCCAGTCCTCGCGCGCGCCGGGCGGCTGCACGTCGTGGTGCGCGTAGAGCAGCACCGTCGGCGCACCGGCCGGGGCGGGGCGCCGGGCGACGACCGCGGGCGCACCGGGCGTGCCGTCGGGCCGGTCGACCGCCAGGACCTGCACCTCCGGCATCCCCGCCTCGCGCAGCAGCCGGGCCACGTGCTCAGCGCTGGCGGCGACGTGGGCCTGGTCGAAGTCCGCGTTGGAGACGCTCGGGACGCGGACCAGCGCCTCGAGGTCCGCGCGGACGCCGGCGAAGGCCTCCTCGACGCGGGCGCGCAGCGCGGGGACGGACGGGGACGCGGAGGGCGAGGTCGGCTCTGTCACGGACCCTCACGCTACTCGACTACCCTGGAGGGGTGTTCGGACGCAGCAAGGACGGCAGCACCGGCGGGACCACCCAGGCGCCCCTGACCGAGGAGACCCCCGGCACCGCCGAGGCCCCCGGGTCGGGCAAGGGCCGTCCCACCCCGAAGCGGAAGGTCGCCGAGGCCGCCAACCGCCGCCCGCTGGTGCCCACGGACCGCAAGGCCGCCTCCAAGGAGGCCCGGGCCGCGCAGCGTGCCGAGCGGGACCGGCAGTACGCCGCCATGCAGACCGGCGACGAGCGCTACCTCCCCGCGAAGGACAAGGGCCCGGTCCGCCGGTACATCCGCGACTACGTCGACGCGCGGTGGAGCCTCGGCGAGCTGTTCCTGCCGGTCGCCATCGTCATGCTGCTCGCCAACATGCTCCTGACGACGTGGAACCCGAACATCGCGTTCCTGGGTCTCGTCGTGCTGTACCTGTTCATCATCGCGATGGTCGTCGACGTGGCGATCATGTGGCGCCGGCTGCGCAAGCGGCTCGTCGCGAAGTTCGGCCAGGACACCATCCAGCGCGGGATGATGATGTACAGCGTCACGCGCGTGTTCCAGATCCGCCGCGCCCGGCTGCCGAAGCCGCAGGTCAAGCACGGTGAGTACCCGCGGTAGCGCACGGCTCCCGTCGGCCTAGGGTGGGGGCATGGAATTCCGCCACCTGGGCCGCTCCGGCCTCAAGATCTCCGAGATCACCTACGGCAACTGGCTCACGCACGGCTCGCAGGTCGAGAACGACGCCGCGACCGCCTGCGTCCGCGCCGCGCTCGACAACGGCATCACCTCGTTCGACACCGCGGAC
This sequence comes from Micrococcales bacterium, assembly GCA_014763765.1. Classification (GTDB taxonomy): domain Bacteria; phylum Actinomycetota; class Actinomycetes; order Actinomycetales; family Cellulomonadaceae; genus Cellulomonas. Next base: position 5,040 of record JACXUT010000212.1, read on the forward strand.
GTGTACGCGAACACCGTCGCGGAGGAGGTGCTCGGCGAGGCCCTGAAGGGCGAGCGCCGGCAGTCCCTCGAGATCTTCACGAAGGTCTACTGGCCGACCGGCCCGAAGGGCCCGAACGACTCCGGCCTGTCCCGCAAGCACATCATGGAGTCGATCGACGGCTCGCTGACCCGCCTGCGGACCGACTACGTCGACCTGTACCAGGCGCACCGCTACGACCACGAGACGCCGCTCGAGGAGACGATGCAGGCGTTCGCGGACGTCGTGCGCGCCGGCAAGGCGCTGTACATCGGCGTGAGCGAGTGGACCGCCGACCAGATCCGCGCCGGTCAGGCCCTCGCCCAGGACCTCGGCTTCCGCCTGGTGTCGAACCAGCCGCAGTACTCCGCGCTGTGGCGCGTCATCGAGGGCGAGGTCGTCCCCGCCTCCGAGGAGCTCGGGCTGTCGCAGATCGTCTGGTCGCCCGTCGCGCAGGGCGTGCTCACGGGCAAGTACCTGCCCGGCCAGCCGCTGCCCGCCGGCTCGCGCGCCACGGACGAGAAGGGCGGCGCGCGCATGGTGAAGTCGTTCCTCGACCGGCCGAACGTGCTCGAGCGCGTGCAGCAGCTGCGCCCCGTGGCCGACGAGCTCGGGCTGTCGCTCGCGCAGCTCGCGGTCGCCTGGGTGCTGCAGAACCGGAACGTGGCGGCCGCCATCATCGGCGCGTCCCGGCCCGAGCAGGTCGTCGAGAACGTCAAGGCCGCGGGCGTGACGATCCCCGCCGAGCTCATGACGCGGATCGACGACATCCTCGGCGACGCCGTGATCTCGGACCCGGCGGAGACGGCGAAGTCCTCCCCCGCCTCGCGCTGAGCGCACGTGCGGGCCTCGCGCTGAGCGCACGTGCCGGAGGGCCGGGCTCCCCTCGGGGGTCCGGCCCTCCGGCGTGCCAGGGGCCGGTCAGCGGCCCTCGCCCGGCTCGACGTCCGCCGGGACGGCGGCCGTCGCCGGTCCGGCCGGTCCTGCCGCGGCCGGCACCGTGAGGCGGGGCAGCAGCCAGTGGATGAGCGGCCCGATGCCGAGGGCGTACGCGAGCGTCGCCAGCCCGACCGTGCCGCCGAGCAGCCAGCCGACGGCGACCACGGTCACCTCGATCGCGATCCGCACAGGTCCGACGGGCCAGCCGGTCCGGGCGACGACGCCGGTCATGAGCCCGTCGCGCGGGCCCGGGCCCAGGCGCGCACCGATGTACAGGGCGCTGGCCAGCCCGTTCAGCCCGATGCCCGCGACCACGAGCGCCACCCGTGCCGGCAGCGGCAGCGGGTCCGGCAGCCGGTCCAGCAGCGCGAGCGCCGGGTCGATCAGCACGCCGATCACCACGACGTTCGCCACGGTGCCGATCCCGGGGCGCTGACGCAGCGGCCACCAGCACAGCAGGACCACCACGCTGTACGCGATCGTGACGGTGCCGAGCGACCAGCCGATCTGGCGGGACGTGCCCTGGCTGAGCACGTCCCAGGGCATGTTCCCGAGCCCGGAGTGCACGAGCAGGGCGATCGACGCGGCGTACAGGACGAGGCCGCCGAGCAGCTGCGCGGCCCGGCGGGTGGCGGTGCCGGCGGCGCGGTCCTCGGAGGCTCCGACGGGGCGGCCGGGGTGGCCGGGGTGCGGCGCGGTGGGACCCGGAT
>JACXUT010000213.1 GCA_014763765.1 Micrococcales bacterium
GGGCGGCGGCGGGCGGGCGGGCGCAGGTCGTCCCCGCGCGCCAGGGTCCAGGCCCACGTGCCCCAGCCGCCGAACCGCGCGTGCACGTCTCCCGCCGCGAGCGCCGCGAGGTCCCCGAGGGTGCGCAGCCCGAGCCGGCGCAGCAGGTCGACGAGGTCGGTCACGGCCCGGAGGGCGTCGTCCTGCATCGCGGCCGTACCGATCTCCCCGACCTGGCGCGGCGCCAGGAACTCCCGGGAGCGGCCCGGCGGGACGACGTCGTCGGTGCGGGCCGCGAGGATCGCCGCCAGCAGCCCGTCGGCGGTGCCGACCTGGCACTCGTGGCCGGTGCGCTCGGCGACGGCGGACACCAGGCGCTCGGCGAGGGTCTCCTCCGTGCCGTGGAAGCGGGCCGCGCCGTCGGCGGGGAGCAGCAGCAGCCCGGGGCGGGCGACCTCGACGCCGGCGACGACCGACTCGGTGGCTGCCGCGACCGGCTCGAACAGCCGGGCGTCGCGGTCGTCGTCGGCGGGCAGCAGGACGACCTCCGGGCAGACGCCCTGCGCCTGGCGTCGACGCATCCCCCGGCGCACGCCCTGGGCCCGGGCGAGCGCGGACACGGCGGTCAGGCGTGCGCCGGACTGCACGGCGGCGGGCAGGTGCGGCGGCACGTCGGCGGCCCGCACCGCGGCGACGACCGGCCAGTCCGGCACCCAGACGACGGTGGTGCGGGTGCTCATCCGACCAGCCTCAGGCCGGGGCGGTCCGCCTCACCGGGCGCGGAGGCGGCGGGGACCGCCGGCGGGGCGTACGGGTCGGCGCCGGCCTCGAGCGGCAGGACCACACGCAGGTCCTGGGCGCGGCCGGCGCCACCGCGGCCCGTGCGGGTGATCCGGAGCTCGTGCGCCCGCAGGCGGCCGTCGCCGTCGCCCACCCCGGTCCACCGGCCGCCCTCGACGGTCAGCACGCAGCCCGCCCCGGGCCACGGCGAGGTGGCCAGCAGCACGGACCCGCGGTCGCGGGCGCGCGCCATGAGCCGGCGGCGGTCGGCGTCGGCGAGGGTCGCCCCCCGGCCGACCACGACGACGTCGATCCCGTCGAGCAGGGCGGCGACGACGGTCGGGGAGTCCACCCCGGGGCGCGGCACGACCGCGAGCCGCGCCAGGGCGACACCGGACTGGGCGGCGGCCAGCAGGCCGAGGCTGGGCTGCCCGACCACCGCCGCCCACGCCTCGCGCGCCGTGCAGGCCGCCGCGATCATCGCGAGCACCAGCGAGGTGGAGCCGAGGACCGCGGTGGTGCTGCCGCGGCGCAGGCCGTCGGGCAGCAGCGGGGTCAGCGCGGGCGGCACGGCGAGCGGCGGCCGGTCGGTCAGCAGCACCGGGCCGCGTGCGGCGGGCCGCGACGGCGACGGGACGTGGCCGGGCAGGTCGGGGACGGCCACGGGCCCGGGCGACGGCGCCGAGCCCGGGAGCCCCTCCGTGTCGGGGCGGACCTCGACCGCGAGCGCCGCGGTGCCGTGGACGGGGTGGCGGTCGGCACCCCCCGCCTCGCGTCCCGGAGAGTCGGTGCCCCCGTCCGCCCCGTGGCCGGCCCTGTGGCCGGTCCCGCGGTCGTCCCTGTGGTCGGCCCCGCGTGCCAGACTGCGTGCCCCGGTCCGCAGCTCGGCGTGCGCGAGGGCCGCCCGGGCGCGGGCGATCCGCTCCTGCTGGGTCACCGCGTCCGCCGCGCTCACCGCCCCACCTCCGTCCCGCCCTCCGCGCGGCGGGACGGCCGACACCGTCCCCACCGCCCCCGTCGTTCGAACACGTGTTCGATTGTGCCAGTAGACGCCGACACGACGGCACCCGTCAATCCGGCGCCGGGCCGCCTGGGGACCACGCCCGGCGCGCCGTCGCGGACACGCCGGAGCCCCTGCGCGGACCGGCGCGCGGGGGCAGGATGAGACGGGCAGGCACACCCGTCGCGGCACCGTCCGCGGCCGCCCCGGAGGAGGACCATGGCCGTCTCGCTGACCCGTCCCGCCGCCCCCGAGCCGTACGCCCTGCTGCCGTCCGTCGCCGCCTTCGACGTGGCGAGCGCTGACGTCGTGCACGGCGAGCCGCTCGCCCGCGAGCTCACCGCCGACGGCGGGGGGCTCTCCCCCGCGCTGGAGTGGTCGGGGTTCCCCGAGGGGACGCGCTCGTTCGTCGTGAGCTGCTTCGACCCGGACGCGCCGACCCCCGCCGGGTACTGGCACTGGACGGTCGTGGACGTCCCCGTGAGCACGACCTCGCTCCCCCGCGGCGCGGGATCGCCGGACGGTGCGCTGCTGCCCGAGGGGGCGTTCCACGTCCGCGCGGACGGGGGCACGCCCGGCTACGAAGGGGCCGCGCCGCCGCCCGGGGACCGGCCGCACCGGTACGTGTTCGCGGTGCACGCGCTCGACGTCGAGCACCTCGAGGTCCCGCGGGACGCGACGCCCACGGCGGTGGCGTTCACCGCCCTGTTCCACACGCTCGGGCGGGCGACGATCAGCCCGACGTCCTCCCGCTGACCTCCCCGAGCTCCAGCACCATGCCGGTGGCCCCGGGGGCGACGTCGCGGAAGCCCAGCGACTCGTAGAGCCGCCGGCCCGGCGGGTCCGCCACGAGCGTGACGTACGCACCCTCGGGCGCCCGCGCACGCAGGTCGTCGAGCAGGCGCGTCAGCACGCGGCGGCCCAGACCGCGCCGCTGGTGCCCGGGGTCGACCGCCATGTCCGCGACCAGGAAGTACCAGCCGCCGTCGCCGACCACCCGCCCCATCGCGACGACCCGGCCCTCCGCCGTCCGCACGTGGCACCACGACCAGCTCCCCGCCAGGGCCCCGTCGGCCTGGTCGGGCCGCTTGGGCGTCAGACCCGCGTCGCGGCGCAGCCGCAGGTAGTCGTCCCGGGGCGGCGCGGCGGGCACCAGCACGTACGGGTCGGCGGCGAACGGGTCGGACGGCGGCGGTGGGAGCACGCCCCCATCCTGACCGAGAGGCGGACGACCCGGTGGCACCGACGGCCGTGCTGGCTACGCTGCGGCCATGCCGCTGACGCTCGGGAACCTGACCTGGCTGCGCGCCGTCGACCACCTGCACCTGCTCGCGGAGCCCACCGCCGCAGCCGTCACCGGCTGGGCCGCCGTGGAGCCCGCGGTGGCGGACCAGGTGCTCGTGACGGAGATCGACCCGGGGCTCGCGGACACCGCCGCGATGACCGAGGCGTACGACCTGCCGCTGGCGGTGTCGGCGAACTGCGTCCTGGTGGCGGGGCGGCGCGGCGGCGAGGAGCGGGTCGCCGCCGCCGTCGTGCGGGCGACGGGCCGCGCGGACGTGAACAACGCCGTCAAGCGGCTGCTCGACGTCCGCAAGGCCTCGTTCCTGCCGGTGGACCGCGCCGTCGAGGAGTCCGGCATGGAGTACGGCGGGATCACGCCGCTCGGCCTCCCGACGGGCTACCGCGTGCTGGTGGACGCCGCCGTCGCGACGGAGGTCGAGGGCGCCGGCGGCACGGTGATCATCGGCTCGGGGCTGCGGCGGTCCAAGATCGCCCTGCCGGGCGCCCTGCTGGCGCAGGCCCCGGGCGCGGAGCTCGTCGACGGCCTCGCCCTGGCCTGACCGGAACCGGCCCACCACCAGCCCGGAACCGGCGCCGCACCGGCCCACCACCGGCGCGGCGCCGACGTCGACCCGCCCCCGGAACCGCCCTCGCGCGCGGCGTGCGCGCAGCAGACTGGAGCCGACCCCGCACACCCACCGGCCCCGGGAGGCTCCCGTGCCCGTCCTCGTCGTCGGCGCCGGCTCCGTCGGCTCCGCCCTGGCCACCCTGCTCGCGGGGCGCGGCGAGACCGTGACCCTGGTGAGCCGCTCGGGCCGGGGCCCCTCCGCACCGGGCGTCCGGTGCGTGCCGGCCGACGCGGCCGACGCCGACGCGCTCGCCGTCCACGCCCGCGGCGCCGCGGCGGTCGTGAACTGCGTGAACCCCGGCCCGTACCAGCAGTGGGAGGAGCGGTGGCCCCCGGTCGCCGCCTCCCTGCTCGCGGTCGCGGAGCGCAGCGGCGCGGTGCTGGTGACGCTGAGCAACCTGTACGGGTACGGCCCCGTGGACGGCCCGCTGCACCGCGACCTCCCGCTGGCGGCGACCGGGCACAAGGGCCGGCTGCGTGCGCGCCTGTGGCAGGAGGCGCTCGCCGCGCACGAGGCGGGCCGGGTCCGGGTGACGGAGGTGCGGGCGTCGGACTTCATCGGGCCGACCGTCCCGCGCGCCGGCGGTCTGCTGCGGCGCTACGCCGACGCCGCCCTGCGGGGGCGCACGGTCTGGTCGTTCGGGGACCCGGACGCGCCGCACGCCTTCTCGTACGTGCCCGACGTGGCCCGGACGCTCGCCGTCGTCGCGGGGGACGCACGGGCGTGGGGGCGCGCGTGGCACGTCCCCGGCCCGCCCGAGCGCTCGGTGCGGCAGACGCTCACCGACCTCGTGGCCGCGGCGCAGCCGGCCCCGGGCACGGCGTCGTCGCCCCGCCCCGCCCCGCGCGTGCGGCGGGTGCCGCGCCCGCTGCTGACGGCCGGGGGCGCGGTCGTCCCGGTGCTGCGCGAGCTGGGAGAGGTCCTGTGGCAGGCCGAGCGGCCGTTCCTGCTCGACGCGACCGCCACCACCGCCACGTTCGGCCTCCGCCCGACCGCGTGGGAGGAGGTCGTGGCGGCCACGGCACGCGGCTGGGCCGGCGCCGCGACGGCACCCGGCGGGCAGGGCGGCTCGACGGGCGAGGCGGACGACCCGCGGCTACCGTGACGTCGGCACCCGCCCGCGCGGACGCGGGCGCCGCCTCTGGCAGCGGGGCACCCGACCCGACGCGCGCCAGGAGGACCCGACGATGCGAGCACCCGCCCCCCGTGGACCGTTCAGCCGGAGCGTGCTGACCGCGCTCGCGGCGGGTGAGGTCGGCCCGGAGCTCGCCGAGCAGGCCGCGAGCGCCGTCGACGCCTCGCCGGACGTGCTGGTGGACGAGGACGTCCAGCTCGCGCTCACGGTGATGTACGAGCTGCACCACCAGGGCGTCGACGGCGTGGACGACCGGATGGAGTGGGACCCGCACCTGCTGCGCGCCCGGGCGGTCGTCGAGCAGCGGTTCGAGGCGCGGTTGCGTGCGGAGGTCCGCGTGCCGGAGGACCTCGTCGAGCAGCTCGAGGCGGACTCCGCGCGCGAGGGGCTCAGCCCCGCGGTCGCGCGAGCCCTGTTCGACCTGACGGGCCGCGACTCCGGACCGGGCCTGTCGGCGTACGTGGCCCGCAAGGCCACCGACGAGCAGCTGCACGAGCTCCTGGTGCACCGCTCGGTCTACCAGCTGAAGGAGGCCGACCCGCACACGTGGGCGATCCCCCGGCTCATGGGCGCCCCGAAGGCCGCGCTCGTGGAGATCCAGGCCGACGAGTACGGCGGCGGCCGTCCGGAGCGCATGCACGCGGCGCTGTTCGCGCGGACGATGCGCGGACTCGGGCTGGACGACACCTACGGCCGCTACGTCGACGACGTGCCCGCGGTGACCCTGGCCTCGGTGAACACGATGTCGCTGTTCGGGCTGCACCGGCGGCTGCGGGGCTGCGTCGTCGGGCACCTGGCGGCGTTCGAGATGACGTCCTCGCAGCCGAACCGGCTGTACGGCAACGGGTTCCGGCGGCACGGCTACGACGCCGACGTGACCTGGTACTTCGACGAGCACGTCGAGGCCGACGCGGTGCACGAGCAGATCGCGGGCCGCGACCTCGCGGGGGCGCTCGTGGAGCAGCAGCCGCACCTGCGGGACGACGTGCTCTTCGGCGCCGCCGCGTGCCTGGAGGTGGACGGCCGGGTCGGCGCGCACCTCGTGGAGCACTGGTCGGCCGGCGAGACCTCGCTGCTGCGGCCGTGGACGGTGGGGAGCGCGGCGTGACCGGGCCGGCCGGGCCGCCGCTGCCGGACGCGGAGTACGTGCTCCCGCTGCGGTGGTCCGACGACGCCGGCCTGGAGGAGCTGGCCGCGTACCTGCGGGGGCTCGCGGGCCGGCTGCCGGTCACGGTCGTCGACGGCTCGGACCCCGCGCGGTTCGCCGCGCACGCGCGGGCGTTCGGCGACGCCGTGCGGCACGTGCGGCCCGACGCGCACCCCGGGCGGAACGGGAAGGTCGCGGGGGTGCTGACGGGGCTGCGCCTGGCGCGGGCCCCGCGGGTGGTGCTGGCCGACGACGACGTGCGCTACGACCGCGCGGCGCTGGCGGTGGTGCTGGCACGCCTGGCGGACGCCGACGTCGTCCGGCCGCAGAACGTCTTCGACCCGATGCCGTGGCACGCGCGCTGGGACACGGCGCGGACGCTGCTGAACCGGGCGCTCGGCTCCGACTACCCGGGCACGCTGGCCCTGCGTCGCGACGCGCTGGGTCCCGGGGGCTACGACGGGGATGTGCTGTTCGAGAACCTCGAGCTGCTGCGCACGGTGCGCGCCCGCGGCGGGAGCGAGCACCGCGCCGACGACGTGTTCGTGACGCGGCGCCCGCCGACCGTCCGCCACTTCCTGCGCCAGCGGCCGCGTCAGGCCTACGACAGCCTCGCCCAGCCGCTCCGGTTCGCCGCGGAGCTGGCGGTCCTGCCGGTCGTCGTCGTGGCGGCACGCGACGTGCGGGTGCTGACGGCGCTGGCGCTCGTCGTCGTCGCGG
>JACXUT010000214.1 GCA_014763765.1 Micrococcales bacterium
CCCCGACCCCCGTCCCGACCACCTGAGGCGAGAGATGACCCACCTGACCCACCCGTTCCCCGCCGGCACCGTCCTGGGCTACCCCCGGATCGGGCCGCGCCGCGAGCTCAAGAAGGCCATCGAGGCGTTCTGGGCCGGCCGCACCACCGCCGACGAGCTGGAGGCGACCGCCGCCGGGCTGCGCCGGCGCACCCGCGAGCGGCTGGCGGGGCTCGGGCTCGACACCCGGCTGCCGGCCATCCCGAGCGCGTTCTCGTTCTACGACCACGTGCTCGACACCGCCGCGGTGCTCGGCGCGGTGCCGGAGCGGTTCGCCGACCTGCTCACCGCCGACGGCGGCCTCGACCTCGCCGGGTACTCCACCGTCGCCCGCGGCCGGGGCGGCGACCTGCCGCTCGAGATGACCAAGTGGTTCGACTCCAACTACCACTACCTGGTGCCCGAGATCGGTCCGACGACGCCGTTCCGCTACGCGGGCGACCGTCCGGTCCGCGAGCTCGCGGAGGGCCTCGCCGAGGGCGTGCTGACCCGGCCGGTCCTCGTCGGGCCGGTGACGTTCCTCGCGCTGTCGAAGCCCGCGGAGGGCTCCCCGGAGGACTTCCTGCCGATCGACCGGCTGCCCGACGTGCTGCCCGTCTACGCGGCGCTGCTGCGGGACCTCGCCGCCGCGGGGGCCACGTGGGTGCAGCTCGACGAGCCGGCACTGGTGTCGGACTCCACGGGCGTGCCGGCGGACCGGCTGCTCGCCGCCGCGGCGGAGGCGTACCGCGCCCTCGCCACGGACCTGCCCGTGGCCGAGCGCCCCGCCCTGCTCGTGGCGGCGCCCTACGGCGACCTCGGCGACGCGCTGCCCGTGCTCGCCGCGTCCGACGTCGACGGCCTCGCGCTGGACCTGGTGCGCGGCGCGGCCCCGGCGGGCGACGTCCCCGGACTCGCGTCGAAGCTGCTGGTCGGCGGCGTGGTGGACGGCCACAACATCTGGCGCGCGGACCTCGACGCCGCGCTGGCGACCCTGGAGGGACTCGAGGCGCTCGGTGCCGCGCAGGTGTCCGTGGCGACCTCCACCTCGCTGTTCCACGTGCCGCACGACGTCGACGACGAGCCCGCGCTCGACCCGACGCTGCGGTCCTGGCTGGCGTTCGCGGACCAGAAGGTCGGCGAGGTCGTCACGCTGGCGACCGGGCTGCGCGAGGGACGCGAGGCCGTGCACGCCGAGCTGCTCGCCGCCGCGGACGCCCGCCGCAGCCGCGCCCAGGCGCCCGGCGTGGTCCGCCCCGACGTGCGGGACCGCCTGGCCGCGCTGCCGCAGGACGCGTTCCACCGGGGCGACTTCGCGGAGCGGCAGGCCGCCCAGGCCGCGCGCCTGCGCCTGCCCGTGCTGCCGACGACCACCATCGGCTCCTTCCCGCAGACCTCCGAGATCCGGGTGGCGCGCGCCGCGTCCGCCCGCGGGGAGCTCACCGCCGCCGAGTACGAGGACGCGATGCGGGCGGAGATCCGGCGCGTCGTCGAGCTCCAGGAGCAGATCGGCCTGGACGTCCTCGTGCACGGCGAGGCCGAGCGGAACGACATGGTGCAGTACTTCGCCGAGAACCTCGACGGGTTCGCCGTCACGCAGAACGGCTGGGTGCAGTCCTACGGCTCGCGCTGCACGCGCCCGTCGATCCTGTGGGGCGACGTCGCGCGCCCGGCGCCCATCACGGTGCCGTGGACGACGTACACCCAGTCCCTCACCGCGAAGCCCGTCAAGGGCATGCTCACCGGGCCGGTCACGATCCTCGCGTGGTCGTTCGTGCGGGACGACCAGCCGCTCGCCGACACCGCGAACCAGGTGGCGCTGGCGCTGCGCGACGAGATCGCCGACCTGGAGGCCGCCGGCACCGCGATCGTGCAGGTCGACGAGCCCGCGCTGCGGGAGCTGCTCCCGCTGCGGGCGGCGGACCACGCGGCCTACCTCGACTGGTCGGTGCGGTCCTTCCGCCTCGCCACGTCGGGCGTCCGCCCGGACACCCAGATCCACACCCACCTGTGCTACTCGGAGTTCGGCGAGGTCATCGGGGCGATCGACGGGCTCGACGCGGACGTGACGTCCATCGAGGCCGCGCGCTCGAAGATGGAGATCCTCGGGGACATCGCCTCGGCGGGCTACCCCCGCGGGATCGGCCCGGGCGTCTGGGACATCCACTCCCCGCGCGTGCCGAGCGAGGCCGAGGTCACCGAGCTGCTCACCGAGGCCGTCCGGGTGATCGACCCCGCGCAGCTCTGGGTGAACCCCGACTGCGGCCTCAAGACCCGCGGCTACGCCGAGGTCACGCCGTCGCTCGAGCACGTGCTGGCCGCGACCCGCGCGGTGCGCGCCACGCTGCCGGTGGCGACCACCGTCTGATCCGCGGCGCGGGCCGACACCCGCCGCGCAGCACGGCGCCCCGGTCCCGTCGCGGGACCGGGGCGCCGGTGTGCGGGCGTCAGGCGTCCGCGTGCTGGGCGTCGGCCGGGGCCTCGATGGTCGCCGGCGTCTCACCGGTCCGGACCTCGATGCGCCGCGGCTTGGCCTCCTCGGCCACCGGGATGGTCAGCGTCAGGACGCCGTCGGCGTACGACGCGTGGATGGCGTCCAGGTCGAGCCCGCGGCCCACCGTCAGCTGGCGGGCGTAGGTGCCGACCGGGCGCTCCTTGGCGAGCCACTGCACGCCGTCCTCCGTGCGCGCCGTGCGCTGGGCGCGGATGGTCAGGGTGCGGTCGTCCACGTTGACGTCGATCGACCCCGGGTCGGCACCCGGCAGGTCGACGTGCAGGACGTAGTGGTCGCCGGCGCGGTACAGGTCCATCGGCATGGACGCCGCCGCGCGCTGCGAGCCGAGCACCTGGCTCATGAGCCGGTCCATCTCCTGGAACGGGTCGAATCGCGTAGCCACAGCCCGTCACCTCCTCGACTCCGACGGGCCCCGGCCTGTCCGGGGCCATCGCGCTGCTCCGGCGGGACGGACCCCGCCGGAAGGGGCTACAGGACCTGTTCTAGCACTCGGGCACCGAGAGTGCTAACCCTGTGCCGGGCTGTTCGCCGAGAGATGAACGCGCAGGTCAGAAGGCCGCGGGGAGGCGGTCGCCGCCCTCGGTGGCGGCCGCCAGCGCCGACACGATCCGCACGTCGGCGTCCAGCCACGGCACCGTCAGCCACTCGCCGCGCGGCAGCCACCGCAGCTCGTCGTGCTCCACCAGCGGCTCCGGCTCCCCCGCCGCCACCCGCGCCAGCCACAGGCGCATCGTGTACCGGTCGGTCAGCCGCCAGCACCCGTCGTCCGGCCCGGCCAGCTCCGCACCGAGCTCGACCTCGACGCCGAGCTCCTCGCGCAGCTCCCGGTGCAGCGCCGCCTCGGGCTCCTCGCCCGGCTCGACCTTCCCGCCCGGGAACTCCCAGCGCCCCGCCAGGCTCACGGGCGACCGGCGCCGGGCGGCCAGCAGCGCGCGCGGGACGTCGAGGTCGTCGACGAGCGCCGCGGCGACGACGAGGACGGGCGAGGTCATGCGCCGATCCTGCCAGAGGCGCCGCCTGCCGCACGGACGCCGGGATCACCCCACCAGCAGCAGGCCGCCGAGGCTGACGGCCGCGGCGACGACGGTCGACGCCGCGCCGAGCGCCAGGGGTCGGCCGCCGGTGCGGACCAGGCGCCCGACGTGGATCTGCGTGCCGAGGGCGGTCATCGCGGCGCCGAGCGCGAGGGTCGTCACGGGCTTCACCGCCGGCAGGACCGCGTCGGGGACGAGGCCGGCGGACCGCACCAGCACGGCCACGACGAACCCCGCGACGAACAGTGGGACGAGCGGCGCGCGGCGGCCGGGTCCCGCGACGGCACCCCCGGCCCGGCGGCGGACGACGCCGACACCGGCGACGAGCGGCGCGAGCAGCAGGACGCGCGCGAGCTTCGCGACCACGGCGACCGTGAGCGCGGCGGCGGACACGGTGCCCGCGGCGGCGACGACCTGGGCGACCTCGTGCACGGACATCCCGGCCCAGAGGCCGGCGGTGCGGTCGGTGAGCCCCAGCACGCCCGCGGCCAGCGGCAGCGCGACGATCGCCAGGCTCCCGTAGACGGTGACCAGCGCGACGGCGGTCGCGACGTCCTCCTCGTCGGCGTCCGCGACGGGGCTCATGCCCGCGACGGCCGCGGCGCCGCAGATCGAGAAGCCGGTGGCCACGAGCAGGGTCTGCGCGCGCCCGACGCCGAGCCGGGGCCCGAGCCAGAGCGTCGCCGAGAACGTCGCCGCGACGGTGACGAGCAGGACCGCGACCTCGCGCGCGCCCAGACCGAGCAGGTCGCCGAGGGACAGCTGGAGACCGAGCAGCACGACGCCCGCCCGCAGCAGGTGCCTGCTCGTCCAGGCGAGCCCGCGCTCGAGGACCGCCGGGACGGCACCCACCGAGCGGGCGGCGGCACCGAGGGCGATCGCGACGAGCAGCCCCGGCAGGACGGGGACCGCGGTGGTCAGGCCGACGCAGAGCGCGGCGACCGCCACGGCGACGGCGGTCCCCGGAGCGACACGGCGGACGCCGGCGAGGCGGGAGCCGCGCGCGGTGCCCTCGCCGGGCACCGCGGGCACGGCAGCCCCCGCGGGCGTGGCGGCGTCCGGGCCGCCGGCGGGGGCGGGGTGGTCGTGGGGCTGCGTCCTGGTCACGTCTCCACGGTGCGCCGTGCGGTCGGCCGCCGGAACGCCGGGTTCGCTCGCGCCCTCTAGCCTGAGGCTATGGACGAGACCTCCCCGGCCGGTCGCCGCGTGCCGCTGGGCGCGCTCGAGCTGCTCGACGCGGTCGACGCGCACGGCTCGCTGTCCGCCGCCGCGCGCGCCCTGGGCCTCGCCCAGCCGTCCGTCAGCACGGGACTGCGCCGGCTCGAGCGGCAGACGGGCCTGACGCTGCTCACCCGCTCCGCCTCCGGCACCCGGCTGACGCCCGCGGGGGTGGCGCTGCTCGCGCGCGCCCGCGACGTGCTCGCCGCCTCGGACGCCCTCGAGCGCGAGGTGGTGGCCCTGCGGACCGCGCAGCAGGGTCGCGTGCGGGTGGCGGCGAGCCTGAGCGTCGCGGAGTACCTGGTGCCCGGCTGGCTGGCGTCGCGGCCGGCGGGCTCACCCGTCGTCGACCTCGTGGTGGCGAACTCGCGGGACGTCATGGACGCGGTGCTGCACGGCCGCGCGGACCTCGGGTTCGTGGAGGGGCCGGACGTCGAGGACGGCCTGGAGGCGCGGTCGCTGGGCGAGGACGAGCTGGTGGTCGTCGTCGCGCCGGGGCACCCGTGGGCGCGCCGGCGCCGGCCGCTGACCGCGGCGGAGCTCGCGACCGCCCCGCTGGCCGTGCGGGAGTCCGGCTCCGGCACGCGCGCGGTGCTGGAGCGGGCGCTGACCGCCGCGGGTCACCCGCTCGCCGGGGCGCCCGCGCAGCTCGGGTCGACGTCGGCCGTCAAGAACGTCGTCCGCGGCGGCGGACCCGCGGCGGTGCTGTCCCGGCTGACCGTCGCCGACGAGATCGCGCGCGGCGACCTGCGGGCCGTCCCGGTCGAGGGGGTCGACCTGCGGCGGACGCTGCGCGTCGTGTGGGCGCGCAGCCGGCGGCCGTCGACCGCGGCCCGCGACCTCGCCGAGCACGTGCTCCGGGAGGCCCGTCGCGCCTCCGGCGCCTGAGCCGCCCGCGCGACGCCGCAGGGCCCCGGCCGCCGGCTCAGGCGGACGCGGCCCTGCGTCGCGAGGGTGCCGGCCCCGCGGGGCCCGGCCCGGAGGTCAGCGGATCCCGGCGGCGTGCGCCCAGGCGACCGCCTCGGCGCGCGTGGAGACGCCGATCTTGCGGTAGACCGACCGCACCTGGGACTTCACGGTGTTCCGGGTGACGAAGAGCCGGCGCGCGATGTCCTCGAGGGTCACGTCCTCGCTGAGCTCCGCGAGGACGACGCGCTCACGGGTGGTGAGCGGCTCGCCGAGGATGCTGGTCGCCGTGGTGGGGGCGAGCTCGAGAGTGGCCATGATGACCTCCGGGTGAGGGACGAGTACCGGCTGCTGGGGGTTCCCGGCTGCCGACTCCCGGTTGATCGGCAAGTGTGGCGGTCGCGATCGCAGTTCGGTTCTCACCCGACGGCCCGGCGCGTCGGCGAGGTACGTACGAACGGGTCATGTGATAGGACCGAAGTCCCAGGTCACTCGGCCGGGAAACGATTCCCACCCGGTCGGACCAGAACCACCCGAACGGCCTAGCGCCCCTCCGGGCCCGTCTCAGTCCGTGATCGAGGCGGCGTACTCCTCGGCCGACAGCAGCGCCCCGGTGCCCGTGACGTCCACCCGGAACAGCCACCCCTCACCGTACGGGTCGGCGTTGACGACCGAGGGCTCGTCCACCGCCGACTGGTTCACCTCCACCACGGTCCCGGACACGGGGGAGAACAGCTCCGACACCGACTTGGTGGACTCGACCTCGCCCACGACGGCGCCGGCCGCGATCTCGCTGCCGACCGTCGGCAGCTCCAGGTACACGATGTCGCCGAGGGCGTCCGCGGCGTTCTTCGTGATGCCGACGGTGGCCGGCGCCTCACCGTCGATCCACTCGTGCTCGGCGGTGTACTGCAGGTGGGCGGGGACGTCGCTCATGGGTGATCTCCGGGGGTCGTGGGGG
>JACXUT010000215.1 GCA_014763765.1 Micrococcales bacterium
CTCCCGGAGGACCCGACCCCGTGCCGCACGCAGCCGCCCCCACCACCCCGCGCGTCGTCGTCCTGGCCGGCGGCCTCTCCCACGAGCGCGACGTCTCGCTGCGCTCCGGACGGCGCGTCGCGGAGGCGCTGAGGTCCGCCGGGGTCGAGGTGTGGGTGCACGACGTGGACGCCGACCTGGTCCCCGCCCTGACCGAGACGCGGCCCGACCTCGTGTGGCCGCTGCTGCACGGCGCCGGCGGCGAGGACGGTTCGGTGCGGGACGTCCTGGAGCTGCTGGGCGTCCGGAGCCTCGGGACCGGGCCACGCGCGAGCCGGGTGGCCTGGAGCAAGCCGATCGCCAAGACGTCGGTCACCCGTGCCGGCATCGCGACGCCGCAGTTCGTGACGCTCCCGCAGAGCCTGTTCCGGGAGCTCGGTGCCGGGCGCGTCATGGACGCGGTCGTCGCCCGGCTGGGGCTGCCGCTCGTGGTCAAGCCCTCCCGCGGGGGCTCCGCGCTGGGCGTCACGCTGGTCCGCTCCGCCGACGACCTGCCCCGCGCCATGGTCGCGTGCTTCGCGTACGGCGACACGGCGCTGATCGAGCGGGCCGTGGAGGGCACCGAGGTCGCGGTGAGCGTCGTCGAGCTGGACGGCGAGCCCGTCGCGCTGCCGGCCGTCGAGGTCGTCACGGACGGGCCCTACGACTACGACGCGCGGTACAACCCCGGGCGGACCGAGTACTTCGCGCCGGCGCGCCTCAGCGAGGAGCACGCCCGCCGGGCCGCGGACGTCGCCGTGGCGGCGCACCAGGTCCTCGGGCTCCGTCACCTGTCCCGGACAGACCTCATCGTCGACGCCGACGGCCAGCCCTGGTTCCTCGAGGTGAACGTCGCGCCCGGCATGACGGAGACGTCCCTCTTCCCGCAGGCCGCCGAAGCCGGCGGGCACCACCTGCCGACGCTGTACCGCCGGCTCGTCGAGGCGGGGCTCCGGGACGACGCCTGAGCCGCCCGTGCGGGCTCCGGGCCCGCACGGCGCGACTCAACCGCGGAAGATGCCCGGGTCGTCGGGTGCCAGGCTCGCGAGGATGCGGTTCAGGTCCTGCACCGACGCGAACTCGACGGTGAGCCGGCCGCGCCGCTTCCCGAGGTCCACCTTGACGCGCGTCTCGAAGCGGTCGGAGAGCCGTCCGGCCAGGTCGTCGAGGGCCTCGTTCCGGATGCCCGCACGCGGCTGCTGCCGCTGACGGCGGCCCGCGCCGTCGCCGCCCAGCGCGACGATCTCCTCGACGGCACGGACGGACAACCCCTCGGCGACGATGCGCTGCGCGAGGCGCTCGATGGCCGCGCCGTCCCCCAGCCCGAGCAGCGCCCGCGCGTGGCCGGCGGACAGCACGCCCGCGGCCACGCGCCGCTGGACCAGCGGGGGCAGCCGCAGGAGGCGCAGGGTGTTGGAGATCTGCGGACGCGACCGGTGGATGCGCTGCGCCAGCTCGTCGTGCGTGCAGCCGAAGTCGTCCAGGAGCTGCTGGTAGGCCGCGGCCTCCTCGAGCGGGTTGAGCTGCGAGCGGTGCAGGTTCTCGAGCAGCGCGTCGCGCAGCAGGTCCTCGTCGTCCGTCCGGCGCACGATCGCCGGGATGGTGTCGAGTCCGGCCGCCTGGGTCGCGCGCCAGCGCCGCTCCCCCATGATGAGCTCGTAGCCGTCGCCGACAGGGCGCACGACGACCGGCTGCAGCACGCCGATCTCCCGGATGGACCCGACGAGCTCCTCGAGGGCGTCCTCGTCGAAGACCGTGCGGGGCTGCTTCGGGTTGGGGCTGATGGCGCCGACGGGCAGCTCCGCGAAGGTCGCGCCCGGGACCGGGAGCAGCCCGCCGGTGTCGGCGGATGCGTCCTGCGGCGCGGGGGCCGCCGGGTCCGGACCGCCCGCGGCGGCGGCGACGTCCGCCCCGTCCGAGGATGCACTCGACCCCTGCTCGGCCCCCGTCCGCGGGTCCGCCTGAGCCGGCGCACCCGAGGCTGCGGCCGCGTCCGAGGTCGTATCGTCGCTGGTCAGAGCGTTGTCACCCTCGTGAACGGGCCGCTCGCCGGAACGATCGGGGAAGAAGACGTCGACCGGCCTGCTCCCGCCGTCCGTGCTGCGCGTCTCCTGGCCGGTCGGGATCAGGGCACCCAGACCGCGCCCGAGCCCCCGTCGCTTCTCGCTCACGCGTCCTCCTTCGTCCCGGCCGCGGTGCTCCCGCGCTCGGCGAGCTCTCGTGCTGCCTCCAGGTAGGCGAGCGCACCGCTCGAGCCCGGATCGTATGTCAGGACCGTCTGCCCGTAGGAGGGCGCCTCGGAGACGCGCACCGATCGCGGGACGGTGGTCCGCAGCGTCTGCTGCGGGAAGTGCTCACGGACCTCCTGCGCCACCTGCTGGGCGAGGTTCGTCCGGCTGTCGTACATGGTGAGCAGGATGGTCGAGACGTGGAGCCCCGGGTTCAGGTGCGCCTGGATCAGCTCGATGGACTTCAGGAGCTGGCTCAGGCCCTCCAGCGCGTAGTACTCGCACTGGATGGGGATCAGCACCTCGTCCGCCACGACGAAGGCGTTCACCGTGAGCAGGCCGAGGCTCGGCGGGCAGTCGACGAGCACGTAGTCGATGCGCGGTTCGCCTCGCTCCTCGCGCTGCCGCAGGTAGGTCGACAGCGCCGAGCGCAGCCGGGTCTCACGGGCCACCATGGAGACGAGCTCGATCTCGGCACCCGACAGGTCGATGGTCGCCGGCACGCACCAGAGGCGGGACACGTCGGGGCTGGGGTGGACCGCGGTCTCGAG
Organism: Micrococcales bacterium; assembly: GCA_014763765.1. GTDB lineage: Bacteria > Actinomycetota > Actinomycetes > Actinomycetales > Cellulomonadaceae > Cellulomonas. The sequence goes on from JACXUT010000215.1 coordinate 2,798, forward strand.
GGGCGCCCCGTCGACGAGCACGTCGTACACCGAGGTCACGCCGGCGTGGTGGTCGACGCCGAGCGCCGTCGACGCGTTCCCCTGCGGGTCGTTGTCGATGACCAGCACGTGGAGGCCGCCCTGGGCGAGGGCCGCGGCGAGGTTGACCGTGGTCGTGGTCTTGCCGACGCCACCCTTCTGGTTGGCGATGGTGATGACGCGCGTCCGGTCCGGCTTGCTGAACACCCGGCCGCGGAGCTCGATGCGGCGGCGGGCGTCCTGTCGGAGCTCGGCCATCAGCGGGGTGTCCTCGTCAGCCGGCGGGAGGCTCTCGATCAGCGCCGCTCGGCGCCGCTCCTCCGCGTCGTCCCGCCACGGTCCGGGTTCGGTCGTCACCGGCGCTGTCCCTTCGCCGCGCGGCGCGACTGCCGCGACTTGCTCTCTGTTCCACGTGAAACACGGCCGGCAGCGGGCTCGCCCGGACCCGCCTTCTCGACGACGACCACGGTCGTCGGGTCCAGACCCGGCAGCGTCGGAGCGACCAGGACCTCGGGGACTCCTCCCCCGAGCCTGCGTCCGATCTCCGCCGCGGCGTCCACCTCGGCCTGCGCCCGGCCGCCCTTGAGCGCGACGAGGCGCCCACCCACCCGCATGAGTGGCAGGGTCCACCCGTAGAGCCTCTCCAGCGCCGCCACCGCGCGGGCCGTGACGGCGTCCGCCTCGAGCGCGCCGACGTCCTCCGCCCGACCCCGCAGCACCTGGACGTTGCCCAGGCCGAGCCGCTCGACGACCTCCGTCAGCCAGTCGACCCGGCGCTCCATGGGCTCGAGCAGGACCACCTCGGCGCCCGGTCGCATCGCCGCGACCACCACGCCCGGTAGGCCGGCTCCGCTGCCGACGTCCACGATGCGGCCGCGCTCCGGGAGGAAGGCGACGACCGCCGCCGAGTTGACCAGGTGACGCTCCCAGAGGCGCGAGACCTCCCGAGGCCCGACCAGCCCGCGCAGGACGCCGTCGTCCTGGAGCATCGAGTGGAACCGCTCGACGGCCGGCCAGCCGCCGCCGAACAGCACAGGCAGACGGGGATCGCCGGCGAGGGGGTCGCGCTGCTCGTCCGGCTCGGCCGTCCGGCTCACCGACGCGTCGGCGCGCTCGGTTCGCTCGTCGGGCGCAGGTGCCGACTCAGGCCGCACAGGACTCCCCAGGGACGGTCTCGCGGTGGGTTGCGCGGGTGCTGACGACTCGGCGCGCAGGGACGTTCTACCGTACCGCGCCGCGCGGGGTCGACCGGCCGCGCGTGGCGATGTTCCACGTGGAACCAGAGCCGAGACGTGCCTCGTTCGGGCGCCCCGCGCGGCTCGTGTCCCGCGCGGCCCACGCAACCATCGGCACGAGTCCTGCCCCGTCGGCGGCCGGGGCCCAGACGAACTTCGGGGGGTCCAGGTCCGGGCCGGGCGGTGTCAGCCGTCAGCCACGTCCGGTCCGCGCGGGGACCACCCTGCCCGTCCGTCACCGCTCACGCGCGGCGGCCAGCGCCTGATCGGGGTCGCTGAGGCCGGGAGGTATCGCGGCTGCTGGCGCCTTCGGCCACGGGTTCTCGTATCCGCGGGTTCTCCCCTTGGCCGGTCCTCTCGACCGTGGGTTCTCCCGGTCGCGGGTCCCGCGGTGACGGGTCCCCCCGGTCGCGGGTCCCGCGGTCACGGGTCCCCCTGGTCACGGGTCCCCCCGGTCACGGGTCCGCCCGGTCACGGGTCCTCCAGTCGCCGGTCCTCCAGTCGCCGGTCCTCCCGGCCTCCCGGTCGCCGAACCTCACGGCGGCCGAGTCCTGGCCGCAGTCCGCGCTCGTCGCGTCGACTGCGGGGCGCGTCTGAGGCTGGTCGCCACCGCGAGGAGAGCGCGTTCACGCGAGTGAAAGCTCGCGCAGACAACCCCGCCCCCTTTCGTGGGTCGGCTGCGCACGGTCCACGACCGGCCTACAACGGCGGTTTCACGTGGAACGTGTGGGCCACCACGACAGCTGCGCGATCACACCGAGGTCGGGTCGGCAAGCCGCTCGGCGGCGACGGTTGCGAGCCTGGATGCTGCGCGCTGTTTCACGTGGAACAGTCTCCGACGGTGGGTCGCGGGACTGTTTCACGTGGAACAGTCTCCGACGGTGGGTCGCGGGCCCGGCCACAAGCTGGCTTCGGCGTCGCGCCCCGCCGCAGCGGCACCCCGCTCGCACCCGGCACCGGCCAACCCACCTTCGCGGCGTGCGCGCAGACCACGATCTGGCTCCTCTCGATGGACGGACCGCTCCGCCACCTCCGCGGGCGCGGTCCGGGCCGGCGGCGTGGGCGCGCGCACCCGGTTCGGCCTCTACCGCATGGCGCCTCTCCGTCGTGGGGACGCCTCCGGTTCGTGGGGACGCCTCCGGTTCGTGGGGACGCCTCCGGTTCGTGGAACGCCACCGGTTCGTGGGGCGCCACCCGTCCGTGGAACGCCACCCGTCCGTGCGGCGCCATCGGTCCGTGGGGCGCCACCGGTTCGTGGGGCGCCACCGGGCCATGTGGCAGGTCCGGCCCGCGCGGCATCCGAGCTCCGAGTTGCTCCTCGCCCGGGTGCACGCTCTCCACCCCCGCAGCCGGGCAGGTGCGGCTCTGCACTCGCGCCTCGCTCAGGGCCCAACCGTGCGGCAGCTCGGGCCCGTGCGGCACCACTACGTGGTCCGGCACCACCGGTCAGGCCGCACCACCGCCTCGCTCAGCACCACCGGCTCGTGCCGCACCACCGGCTCGTGACGTACCACCGGCTCGTGACGTACCACCGCTTCTCCCAGCACCACCGACTCATCCGACACCACGGCCTCGACCTGCCCCACCGGTTCGTGGGGCATCTCCTTGTCGTCGGGTACCCGCTGGTCGCGGGGGTCCTCCGGCGCAGACGTCGAGTCCGTCCTCAGTACGTCCGCCGTCGCTGGGCGGCAGGCCGGCACCGCGGTGGACGCTCGAGGTTGTGCGCCCTCGCGCCTCACGAACCCTCGCCCGTTCGCGTGGCTCCGCCCCCTGATGTCTCGGCCCCCACGCCGCCGCCGTCATCGCTTCGTGGTTGGCGCCCCTGCGCGTGCGTCTCGCAAGGACCTTCCGCTCCTCCCGTCCGAGCGACTTCACGCCATCGCGGCATCACACTCCGCCGCGTTCACTCGGGTCCAGTTTCACGTGGAACGGCGCGGTCAGAGGCGCCACGTCGGCGTCGGCGTGGGCGAGCCGTCGCAGAGGTCGTGTTTCACGTGGAACGACCGCGACCCCGCGGTGGCGACCCAGAGGGCACCGATCCGCGACATGGCTATCCGGCCGGGCACCCGACACGCTCTCTCAATCGATGCCTCGTTGCGACGCTCGCCCGGGCGCTCACTGCGGTCCGAGAGGCTGAGCCGTTCCGCGGACGGCGCTCCGTGAGGCGCGCACGCCGGTTTCACGTGGAACAGCGGGCCACTCTGCGTGAGAGCCGTCAAGCTCGCCCTCTGTCACAAGCCCGCCACCGTGGCAAGCAGGATCGGACTGCAGGTGCAGCCCACGGAGCGGTCGACGTCTCCCCGGCGGGACGCATCCCTGCCGAGCGGCGAATCACCCGCGGCGTCCCCCGAGCACGCGAGGTCGGCTCTGACAAAGCGGAGTCGCACCGGTCTGTGTGCCAGCGCCAGCGGTCTCCGCCCGTCGACCTCGATCCCAGCAGCCGATCTCCACACAGGCACCCCGACCGGCTCCGCGGCTCCCGCACAGCTGCCTCGACCGACGACCCGCCCGAACACTGCAACAGGTCTGCGTTCCACCGGCCGCCCCGCCC
>JACXUT010000216.1 GCA_014763765.1 Micrococcales bacterium
GAGCAGGTCGGCGACGCCCGCGACCGTGAAGCCCGCGCCGACCTCACCGGCGCGGGCTTCACGGTCGCGGGCGTCGCCGACCTGCTCGGTCCGGTGGCGTCGGCGGCGCTGCACCGGGAGGAGGCGGTCCCGGCGCTGCGCGTCACGGCCGCCGCCACCGACCCGCGGGCCACCCTCGTCCGCGCGCTGGTGCTCGGGGTCCCCGTGCCGGCGTCCCGCCTGGCCGCCGCGCTGCCCACCCTCGGCGTCGACGGTGCGCGGCGCCTCGGGCTCGTGTCCGCCGCGGGCTCGGCCCCGGACGACGAGGTGCGGGCGCTGGTCGACCTGCGGCCCTACGAGGCCGAGGACGGCGCCGGCGCCGTGGACTGGTGGATCGCGTCGGACCTGGGTGAGCTGGCGACCGGCGGCGCGCTGCGCACCGACCACGTTCTCGGCGTCGGGGGCGCGTCCACGACGCTGGCCCAGGTGACGGTGCGCGACCCGCGCGGCCGGACGCTCGACCTCGGCACGGGCTGCGGCATCCAGGCCCTGCACGCGTCGCGGCACTCGGCGTCCGTGGTCGGCACCGACATCTCCGCGCGGGCGCTGGCGTTCGCCCGGTTCAACGCCGCGCTGGCGGGGGTGGGCGCGCTCGACCTGCGGCTCGGGTCGATGCTGGAGCCGGTCGCCGGGGAGCGGTTCGACCTGGTGGTGAGCAACCCGCCGTTCGTGATCACGCCGCGGGCGGCCGGGGAGGTGCCCACGTACGAGTACCGCGACGCGGGCCGCACCGGGGACGCCGTCGTGGCGGACCTCGTGACGTCCGTCGGCGGCGTGCTCGCGCCCGGCGGCGTCGCGCAGCTGCTCGGCAACTGGGAGGTCCGCCGGGGCGAGCGGTGGGACGAGAGGGTGGGCGCGTGGCTCGACGCGTCCGGGCTGGACGGCTGGGTGGTGCAGCGGGAGCTCCAGGACCCCGCGCAGTACGCCGAGACGTGGATCCGCGACGGCGGGACGACGCCGGACCGGGACCCGGAGGCGTGGCGCACCCGGTACGCCGCGTGGCTCGACGACTTCGCGTCGCGCGACGTCGAGGCGATCGGGTTCGGGATCGTCGTCCTGCGCCGGCCCGGGTCGCAGGGCCCCCTGCTGCGCCGGCTCGAGGAGGTCACCGGCACCGTGCGGCAGCCTCTCGGCCCGGCCATCGGGGCGAGCCTGGCCGCGCAGGAGCTGCTGCGCGGGCAGGACGACGCGGCGCTCGCGGCGGCACGGCTGCGCGTCGCGCCGGACGTGACGGAGGAGCGGTACCTGCGGCCCGGCGACGTCGACCCGCAGGTGGTGCTGCTGCGGCAGGGCGGCGGCTTCGGGCGCACCGTGCGCGCGGGCACCGCGCTCGCCGGGTTCGTCGGCGCCTGCGACGGGGAGCTGACCGTCGGGCAGATCGTCGGTGCGCTCGGTGCGCTGCTCGGCGTGGACGCCGCGGGCGTCGCGGCCGAGGTGCTGCCCGCGGCGCGCGGCCTGCTCGCGGACGGCCTGCTGCTGCCCGCCTGACCGGCCGGCCGGCACCCGGCCACGGCCTCCTGACGGCCGCCCACAGCCTCGGCACAGGTGGGTGATACGACCGCTCCAGGCACCCTCCCTACGGTCCTGACCAGCCGCGACACCGCGCGGGACCGTCGTGAGGGAGAACATGCTGAGGCTGTGGAGACGCACCCGCGCCTGGGTGCGCGTGGTGGGCGTGGTGCTGCTGGTCGGTGTGGCGGGGGCGGGCGGGTACCTGCTCGCCCTGCGGGAGGAGCCGGCGCAGGCCGCGGCCCCGGCGTCGACGACGACCGCCGTCGCCGCGAGCCTGTCGACCATCGAGCAGTCCGTCTCGGCCAGCGGCACGCTGACGCCGGCCGTGCAGGAGGACGTCGCGTTCGCCGTGAGCGGGACCGTGCAGTCGGTCGACGTCGCGGCGGGGGACACCGTCACCGCCGGGCAGCAGCTCGCCACGGTCGACACCCTGCAGCTCGACGCGGCGCTGCTGTCCGCGAAGGCCGACCTGGCGTCCGCCCAGGCGTCGCTCGCGGACGCCGAGGACGAGGCGGACGGCTCGGACGCCTCCGACGCGCAGGTCGCCGCCCTCGCCGCGCAGGTCGAGGTCGCGCAGGCGGCCGTGGACGCGGCGCAGGAGGACCTGGCCGGGGCGACGCTGACCGCACCGGTGGCGGGTCTCGTGACCTCGGTGGACCTGGAGGTCGGCGACGTCGTCGCCGGGAGCTCGGGGTCGAGCGGGTCGTCGACGAGCGGCTCGGCGGGTTCCGGTGCGTCCGGCGGGGCCGTCGGGGCCTCCCAGGGGTCCAGCGCGTCCAGCGCGTCCACGAGCAGCTCCACCGCGCAGTTCGTGATCGTCGGCACGGACGCCTGGCAGGTGTCCGTGTCGGTCGGGGAGTCCGACGTCGCGCTGGTCGACGTCGGCGACCAGGTGGAGCTGACCGTCGACGACGTGGCGGACACCGTCTACGGCACGGTCGGGGAGGTCGGGCTCGTCCCGTCGAGCTCCTCGGGCGTCGCCACCTACCCGGTGACGGTCGACGTCACCGGGTCCCCGGAGGGCCTGCACGACGGCGTGTCCGCGGACGTCTCGATCATCTACGAGCGCCGCACCGACGTGCTGACCGTGCCCGCGGCGGCGGTGACCACCGTGGACGGCCGCTCCGTCGTCACGCAGGAGGGTGCGGACGGCGAGCAGGTCACCACGGAGGTCACCGTCGGCGAGACCTCCGGCACCCTGGTGGAGATCACCGACGGGCTGGCCGAGGGCGACGAGGTGCTGGTCACGGCGTTCACGCCGCGCGCCGGCACGGGCTCCGACGACGAGCAGCAGGGCGGCGGCCAGGTGCCGGACTTCTCGGGCGGGATGCCGGACTTCTCCGGGGAGATGCCGGACTTCTCCGGCGGGTTCCCGGACGGGTTCCCGGGCGGCGGCAATGGCTGAGGCCGTGCTGGAGCGCCGGCCGCCGGACCCGACCCCGGAGGGCGCCCCGGTCATCGAGCTCGCCGGCGCCCGCAAGACCTACCGCACCGGCAGCATCGAGTTCGAGGCGCTGCGCGGGGTGGACCTCGGCATCGCGACCGGCGAGTACGTGGCGATCATGGGCCCGTCGGGCTCGGGCAAGTCCACCCTGATGAACATCGTCGGGTGCCTGGACGTCCTGACCGCCGGGACGTACCGGCTGGCGGGCGAGGACGTGGGCGACCTGGACGAGGAGGAGCTCGCGGAGGTCCGCAACCGGCGCCTGGGGTTCGTGTTCCAGCAGTTCCACCTGCTGCCGTCCCTGCCGGCCTGGCGGAACGTCGAGCTGCCGCTGGTGTACGGCCGGGTGCCGGCCGCCGAGCGGCGCGACCGGGCGGTGGCCGCTCTCGAGCGGGTGGGGCTCGGGGACCGGCTCGAGAACCGCCCGGGCGAGCTGTCCGGCGGTCAGCAGCAGCGCGTCGCGGTCGCCCGCGCCCTCGTCGGGGAGCCGGCGCTGATCCTGGCGGACGAGCCGACGGGCAACCTCGACTCGGCCTCCACCGAGGACGTGCTCGCGCTGCTGGACGACCTGCACGCGCAGGGCCGCACGATCGTGCTCATCACGCACGAGCTGGAGGTGGCGCAGCACGCGCGGCGCATCGTCTTCGTGCGGGACGGCGTCATCCAGTCCGACGAGGTGAACCCGCGATGACGTGGTCCGAGACCCTGCGCACCGGCTGGTCGGCGGTGCGCGGGCACAAGCTCCGCTCGCTGCTGACCGTGCTCGGCATCCTCATCGGCATCGCCGCGGTGATCCTCACCGTCGGCCTCGGCCTGGGCACGCAGAAGGACGTGAGCGAGCAGATCAGCGCGCTCGGGTCGAACCTGCTCATCGTGACGCCCGGGTCCTCGACGGACTCCGACGGGCTGCGCGGCGGGTTCGGCACCGGGGCGACGCTCACCCGCTCGGACGCCGAGGCGCTCGCCTCGCCGGTGAACGCCCCCGACATCGGGGCGGTGGCGCCGGAGAAGGAGTCGTCGCTGTCGGTCGAGGCGAACGACACGAACTGGACGACGAGCGTCGTCGGGACGACCGTCGACTGGCCGTCGGTGCGCTCGCGGACCGTCGCGTCCGGGGAGTTCTTCACGGCGGAGGACGACGCGTCGGGTGCCGCCGTCGCCGTGGTCGGCGCGACGACGGCGACCGAGCTGTTCGGCACCACCCGCGTCGTCGGGCAGCAGCTCACGATCGCCGACACCCCGTTCACCATCGTCGGGGTGCTGGCGGAGGCCGGGTCGAGCACGGACAGCGACCTGGACGACGTCGTCGTCGTGCCGCTGACGACCGCGGCCGACACGGTCTCCGGCAGCCTGACGCGCAGCTCCCTCACCACCGTGTACGTGCAGGCGGCGTCGGCCGACCAGCTCTCGGCCGCCTACCAGGAGGCGCAGACGCTGCTGCTCAACCTGCACGGGATCACCGACGCGGACAGCGCCGACTTCAGCATCGACAGCCAGGACGCCCTGGTCAGCACCGCCACGTCCGTGTACCGGACGCTCACGGTCCTGCTCACCGGCATCGCGGCGCTGTCGCTGCTGGTCGGCGGGATCGGCGTCATGAACATCATGCTGGTGTCCGTCACCGAGCGGACCCGTGAGATCGGCCTGCGCAAGGCGCTCGGCGCCCCGCCGTGGGCGATCCGCCGGCAGTTCCTCGTCGAGGCCGCCGTGCTCGGCCTGGCCGGCGGCCTGCTCGGCGCCGTGCTCGGCGTCGTCGCGGCGGCCGTGCTGCCCGGCCTGCTCGGCACGTCGGTCGTCGTGTCCGGCGCCGCCGTCGCCGGCTCCGTCGCCGTGGCCCTCGCGATCGGCCTCGTGTTCGGCGTCTACCCCGCCACCCGGGCCGCCCGGCTCGCCCCCATCGACGCGCTGCGGTCCGAGTGACCCCCGCCCGCACCCCGAGGAGAGACATGACCACCACCACGCGCACCCGCCGGACGCTGCGACCCCGCGCCGGCAGGTCCGGCGCCGTCGGCGCGATCGGCACCGTGGCGCTGCTGACCCTGGTCGGCGCGTGCTCGTCCGGCACCGCCGCGTCCGAGGCGGCTCCCGCCGCGACCTCGGGGACCGCCCAGGACCCCGCCGCCGCGGCGGGCACCGGCCGCGGGCCGGGCGGCGGCACCAGCGGCGAGATCGCCGCCGTGTCGGACGCGCTGATGCAGGTGCAGGGCGACGACGGGCAGACCGCGGTGACGTGGGACGACGGCACGACGATCACGCAGACGGTCGCGGCGTCGCTCGCGGACGTGACCGTGGGGTCGTGCGTCGTCGTGCTCGGCGCGGGCGACGACACGGCGGCGACGAGCGTCGCCGTGAGCGCGGCGACCGACGGCGCGTGCACGGCGGGCCCCGGCGGCTCCGGCGGCGGCGCGTGGGGGGACGGCGAGCGGCCCTCGGGCATGCCGACGGACATGCCCGACGCGCCCGCGGACGGCGAGCGGCCCGACGGGGCCCCGACGGGCATGCCCGACGGGATGGTGCCCGGCGGCGGTCTGACCGCCGGGCTCGTCACCGAGGTGTCCGGCAGCACGATCACCGTGGAGAGCACCGGCATCCCGACGGGCGACGACGACGGCACGGCGGCAGGCGGCGACGCGACCACCACGACGGTCACCGTCGACGACGCGACGGCCTACACGACGACCGCCGCGACCGACGCGTCCGCCATCGCGGTCGGGCTCTGCGTGCTCGCGCAGGGCGAGGCCGACGACTCCGGGCAGGTCGCCGCCACGAGCCTGACGCTGTCCGAGCCGGGCGACGACGGCTGCACCAGCGGGTTCGGCGGCGGGTTCGGCGGGATGCCGGGTCGTCCCGGCGCCGAGGACGGGGAGGCCGCCGGTGCGTGACAGCCTGCGCCGCGTCCGCCCCCGGGTCCCGCGGCGGTGGCGGGACGGTCCCGCGCGGCCGCCGCGCCCCTCGCGCCGCCCCCGCCGGCACCGGCGCGTCGTCGCGGGCGGCGTGGCCGGTGCGCTCGCCCTGCTGCTGGCGGGCGGCGGGGTGGCCCTCGCGCTGACCCGGACGTCCGGCCCGGGCTACCGGACCGCGACCGCGGAGCCCGGGACGGTGGACCAGACGGTCGACACCACCGGGACGGTCGCCTCCGCGACCCGCTCGGACCGGGCGTTCCCGGTCGCCGGGACGGTGGCGGACGTCGCCGTGGCGGTCGGCGACACCGTCACCGCGGGGCAGGTGCTGGCCTCGCTGGACCCGACCTCCCTGGAGGACGCCGTGACCGACGCGGAGCAGGCGCTCGCGGACGCCCAGCAGCAGCTCGAGGACGACATCGAGTCGCAGACCTCGACCAGCAGCACCTCGGCCGACGCGTCGAGCGGGGCGTCGTCGGCCGGGGCCTCGGGCGCCGGCGCCTCGACGGCCGCCGACGGCGCGGCCACCCCGTCCGCGCCCGCCGCGCAGACCTCGACGGGGTCGGGCAGCGGGGGCTCGGGCTCGTCGGGGCAGGGCTCGGGCTCGTCGGACCCGCC
>JACXUT010000006.1 GCA_014763765.1 Micrococcales bacterium
GACGCCGCCGAGCAGCGACCCGACCGGGCCGGCCGGCGGGGCCTCCTCGGCGGAGGCGGCGGGCGCGAGGGCGATCATCGCCGTGCCGGCGAGCGTCAGCCCGCCCGCGGCGAAGAGCCCGCGGCGGAGCCACCGGGACGCGACGGAGCGCACCTGCGGTGCACAGCGCGGTCGCGTCGACATGGCGACTCCCCCCCTGAAGCCTCCGGCGTGGGCCGCACCGTCATCGGTGTGGCCCGGACCACATCGACGCTAGGCACGCCCGTGGGGGGCGGCAACAGGAGGTTGGTCCGGTCGGGTGACGCCGCGGGCCTGGCCTGCGCGGACGTCCGGGCCCGCGGGGGACGCCACGGCGGGGGCCGTGGGCCCGCGGTCAGTCCCGGCGGCTGCGCGGGATGGCGACGCTCAGCGCGAACGACACCACCGACACGATCAGCGCCCCGACGAACGCGTCGCCGAAGTCGTCGATCCGCAGGCCCCAGGACGTCTGCTCGGTGATCCACGCGGTGAGCATGAGCATCAGCGCGTTGACCACGAGCGTGAACAGGCCGAGCGTGAGGATGTACAGCGGGATCGACAGCACGTGGACGATCGGCTTGACGATCGCGTTGACGATGCCGAAGACCAGCGCGACCGCGAGCAGCACGCCGATCTCACCGCCGGTGGTGTCCGCCCCGACGATCGAGATGCCCGGCAGCAGCACCTCGGCGAGCCACAGGGCGACGCCGCTGATCAGGACGCGCAGGAGGAAGCTCATGGGTCGATCGTGCCATCCCGCGCGGAGGTGCGGCAGGGGATCCGGCCCGCGGGCGTCCCGCCCAGTGACCCGCCCGGCCGGGCGGCGGGCGTCCGGTGGCATCCTGGCGACGTGAAGCGCGTCCCCCTGCGTCCCGCCCTCGCCACGCTGCCCCCGTACGTCCCGGGCGCGCGGGTGCCGGTCGGTGCGGCGGCCTACAAGCTGTCCTCCAACGAGAACCCGTACCCGCCGCTGCCGTCGGTGGTGGCGGCGATCGCGGACGGCGCGGTGGACGTCAACCGCTACCCGGACATGTACGCCACGGAGCTGACGGAGGCCCTGGCGGGCCACCTGGGCGTCGGCGCGGACCAGGTCGTCGCGGGGTGCGGGTCGGTCGCGGTGCTCGGGCACGTCCTGGCGGCCTTCTGCGACGCGGGCGACGAGGTCGTGCACCCGTGGCGCTCGTTCGAGGCCTACCCGATCATGGTCACGCTGGCCGGGGCGACCGGCGTGCCGGTGCCCGTCTCCGCGGACGGGCGGCTCGACCTGCCCGCGATGGCCGCGGCCGTGACGGACCGCACCCGGGTGGTGCTGGTCTGCACGCCCAACAACCCGACGGGCCCGGCGGTGCACGCGGACGAGCTCGACGCGTTCCTCGCGGCGGTCCCGCGGGACGTCCTCGTGGTGCTGGACGAGGCGTACGCGGAGTTCGTCCGCGACGCGGCGTCCCCGGACGGGCTGGCGGTGCTGGCGGCGCACCCGAACGTGGTGCTGCTGCGCACGTTCTCCAAGGCGTACGGGCTCGCGGGCCTGCGCGTCGGGTACGCGGTCGCCGACGCGCGCCTGGCCGCGGGCATCCGCTCCGCGTCGACGCCGTTCGGGGTCTCCCACCTGGCGCAGCTCGCCGCGGTGGCGTCGCTGCGCGCGTCCGGTGAGCTGCTCGACCGCGTGGACGGCATCGTGCGGGAGCGCACCCGGATGCTCGCGGGTCTGCGCGCGCACGGCTGGGACGTCCCGGACGGCCAGGCGAACTTCGTGTGGCTGGGGCTGGGCGACGACGCGGCGCGCTTCGCCGCCGAGGCGACGCGCGCCGGCGTGCTCGTGCGGCCGTTCGTGGGCGACGGCGTCCGGATCAGCGTCGGGGAGCCCGAGGCGACGGACGTGGTGCTCGAGGTCGCGGGGGAGTTCCGCCGCTGACCTGCCGTTGCGGTCCGCCAGGGCTCGCCTATGCTGCGACCAGCTCGACGAAGGGGGCCCGGTGACGGACAGCACGACCGCCGACGGGGCGACCCCGTCGGGGTGGCCCGGCGCCGCGCCCGACCCGGCCGACCCGGCGATCGGCGGTCCGATCGCCGTCCTGCTGGTCGAGGACGACGACGGCGACGCGCTGCTCGTCGAGGAGCACCTGGCGGACGCCGGGCTCGACGTGCGGCTGGCGCGGGCCCGCTCGCTGGACGAGGCGACGGACCTGCTGGACGTCGACTGCGTGCTGCTGGACCTCGGCCTCCCGGACGCCGTGGGGCTCGGGGCCCTCGAGCGGCTGCTCGCGGCCGGCGCGCCGGCGGTCGTCGTGCTGACCGGGCGGACCGACACCGAGACGGGCCTGCAGGCGGTGGCCGCGGGCGCCCAGGACTACCTCGTCAAGGGCGAGGTCGACGGTGAGCTGCTCAGCCGGTCCGTCCGCTACGCCGTCCAGCGCCGGCGGCTGCAGGCGGTCGACCGCGCGCTGTACCGCAGCATGGTGCGCGCGGAGGAGACGGTGCGGTTCGAGAGCGCGCTGCTGCCGCGCCCGGCCGTGCGGGACGACGCGCTCGAGGTGCTCGTGGGCTACCGCGCGGGCCGCGACGGCGTGCTCGGCGGGGACTTCTACGACGTCGTGGAGCGACCGGACGGCTCCGTGCTGGCCATCGTGGGCGACGTGTGCGGCCACGGCCCGGACGAGGCGGCGCTCGGCGCCGTGCTGCGCACCGCCTGGCGGACGCTGGTGCTCGCGGACGTCCCGACGGGCGGGCTGCTGCCGCTGCTGGAGCGGGTGCTCGTCTCGGAGCGGACCCGCGCCGAGGTGTTCACGACGATGTCGATGGTCGAGGTCGCGCCGGACCGCGGCTCGGTGGACCTGTACCTGGCGGGGCACCCGGTGCCGATCGTCGTCGGGGACGGGGCGTCCCGGCCGTCCGAGCTGCTGCCGACGGACCTGCGGGGGCGCGCGCTGGGCATCCCCGTCGACGGCACGTGGTCGCCGCGGCGGCTCGACCTCGGCCCGTCCTGGCGCCTCATGATGTACACGGACGGCGTGCTGGAGGCCACGGTGGGCGGCTCCCACGAGCGCATCGGCAAGGAGGGGCTGCTGGACGTGGTCGACGACGCGGTCCGGACGGCCCCGCGCCACCAGGTGGTGCACGAGGTGCTGCACGAGGTGCGGCGCCGGCACGGCGGGGAGCTGGTGGACGACACCGCGATCGTCGTCCTCGGCTGGTCGGGGGCGCCCGCGTGAGCGCCCCGCAGGCGCCGGTGCGGACGAACGCGACGCTCCGGCGGCGGCTCGGCCGCGCGCTGGTCGCCGGCTCCGTGGTGCTCGGGCTGGTGGCGGTCGGCGCCGCGGTCGCGCTGTGGCGGATGCTGGACAGCCAGGACCTGGTGACCGACGGCTACTTCGTCGCGATCACCGACGCGGAGTCGGCGTACACGCGCCTCGTCGACGCGGAGACGGCCGTGCGCGGCTACGCGCTGACCGGGTTCGACGGCACGCTGGAGCCGTACGAGCGGGCCTCCGGCGCCACCGCGGCGCTGCGGTCGGACGCGCGCGACCCGGCCGTGCGGGAGGCGGCGGAGGCAGCGGTCGCGGCCGCCGAGCGCTGGGACGCGGAGTTCGCCGCCCCGACGATCGAGGCCGTCGCGGCGGACGGGCCGTCGGCGGTGACGCCGGAGGAGGTCGAGCAGGGCCGCGTGCTCTTCGACGGCACGCGCGCCGCGGTCGAGGCGTACCTGGACGTGCTGCGGGAGGGTCGCGACGAGGCCGCCTCCGACCTGGCCGCCTGGACGCGCATCGTCATCGGCTCGCTGTTCGCGCTCGTCGTCGCGGGTGCCGTCGCGGGGTTCGCGCTGTGGGGCACGCTGCGCCGGTGGGTCACCGCCCCGCTCGACGCGCTCGCGTCCGACGCGCGCGTGGTGAGCGGCGGCGACCTGCACCACGAGGTGCGGACCACCGGGCCGGGCGAGATCGCGGAGCTCGCGGAGGCCGTCGAGCGGATGCGGCTGCACCTGGTGGCGCAGGTGCAGGAGGTCGAGGCGTCCCGCGCGGAGATCAGCGAGGCGCACGACCGGCTCAGCGAGCAGGCGGAGGAGCTGCGGCGGTCGAACCGCGACCTCGAGCAGTTCGCGTACGTCGCGTCGCACGACCTGCAGGAGCCGCTGCGCAAGATCTCCTCGTTCACGCAGCTGCTGCAGAAGCGCTACGGCGGCCAGCTCGACGACCGCGCCGACCAGTACATCGCGTTCGCGGTCGACGGCGCGAAGCGGATGCAGCAGCTCATCCAGGACCTGCTGGGGTTCTCCCGGGTCGGCCGGCTCGGCGGCGAGCTGGCGGACGTGCCGCTCGAGGGCGCGCTCGCGGACGCGCTGGACAACCTCGCGGAGCTGGTGGCGGACACCGGCGCCGTGGTCGAGCACGCGGACCTGCCCGTCGTCCGCGGCGAGCGGCCGCTGCTCGTGCAGCTGCTGCAGAACCTCGTCGGCAACGCGATCAAGTTCCGCGACCCCGGGCGTCCGCCGGTGGTCCGGATCACCGCCGAGCGGGTGGGAGACTTCTGGGAGGTCGAGTGCCGGGACAACGGGATCGGCATCGACCCGCAGTACGCGGACCGCGTCTTCGTGATCTTCCAGCGGCTGCACCCCAAGGACCTGTACGAGGGGACGGGCATCGGCCTGGCCCTGTGCAAGAAGATCGTCGAGTACCACGGCGGTCGCATCTGGCTCGGTGAGCCCGACGGTCCCGGCACCAGCGTCCGCTGGACGCTGCCGGCCGCCGAGGCGTCCGCACCGGGGCCCACCGACGGAACGGAGTGAGCGTGGCACGCACCGGCAAGGTCATCGACGTCCTGCTCGTCGAGGACGACCCGGGTGACGTCCTCATGACGCGCGAGGCGTTCGAGGACAACAAGGTCGCCAACCGGCTCGCCGTGGTGTCCGACGGCGCGAGCGCGCTGGCGTACCTGCGCAAGGAGGGCGAGCACGCCGACGCCCGCACGCCCGACCTGGTGCTGCTGGACCTCAACCTCCCCCGCATGGACGGGCGCGAGGTGCTCGAGGCGATGAAGAACGACGCGGAGCTGCGCAGCATCCCGGTGGTCGTCCTGACCACCTCGGAGGCCGAGGAGGACGTCGTGCGGTCCTACGCGCTGCACGCCAACGCGTACGTCACCAAGCCGGTGGACTTCGACCGCTTCATCGAGGTCGTCCGCCAGATCGACGAGTTCTTCGTCGAGGTCGTGCGCCTGCCGCAGCGCTGACACCTCCGGCGCCCGACCCCTCGCCCGCACGCCCGCGGGCGAGCATGCTGGGCGTCATGGACACCACGGACTGGCAGGACAACGAGGTCGTCGCGTGGCTGACCGGTGGCGTCGGGCTCGTCGTCGCGGTGGCCGTCTGGCTGATCTTCCTGATCGCCTACATCCGGATCATCCAGAAGGCCGGCTACTCGGGCTGGTGGATCCTCATCGGCCTCGTGCCGGTCGTGAACGTGGTGATGTTCCTCGTCTTCGCGTACTCCCGGTGGCCGGTGCAGCGCGAGGTCGACGAGCTGCGCGCCCGCGTCGGGGGCGGCGTCTACCTGCGCTGAGCCGCCGTCCGGGGGTTGTCGGGACCCCACAACGGGGGGCCGCCCGTCTTGACGCGCCCCGGGCCCTCGGACCTACGGTTGCGTAGCCTACGCTGGCGTAGGTTACGACAGGCCCCCGGTCCTCCGAGGGCGCCCCCCAGGCGAAGGAGTACCGCGTGAGCCCCAGCGGTCCGCTCACCGACGACGGCCTGGTCCAGCTGCTGACGCCCGCGGGCGAGCGCGTGGACCACCCCGGTTACGCACCCCGGGTCGCCCACCTCGACGCCGACGCGCTGCGCGGCCTGTACCGCGACATGGTGCTGGTCCGGCGGTTCGACACCGAGGCGACCGCCCTGCAGCGCCAGGGGGAGCTGGGCCTGTGGGCGCAGAGCCTCGGGCAGGAGGCCGCGCAGGTCGGCTCCGGCCGGGCGCTCGCCCCGCAGGACTACGTGTTCCCGTCGTACCGCGAGCACGGCGTCGCGCACACCCGCGGCCTCGACCTCACGCAGATCCTGCCGCTGTTCCGCGGCGTCGACCACGGCGGCTGGGACTCCGACGCCCTGCGGTTCCACCTGTACACGCTGGTCATCGGCTCGCACACGCTGCACGCCACGGGCTACGCGATGGGCGTGCAGCGCGACGGCGCGGTCGGCACCGGCGACCCCGAGCGGGACACCGCCGTCGTCACGTACTTCGGCGACGGGGCGACCTCGCAGGGCGACGTCAACGAGGCCCTGGTGTTCGCCGCCGTGAACAACGCGCCCCTCGTGCTGTTCTGCCAGAACAACCAGTGGGCGATCTCCGAGCCCACCACCCGCCAGGCGCGCGTCCCGCTCGCCGCGCGCGGCCCGGGCTTCGGCGTCCCGAGCGTGCGCGTCGACGGCAACGACGTCCTCGCCTGCTACGCCGTCACGGCCGAGGCCGCCGAGCGCGCGCGGTCCGGCGGCGGCCCCACCCTCATCGAGGCGTTCACCTACCGGATGGGCGCCCACACCACCTCCGACGACCCGTCGCGCTACCGCTCGGCGGCCGAGGAGGACTACTGGCGCCAGCGCGACCCGATCGACCGGCTCGACGCGCACCTCACGGCGACCGGGGAGCTGCCCGACGCGTTCCGCGCGGAGGTGGCGGCCGAGGCCGACGCCCTCGGCGAGCGGGTGCGCACCACGGCCCGCGCGCTCGGCCGGCCGGAGACGAGCACGATGTTCGAGCACGTCTACGCGACGCCGCACGCGGTGGTCGACGCGGAGCGTGCCTGGTTCGAGGACTACGAGGCGTCGTTCACGGGGGGTGACCGGTGAGCCAGCGGATGACGTTCGCCAAGGCGATCAACACGGGGCTGCGTGCGGCCCTCGAGCGCGACCCGAAGGTCATGCTCATGGGCGAGGACATCGGCACCCTGGGCGGGGTGTTCCGGGTGACCGACGGGCTGGCGAAGGACTTCGGCACCGACCGCGTCGTCGACACCCCGCTCGCGGAGTCCGGCATCGTCGGCACCGCGATCGGCCTCGCGCTGCGCGGGTACCGGCCGGTCTGCGAGATCCAGTTCGACGGGTTCATCTTCCCGGCGTTCGACCAGATCACGACGCAGCTGTCGAAGATGCACTACCGGTCGCGCGGGCGGCTCACCCTGCCCGTCGTGATCCGGGTGCCGTACGGCGGCGGCATCGGGGCGGTCGAGCACCACTCGGAGTCGCCCGAGGTGCTGTTCGCGCACACCGCCGGCCTCCGGGTCGTCAGCCCGTCGGACCCGCAGGACGCGTACACGATGATCCAGCAGGCGATCGCCTCGCCGGACCCGGTGCTGTTCTTCGAGCCGAAGGGCCGCTACTGGGAGAAGGGCGACGTCGACACGGACGCCGACGCCGTCGCGGCGCCCTCGACGCTCGACGGGGCGCGCGTGCTGCGACCCGGCACCGACGTCACGCTCGTCGCCCACGGCCCGACCGTCGCCACCGCGCTCAAGGTCGCGGACGCGGCCGCCGCCGAGGGGCGGTCGGTCGAGGTCGTCGACCTGCGCGCGATCTCCCCGCTGGACGTGGGCACCGTCGTGGAGTCCGTGCGCCGCACCGGCCGCTGCGTGGTCGTGCACGAGGCCCCCGTGCTGTACGGCACCGGGGCGGAGGTCGCGGCCCGGGTCACGGAGGAGTGCTTTTACCACCTCGAGGCGCCGGTGCTCCGCGTCGGCGGGTTCCACACCCCGTACCCCGTCGCCAAGCTGGAGCACGAGTACCTGCCCGGCCTCGACCGCGTCCTCGACGCCGTCGACCGCGTGCTCGCGCACTGACACCGCCCGACGTCCCACCCCCCACCCAGGGAGCAGCACCCGTGCCGTCCTACCAGCAGTTCCGCCTCCCCGACGCGGGCGAGGGCCTCACCGAGGCCGAGATCGCCGCCTGGCACGTCGCCGTCGGGGACACCGTCGCGATCAACCAGACCATCGTCGAGATCGAGACCGCGAAGTCGCTGGTCGACCTCCCGTCCCCGTACGCGGGCGTGGTCACGCGGCTGCTGGTCGCCGAGGGCGAGACGGTCGAGGTCGGCACCCCGATCATCGAGATCGACACCGACCCGACCGGGTCCGCGCCCGAGGGCGGCGCGCCCGGCGCCACCGGCGTGGGGCCGGAGGTGGCGGTGCAGGACCCGACGTCGGACGCGGAGCCGGTGGCGGCTGCTGCGGCGGCGGAGCCCGCGCCGGAGCCCGAGGAGGCCGGCGGCGCCGTGCTCGTCGGCTACGGCACGGCCGCCGCTCCCACGCGACGCCGGGCGCGGTTCACCTCGGCCGAGGGCGACCCGGCCGCCGGCGCGACGTCGGCCGCCCCCGCCGAGGCCGACGTGCGCCCCGCGACCGCCGGGCCCGGCGCGTCCCGGACCGGCGCGGCGTCCGCGGCCCCGGCCGCCGTCCCCGCCGCGGCGCCGTCCGCGACCGAGCCGGACACCCGCGCCGGGGGCCGCGCCCTCGCCAAGCCGCCGGTCCGCAAGCTCGCCCGCGACCTCGGCGTCGACCTCGACTCCGTGCAGCCCACCGGCCCCGGGGGCATCGTCACCCGCGAGGACGTGCTCGCGCACCAGGCCTCCGCCGAGGCGCGCCAGCTCGCCACCTACCCCGGCGACGACCAGCCGTGGCTCGCGTCCGGCACGGTCTCGCCCGACGGCCGGCAGACCCGCGTCCCCGTGAAGTCCGTCCGCAAGCGCACCGCGGAGGCCATGGTCACGTCGGCGTTCACCGCGCCGCACGTCACCGTGTTCCACACCGTCGACGTCACCCGCACGATGCGCCTCGTCGCCCGCCTGCGGGAGGACCGCGAGTTCCGCGACGTCCGCGTCACGCCGCTGCTCATCGCCGCCAAGGCCCTGCTGCTCGCCGTCCGCCGCCACCCGGACGTCAACGCGTCCTGGGACGAGGCCGCGCAGGAGATCGTCTACAAGCACTACGTGAACCTCGGCATCGCCGCCGCGACCCCGCGCGGGCTCGTCGTGCCGAACATCAAGGACGCGCACCGGCTCGGCCTGCGCGACCTGGCGCTCGGGCTCGCGGACCTCACGTCGACCGCCCGCGCCGGCAAGACGACCCCGCGGGACATGTCCGACGGCACCATCACCATCACGAACGTCGGCGTGTTCGGCATCGACACCGGCACCCCGATCCTCAACCCCGGCGAGGCCGCGATCCTGGCCTTCGGCGCCATCCGCGAGCAGCCGTGGGTGCACAAGGGCAAGATCAAGATCCGCCACGTCACGCAGCTCGCGCTGTCCGTCGACCACCGCCTGGTGGACGGGGAGCTCGGGTCGCGGGTGCTCGCCGACGTCGCCGCGGTGCTGGCGGACCCGGCGCAGGCGCTGGTCTGGGGCTGAGGGCGGCGGGCGGCCCGGTCGCTCAGCCGTCCAGGCGGGCGGCGACGTCCGCCGGGAAGCCGCCCGTCGCGACCGGGCCCCAGCGGGTCGGCGTGACGCGGATCAGCGACTTGCCCTGCACGCGCATCGCGGCGCGGTACTCGTCCCAGTCCGGGTGCTCGCCGGCGATGCAGCGGTAGTAGTCGACGAGCGCGTCCTCGGCCTCCGGCATGTGCAGCACCTCGGCGTCGCCGTCGACCTGCACCCAGGGGCCGTCCCAGTCGTCGGACAGCACGAGCACCGAGACGCGGGGGTCCCGCTCGGCGTTGACCGTCTTCGCCCGGCCCGGGTAGGTCGACACGACGATGCGGCCGGACCCGTCGACGCCGCCGCTCACCGGGGACACCTGCGGGCGGCCGTCGCGGCGGGCCGTCACCAGCAGCAGGTGGTGGCGCGGGCGGACGAAGTCGAGCAGCTCGGGCAGGTCGACGGTGCGGGTGGTCGCGATGGATCG
Source organism: Micrococcales bacterium (assembly GCA_014763765.1). Taxonomy (GTDB): domain Bacteria; phylum Actinomycetota; class Actinomycetes; order Actinomycetales; family Cellulomonadaceae; genus Cellulomonas. The sequence goes on from JACXUT010000006.1 coordinate 9,901, forward strand.
GGCCATGGGTCGACCCTAGGCCGCGGCGCGCGCCCGCCGCGGAGGGCGCCCGGGCGGGACGTCGCACCGATGTGGCAGGTCGCTTCCGCGGTGTCCTCGGCGAGGGCTAGCGTGGAGGGCCCCGCCCGCCGGCGGTGGACGCGCCGCGCAGCACCGGCGCGGCAGAGGACCGCCCGACGGTCGTACCCGTCCGAGGTGAACCGTGTCCACGCGCACGACGACCGTCCCCGCCCAGGTCCGGGCCCCCGGCGCCCCCGGCGCCCCCGCGTGCACCCTGCCGGGCCGACGGGCGGTCCTGCACCGCCTGGTGCTCGTCCTGGCGCTCGTCGTCGCAGGCGCCGTCGTGGGTCCGGCTCCGGCGCGCGCCGCGACCGGGTCGCTGGTGCTCGACCCGGCGGTGTCGGCGGCCCTCGGCACCGGGTTCGACGGCGACGTGTGGGTGGTGGAACCCACCGCCGACGGCGGGTACCTGGTGGGGGGCGCGTTCTCGCAGTACCAGGGCGCACCTGTGGCGACGCTGGTCCGGCTCGACGCCGACCTCACCCTCGACGCCGGGTTCGCCGCGGCGCTCGGCGCGGGCTTCGCGGGCAGCGTGTGGGCCGTCGTCCCCACCGCCGACGGCGGCTACGTGGTGGGGGGTGACTTCGCGCAGTACCAGGGGACGCCGGTGCCCGCGCTGGTGCGCCTCGGGCCCGATCTGACGCTCGACACCGGGTTCGTCTCCGCGGTCGGGGCCGGCTTCGACGGCGTCGTCCGCACCGTGGCCCCGGTGGCCGACGGCGGGTGGCTCGTCGGCGGCGACTTCTCGCAGTACCAGGGTGAGCCGGCGCCCAACCTCGCCCACCTGTCGGCCGACCTCTCGCTCGACACCGCGTTCGCCGCGCTGCTGGGCACCGGCTTCAACTTCGGGGTGTACGACGCGGTGCCGACCGGCGACGGGTACGTCGTCGCCGGTGACTTCTCGCAGTACCAGGGGACGCCCGCCCGGCACCTGCTCCGCCTCACCGCGGACCTCACGCTCGACGCCGCGTTCACCGCCGCCCTCGGCACGGGGTTCGACGACGCCGCGACCGCGGTCGTGCCGCAGGACGACGGCGGGTACCTCGTGGGCGGCGCCTTCACGGCGTACCAGGGGCAGACGACACCGGCGCTCGCCCGGCTGCGCCCCGACCTGACGCTGGACACGGCGTTCGCGGCCGACCTCGGCGCCGGCTTCTCGTCCGCCGTCGTCGACCTGGTGCCCGGGACGGACGGGGCGTTCCTCGCGGCGGGCGTCTTCACGACGTTCCAGGGCACGCCGGCGCCGCACCTCGCTCGCGTCGTCCGGCAGTCCGTGGTGGTGCAGCCCCCGGGCGACCGCACCGGCACCGTCGGCAGCCCCACCTCGCTGACCCTGTCGGCCTCCGTGACACCCGAGGTGCCGGTCGTGCTCGCGGCGACCGGGCTGCCCGACGGCCTCGTGCTGGACCCGGCCACGGGGACGATCGCGGGGACGCCGACCACCGCGGGCCGCTTCGACGTCGAGGTCACGGCGACGGCGCACGGGCTGACGGACACCGCGACGTTCACCTGGACGATCGAGGAGGTGGCGGCGCCCGCGCTCCGGCTCGACCGGCCGCGCCTGTCCGCCGGCGCGGTGCAGGTGGCCCGCGCGACCGGGTTCGCGCCGGGCGAGGAGGTGACCTTCACGCTGGCGCCGGGCGGCGTGCTCGTCGGCCGGGCGGTCGCCGGCACGGACGGGGCGGCGGACCTCTCCTTCACGGTCCCCGCGGGCACCGCCCCCGGGACGGTCACGGTGGCCGCCACCGCGGCTTCCGGCGTGGCGTCCGCGACCTTCGTGGTCGTCGCCGTGCCGGCCGAGACGCCGACGCCCCCGCAGGAGGCTCCGCAGCCGGGTGGGACGCCGGCGGGCGGTGGGCCTGCCGCGGGGTCGCTCGCGCGGTCGGGGACGGAGAGCAGGACGGCCGGGCTGGTCGCGGTCGCGCTGCTGCTCGCCGGCGTCGGCGCGGTCGCCGTCGCGCGGCGCGCCTCGCGCGGACGGGTCTGACGCCGGCCGGGCTGCGCCGGGCGCCGGGCGCCGGGGCCGGTCCGACCGCGGCAGCGGGACGCCGGCGACCCGTCGTGCCGCTACGCGCCGGGCGTGCGCTCCGCCGCCTCCGCGAGCAGGTCCGCGGTGAGCGGGGCGAGCGGCAGCCGCGCGGCGTCCTCGGGCGTGACCCAGACGGCCTCCTCGATCTCGGCCGTCGGCACAGCGTCCGTGATGCCGTCGACCACGAAGACGTGCGCGACCAGGTGGTGGCCGGGCTCGTTCGCTGCGGCGGTCTCGCGGCGCCCGGCGTCCCGGAGCCGGGCACGGTCGACGACGACGGCCAGCTCCTCGCCGAGCTCGCGCACCAGGGCCCCGGCCGGGTCCTCGCCGGGGTCGATCTTCCCGCCCGCCTGCATGAACCGGGTGGTGCCGCGCTTGCGGACCAGCAGCCACCGGCCGTGCGCGTCGGTGATGACGGCAGCGGCGACGCGGATCACGGGCGGGTGCTCGGCAGAGGGCTCGCAGGAGGACACGGTCGGTCATCGTGCCCCCGCGGTCCGGTCCGGCGCCACGCTGGTCCACGTGTCGCCCGCGAGCACCAGGTGGTCGAGCAGGCGGATGCCGCAGTGCGCGGCGCCTGCGGCGACGGCGGCCGCCGCCGCCCGGTCCGCCGCGTGCGGCGCCGCGTCCTCCGGGGCGTGCCGGTGCGCGAGCGCGAGCGTCACCCCGCCGCGCCGCAGGGTCTCGGCGAGGACCTCGCGGGCGTCGAACGGCTCCGCGTGCGCGTCCACGCCCGGCACCACCACGGCGCCCAGCACCCGTGAGGCCCGGTCGCCCGCGACGACGACGAGGCGGCCGTCCACCGGACCCGCGAGCAGCGGCGCCGCGACCCGCGCCACGTCCGCGGGTGTGCGGACCGTCTCGCGGCGGTCGGCGGAGCTGCCGAACCGCCGGGCGAGGGCGAGCGCCGCGACGACGCGGGTCGCCTTGGCGGGTCCGACGCCGGGCACGGTGAGCAGGTCGGTGGACCCGCAGCGCGCGAGGCCCGCGAGCCCGCCACGTGACGCGATGAGGTCGCGGGCGGTCTGCAGGGCGCTCGACCCGCGCCGGCCCGACCCGAGCAGCAGCGCCACCAGCTCCACGTCGGAGAGCGCGTCGGCGCCGAGGCGCAGCATGCGCTCCCGCGGGCGCTGGTCGGGCTCGAGGTCGGCGAGCATCAGGGGCGTCACGTCCTCCACGCTAGGGGCCGGACGGTGCCGCACCCCGGTTGTCCACAGGCCCGGCTGCTCGTGCGTCCGGACGGGTCGTCGTCCCCAGGTCGGCGGCACGGCGGCGCCGGGCGGGTGATGATGGGGGCGTGACCTCCACCGCTCCCGTGGCCACCCTGCGCCGCCCCTCCCTGCCTCGCACCGCCGGCCCGGTGCTGGCCGCGCTGCTGCTCGCGCTCGTCGCCCTGCTGGCGACCGCGCCGCGGGCCGCCGCGCACAACTCCCTGCTCGGGACGGACCCGGAGGACGGTGCCACCGTCGCCACGCCGCCGGCCCGGGTCACGCTGACGTTCGACCAGCCCGCGCAGGCGATCGGCACCGAGGTGGTGGTGCTCGGACCGGACGGCGGCACCGTGAGCACCGGGACGCCGGAGCTCGTCGACAGCACGGTCGCCCAGGCGCTCGCGGACGACCTGCCGGCGGGCGCCTACACCGTGCAGTGGCGCGTCACCTCGGCGGACGGGCACCCGCTGTCCGGGGAGCTGACGTTCACGGCGTCCGCACCCACCCCGCCGCAGGCCGCCGAGCCGGAGGCGCCCTCCTCGTCGGCGCCGCCCGTCGCGCCGGAGCCCACCAGCACGACCGCGGGCTCCACGAGCTCCGGCCCGTCGGGCGCGACCACGGCGGAGCTCTCGCCGCAGCAGGAGGTCGTGGAGGACGAGGACGCCGGTCTCGAGGCCGGCGTGGTGGCGGTCGTGGTGGTGGCCGTGCTCGCCGCCGGCGCGGTCGCGGTGTTCGTCGTGCGCGAGCGACGCCGCTCCGCCGCGGGCCGGGCGGCATCCGGCGCGGGCGACGACGGTGACGACGACGGCCGGGACGACGGCGACGACCGGGACGGCCGGGCGGGGCGCTGATGCCCGGTACCGCGACCGCTCGCCCGCCCCGGGCGGCGCCCTCGGGACCGGTCCCCGACGGGACCGGCACCACCGCGCGCGTGCTGCGGCTGACGGCCCTGGGCGTCTCGGCGGTGGCCGCGGTCGTCGCAGGACTCGCGTTCACGGGCGCCGCCGTGCCGACCGCGCTGCGTGACCCCGGCGCCCTGGTGCGCTGGGGCCTGCCGGTGGCCTCGACGGTCTCGGAGCTCGCCGCGTCCGCGACGCTGGGCGGGCTGGTGCTGCTCGCGACCGTCCTCGTGCGCCGGCCGGACGGCGGCTCCGTCGTGCGCGCGGCCTCGGGCGTCACGGCGGCCGCCGCCGCGGTGTGGACGCTCGCCGCCGTCGTGGAGCTCGTCCTCACCTACGCGAACGTCGCGGGCCTGCGGCTCGACGACCCGGCGTTCGGCGGCGAGCTGGGGCAGTTCGTCACGCAGTTCGAGCTCGGGCGCGTGCTGCTGTTCGTGGCCGTCGCCGCCGCGGTGGTCACGGCGCTCGCCCTCATGACGACGTCGCCGCTCGGTGCCGCGGGGATCTCCGTGCTCGTCCTGACCGCGCTGTGGCAGGCCGCGCAGACGGGCCACGCGGCGGGGGCGGCGAGCCACGACCTGGCGACCTCGTCGATGTTCCTGCACCTGGTGGGTGCCGCCCTGTGGATCGGCACCCTCGTCGCGCTCTCACCGCTGGCGCACCGGCTGGGCGCGGACCTGGCGCCGGCGGTGGCGCGGTTCTCGGTCGTCGCCGGGTGGTCGCTCACCGCCGTCGCGGTGTCCGGTGTCGTCAACTCCGTGGTCCGGCTCGGCACGTGGTCCGACCTGGGGACCCGGTACGGGGTGCTCCTCCTCGTCAAGGTCGCCCTGTTCGGCGTGCTCGGGCTGATCGGCCTCGCGCACCGCCGGCGCGTCGTGTCCCGCCTGGCCGGCGCCGGGCGCGCACCCGCGACGTGGCTGTTCTGGCGCCTCGTGCTCGTGGAGCTCGCCGTGATGGGGGCGGTGTCCGGGGTCGCCGTCGCGCTGGGCGCCTCCCCGCCGCCGGTGCCGGACGACCCGATCACCGACCCGACGCCCGCGGAGATCGTCACCGGGCACGCGCTGCCGCCCGAGCCGGACACGCTCGCGTGGATCACGCAGTGGCGCTGGGACGTGCTGCTCGCGTCCGCGGCCGTCGCGGGACTCGTCGTCTACCTGCGCTGGGTGCTGCGCCTGCGCCGCCGCGGCGACGCGTGGCCGTGGGCCCGCACCGCGTCGTGGGTGGCCGGCATGGTGCTGTTCTTCTGGACGACGTCCGGGGGCCCGGCGATGTACGGGCACGTGCTCTTCAGCGCGCACATGGTCGAGCACATGATCCTCGCGATGGTCGTGCCGGTGCTGCTCGCCCTGTCGGCGCCCGTGACGCTCGCCCTGCGCGCCCTGCCGGCGCGGTCGTCCGCCGCCCGGCGCGGCGCGCCCGACGCCTCCCGCGGTCCCCGGGAGTGGCTGCTCGCCCTCGTCCACAGCCGGTGGGGCCGGTTCTTCGCCCACCCCGTCGTCGCCGCCGTGAACTTCGCCGGCTCGATGGTGGTCTTCTACTACACCGACGTCTTCCGCTGGGCGCTGACCTCCGAGCTCGGCCACTACGCGATGGTCGTGCACTTCTCGCTCGCCGGGTACCTGTTCGTCAACGCGCTCGTCGGCATCGACCCCGGCCCGACCCGGCCCGGCTACCCGCAGCGGCTGCTGCTGCTGTTCGCGACCATGGCGTTCCACGCGTTCTTCGGCGTCGCGCTCACCACCGGCGACGTGCTGCTGGTCCCGGACTGGTTCGGGCTCATGGGCCGCGAGTGGGGGCCGTCCGCCATCGTCGACCAGCAGCGCGGCGGCGGCGTCGCCTGGGGGATCGGCGAGCTCCCGACCCTCGCGCTGGCGGTGGGCGTCGCGATCGCCTGGGCGCGGGACGACGAGCGGACGGCGCGCCGCCGGGACCGCCGCGTCGACCGCGACGGCGACACCGAGATGGACGAGTACAACGCCATGCTCGCCCGCCTCGCGGCCCGGGACGGCGGTACCGGCGGCGGGAAATCCGAGGGCGATCGCGCGGACGCGTGATAGGACGGCGGGGTGACCGACGCCTCTGACACCACGCCCGTCCCCGGCACTGCCGACTCCTCGTCCGGCGCGACCCCGCCGACCCCGTTCCACGACCTCGACGCCTACGTCGCCCTGCCGCGGCTGTCCGGGCTGACGCTGTCGCCGGACGGCACCCGCCTCGTCACGGCGGTCGCCACGCTCGACGCCAAGCGCACCCGCTACGTCAGCGCCCTGTGGGAGGTCGACCCCGCCGGCGAGCGCCCCGCGCGCCGTCTCACCCGGTCGGCGAAGGGCGAGTCCTCCGCCCGGTTCGCGTCGACGGGCGACCTGCTCTTCACGTCTGCCCGCCCGGACGCCGACGCGGAGTCCCCGGACGACGAGCCCCCCGCCGCGCTCTGGCTGCTGCCCGCCGACGGCGCCGAGGCGCGGGTGGTCGCCGCCCGCAAGGCCGGGATCGACGGTGTGGCCGTCGCCGAGCACGCCCCGGTGGTGGTCGTGCCGTCGGACGTCCTGCCGCGGGCGACCGGCGAGGAGTCCGACGAGCGCCTCATCGGGCTGCGCAAGGACGCGAAGGTGTCCGCCGTGCTGCACAGCTCCTACCCGGTGCGCTACTGGGACCACGACCTCGGGCCGGCCGTGACGCACCTGTTCGCCGCGGACCTGTCCGCCGTCGCCGCACCCGCCGCCGCCGGTGAGCCCGCGACGCGCCTGGAGCTCCGCGACGTCACGCCCGACCCCGGCACGGGCCTGCGGCACCAGGACGCCGTGCTGTCGCCGGACGGTCGGACGCTCGTGACGACGTGGACGCGGCCGGCCGCGCGCGGCATCGAGCGGCACCGGCTGGTCGCCGTGGACGTCGCGACGGGCAGCCGCCGCGTGCTGGTCGACGACCCGGGTGCCGACGTGTACGGCCCCGTGATCTCGCCGGACTCGCGCCGCGTCGCCTACGTGCGCGAGACGATCACGACGCCGACGACCGCGCCCCGCGAGGAGCTGTGGGTCGTCGGGCTGGAGGCGGACGGCCCCGCGCCGCAGCGGGTCGCCCCCGACTGGGACCGCTGGCCCGGCCAGGTCGTGTGGACCCGCGACGGCTCCGGCCTGCTCGTGGTCGCCGACGACGGCGGGCGCAGCCCCGTCTTCCACGTCGACCCCGGCACCGGCGCGGTCACCCGCGTGACGGCCGACGACGCCGCGTTCACGGACCTGCTCGTCAGCCCGGACGGCACCGCGCTGTACGCGCTGCGCAGCTCGTACGCCGCCCCGCCGCACCCGGTGCGGGTCGACCTCGCCGCGGCGCTCGGCTCGGGCGCACCGGTCGAGGCCGTCGCGCTGCCCGGTCCGACGCCGCTGCCCGCCCTGCCCGGCACGCTGACCGAGGTCACGACGACCGCCGAGGACGGCGCGGCCGTGCGGGCGTGGCTCGTGCTGCCGGAGGGCGCGTCCGCCGCCGCGCCGGCGCCGCTCGCGCTGTGGATCCACGGCGGTCCGCTCGGCTCCTGGAACGCCTGGTCCTGGCGCTGGAACCCGTGGATCCTGGCCGCCCGCGGCTACGCGGTGCTGCTGCCCGACCCGGCGCTGTCCACCGGCTACGGGCAGGACTTCGTGCAGCGCGGCTGGGGCGCGTGGGGGGCGGCGCCGTTCACCGACCTCATGGCGGTCACCGACGCGGCCGTCGCCCGCGCGGACGTCGACGAGACCCGCACGGCCGCGATGGGCGGCTCGTTCGGCGGCTACATGGCGAACTGGGTCGCCGGGCACACCGACCGGTTCCGCGCGATCGTCACCCACGCGAGCCTGTGGGCGCTGGACCAGTTCGGGCCCACGACGGACAGCTCGTACTACTGGGAGCGCGAGATGACCGCCGAGATGGCGCTCGCGAACTCGCCGCACCTGTCGGTCGAGAAGATCGTCACCCCGATGCTGGTGGTGCACGGCGACAAGGACTACCGGGTCCCGATCGGCGAGGGGCTGCGCCTCTGGTACGAGCTGCTGTCCCGCTCGGCGCTCGCGGCGGACGACGAGGGACGCACGCCGCACCGGTTCCTCTACTTCCCGGACGAGAACCACTGGGTGCTGACGCCGCAGCACGCCAAGGTCTGGTACCAGGTGGTGGAGGCGTTCCTGGCCGAGCACGTCCTGGGCCTGGCCGGGGACGACCTGCCGCCGCTGCCGGAGGTGCTCGGCTAGGCGAACGCCCGCCGGGACACGTCGGACACCCCACGGTTGCGCAACCCAGCGGTTGCGCAACCGTGGGGTTCGGTCCGTTCGGAGCCTCCGAGCGCCGTTCTCGACGCGCGCGCCGGCCCGACCCGCACCACACTCGGTTCCCAGACCCGGGGCACCCCGCGCCCGGGCCGGTGGAAGGAGTGGCGACCATGGGCATCGGCGGCGGCATCGCGCTGATCGTCATCGGGGCGATCCTCACGTTCGGCGTGAGCGACAACATCTCCGGCGTGGACCTGACGGTCATCGGCTACATCTGCATGGGTGCGGGCGTGCTCGCGCTGATCCTCGCGCTGGTCCTGACCAACCAGCGCGCGAACACCTCGCACCGCGAGGTCGTGGAGCGCTACGAGGACCGCACGCCGCCCCCCGCGGCGTGACGGCCTGACCCGGCGGGCGGTGCGGCACGCGACCGCACCGCCCGCTCCCGGCCGGCGCGTCCTGCGACGCGCCGGCCGGTGACCGGTCGAGGACGACCAGCAGCCGGACACCGCGGGACGACCGCCGGGCCCGGTCGTGTTCACTACTCCTGTGACCACCAGCCCCACCCGTCTCCCGAAGGTCCGTGCGTCCGAGCTCGTCGGTCGCGGCTGGCTCAACACCGGCGGCCGGGACGTCTCGCTCGCGGACCTGCGCGGCAAGATCGTCCTGCTCGACTTCTGGACCTTCTGCTGCATCAACTGCCTGCACGTCCTGGACGAGCTGCGCGAGCTCGAGGAGCAGTACCGGGACGTCCTGGTGATCGTCGGCGTCCACTCCCCGAAGTTCGTGCACGAGGCCGACCCGGTCGCGCTCGCGGCCGCCGTCGAGCGGTACGAGGTGCACCACCCCGTGCTGGACGACCCCGAGCTGGTCACCTGGTCCGCGTACACCGCGCGGGCGTGGCCGACGCTCGTCGTCGTGGACCCCGAGGGGTACGTCGTCGCGCAGATGGCCGGCGAGGGGCACCGGGCCAACGTCGCGCGGCTGGTGGCCGACCTCGTCGAGGAGCACGACGCCAAGGGCACGCTGCACCGGGGGTCCGGCCCGTACGTGCCGCCTGAGCCGACGGCGGGGACGCTGCGGTTCCCCGCGAAGGCGGTCGAGCTGCCCGGCGGTTCGCTGCTGGTCGCAGACGCCGGGCACCACGGCCTGGCGGAGCTGGCCTCCGACGGGGAGACGCTGCTGCGCCGGATCGGGTCCGGCGAGCGCGGCCTGGCCGACGGCGGCCCCGACGAGGCCCGGTTCAGCGAGCCCAACGGCCTGGCGCTGCTGCCCGAGGACGTGGCGGCGGCGGTCGGCTACGACGTGCTGGTGGCCGACACCGTGAACCACGCGCTGCGCGGCGTGCGGCTGGCGGACGGCCACGTCACGACGGTCGCCGGCACGGGGGAGCAGTACCTCGTCGGGCAGCCGACCGTGCCGTCGCCGCTGCCGGGCCGGCCGGACCTCTGGCGCACCGACGGCGTGCCGCGCGCGGGGACCTCCGTGCCGCTGTCCTCGCCGTGGGACGTCGCGTGGTCCCCGCAGACGGGCACCGCGCTGGTCGCGATGGCGGGGGACCACCAGCTCTGGGCGTTCGACCCGCTGTCCGGCGCGGTCGAGCCCGTCGCGGGCACGATGAACGAGGGCCTGGTCGACGGCGACCCGCGCGAGGCGTGGTTCGCGCAGACGTCCGGCGTGGCGCTCGGCGCCGGCGGGCGCCTGTGGCTGGCCGACTCGGAGGTCTCGGCGCTGCGCTGGATCGACCCGGGCGAGGTCCCGGGCACCCCGGGCGCCGGCCCCGCGGACGCCTGGACCGCCGCCACGGTCGGGACCGCCGTGGGGGCGGGGCTGTTCGACTTCGGTCACCGCGACGGCGCCGCGGACCAGGCGCTGCTGCAGCACCCGCTCGGCGTGGCCGCCCTGCCGGACGGGTCGGTCGTCGTCGCCGACACCTACAACGGCGCGGTGCGTCGCTGGGCCCCGGGCGGGGACGGCGGCGCGGGCGAGGTGTCGACGCTCGCGACCGGTCTGGCCGAGCCGAGCGGCGTGGTCGTGCAGGTCGACCCCGAGGCGGGCGGCGTGACGCTGGTCGTCGTGGAGTCGGCCGCGCACCGGCTGACGCGTCTCGCCCTGCCGGCGACGCTCGCGGGGGAGGTGCTGGACGCGGGCGCGCACCGCACGCAGCGGCCGGTCACCGAGATCGCTCCGGGCGAGCTCGCCCTCGACGTGGTCTTCACCCCCGCGGCGGGCCAGAAGTACGACGACCGCTACGGCCCGTCCACGCTGCTGCGCGTGTCCTCGACCCCGCCGGAGCTGCTGCTCGACGGCGCCGGGGACGACGTGCCGCTGACGCGGACGCTGCGGATCAACCCCGAGGTCGCGGACGGCGTGCTGCACGTGACCGCCCGCGCGGCGTCCTGCGACGACGACCCGGCGATCGAGTTCCCGGCGTGCCACCTGAGCTCGCAGGACTGGGGCGTCCCGGTGCGTGTCGTCCCGGGTGCCCCGGCTGCGCTGACCCTGCCGCTGCACGGCTGACGTCCCGGACGCGTGCCGCGGCGCGGCTGGGGCGGCGGCCGACGGTGCCGCGCGGAGCCGCGGTCAGGAGGCGCCGAGCACCGCCAGCGACACGAGCGTCTGCAGGGTCGTGCCGACGGTGCGGTCCGTCGACGACAGCGTGGACTCGAGCTGCACGGTCCACGGGGCGCTCGCGAGCTCGACCTGCCGCATGCCGCTGACGTGCAGCGAGGACGTGCCACCCCGCGCGACCACGACGGGTCCGTCGCCGGACGCTCCCGCGTCCCGGGACACCGTCCACCCCGAGCCGCCCATCGCCTCCGTCAGCGCCGCGGCGAGTGCGCACAGGCGCGACAGCGGCGCGGGCGCGGTCGCGGCGAGCGCGGTGACGCCCGCGGCGACCGCCCGGCCGAGGACGGCGCCGGGGTCGTCCGCGCGGTACTGACGGGCGCGGGCCGCGGCGTGGCTCCGCTTCGCGTGGTACTGCGCGGCGTCCGCGCGCCGGAACAGCGAGCGGGGCGTCGGGGCAGCACCCAGGGAGCCGCGGGCCGACGAGGCGATGCCGTAGGACAGCGACGACCCGTGCGGCAGGGTGGCGTCGCCGACGGTCGCGTCCATCACCTGCACCACGGTGGTCCGTGGGATGCCGCACGTGACGATGCAGAACTCGTCCCCGCCGATCCGCGCGGCGGTGGACCCCGGCAGCCCGCTGCTGGCGCGCCGGAGCACGGCCGCGACGGCGCGGAGCAGGTCGTCGCCGGCGTCGTGCCCGAGCTCGTCGTTCACCCGCTTGAGTCCGTCGACGTCGCACATCACGATGCACGTCTCGTCGCCGGAGTCGATCGCGGCCTGCGCCGCCTCGTCGGCGACGCGGCGGGTGCTCAGGCCGGTGAGCGCGTCGTCGGACACCAGGTGGCGCACCTGCTCCGCCAGGTCGAGGCGCGCGATGTGGGCGCCGAGCAGGGTGCCCAGCACCTCCCCGCGCGCGGCGTCGTCGCGGGTGAACGGCAGCGCGGGCGCGTCCCGGACGGCGCACAGCGCGCCCCAGAGCTCGCCGTTCACCACGACGGGCGCCACCAGCGCGGGGCGGGAGCGGCCCGCGTCCTCCCCGGGGCCGTTGCGCCAGGTCTCCTGACGGTGGTCGAGCGCCCGGGCGGCCTCGCCGTCGCGGACGGCGTCCAGCACGGCGGCGGCCTCGTCCGCGGGGTCGGCGGCGAGCACCTGCCACTGGTCCAGCTCGCGCCTGGCCACGGCGGCGACCCCGGCGCGCAGCACGTCACGCGTGGCGGCGGCCGCGGCGTCGTACGCGTCGGCCAGCGTCAGCAGCCCGCCGAGGCGGTGCGCGAGCAGGGCGAGCTGCCGGGCGTCGTCCCCGTCACCCCGGGGCGCGGCCTCCCGGGCCGGCGTCGGTGCGTCGGTCACGGGCCCATCATCGCCGACGCGCGCCGCCGCCACACGGGTTCGGGGCGGCGACGGCGCGCCCGAGCGGGTGATCCGGGCGGCGTCAGGCCGGGACCGGCTCCGCCTCGAGCCCGGCGCGCTCACCGGCGCCGACGGCGCGCAGCACGAACATCACGGTGGACTCCACGGCGCGCTCGCGGGCCTCGGGGTCGTCCGGGAGCCCCCGGCCGCTCAGGCAGGCGTTGACCAGGGAGACGGTGGTGCCGAGGTCCTGCTCCGGGAACTCCCCGGACTCGATGCCCGCGGCGAGGATGCGGCGCAGCAGCGACTCGACCAGCACGACGTGCTCGCGGACGCGCTGCTGGGTGCCGCGGGAGAGCACCGAGCGCAGGTCCGGCCCGGGCGCCAGGTGGTAGTCGCGCTTGAGCTCGCACTGCGCCCGCACGTAGGCGCGCAGCTGGGCGGTCGGGTCGTCGACGCCGGCCAGCTCCGCCTCCAGGGCGGCCACGTACTGCTCGGTCTCGTGCAGGATGAAGCCGACGAGCATCGACTCCTTGTCCGCGAAGTGGTTGTACACCGCGGTGCGTCCGACGCCGGCGGCCTGGGCGATGTCGGCGAGCGTGATGGCGTCGAAGCCGCGCTCGCCCATCAGCCGGGACAGCGCGCCGAACAGCCGCAGCCGGGTCTGCTCGCGGTGCTCGTGCAGCGAGCCGCCGATGATCTTGGGCATGCTGACATTCTCGCACGAGGTGTCAGCACGTCGCGCCGCGGCCCGTCAGGCCGGCCGGTGCCGCCCGGCCAGCGCCGCGAACAGCGCCCTGTTGTGCCGGAACGCGGCACGGGCCCGCTCGACCACGGCGTCCCGCTCGACGTCGGAGAGCGGCAGGGCGTCGACCCGGGCGCGGTACAGGTCCTTGAACGGCTTGGGCTTCGGCACCGCCGGGAACGCGTAGAACCCGACGCCGGCGTCCGGCACGCCGTAGTGGCGCTGCACCATCCGGCCGATGACCTGCCCGCCGGACAGGTCGCCGAGGTAGCGCGTGTACGCGTGCGCGACGTACGCCCCGGCGTCCGCGCCGCCCGCCCGGATCTCCGCGGCGTACGCGGCGGTCGCCGGCAGCGGGTCGACGGCCTCCCGCCACGCCGGGCCGAGCAGGTGCGCCAGGTCGGACTCGAGGGCGGGGACGCGTCGCAGCTCGTCGAAGACCACGCCCGACCCGGCGGGGGTGGCCCGGACCGCGTCGCCGACCTCCTCCAGGGCGCAGTACACGGTGTGGAGCTGCAGGGCGAGGTCCGCGTAGGCGGCCACGGTGAGGCGGCCGGCGAGCAGGTCGTCCACGAACGCCGAGCCCTCCGCGGCCTCGTGCTCGGCGCGGGTCCCCTCGCGCAGCATCGTCGACAGGGGCGTGCGGACGTCGCCCTCGTCGGCGCGGGTCGCGGCGGCGGGCAGGTCGTGCGTGGCGGTCATCGCGGCTCCCGGACGTGGTGGCGCGACGTCGTCCTGACGCCGCGTCAGCAAACGTACCCGACGAAGTTAGGTTTGCCTACCCTGGGCGCCGCGGTCGCCGTCGGCGACGGCGAGGTCGACGGGTCGCGCGGAGACCGTGCCGCCGGACCGGCGAACCGGGCGCAGATGACGACCGGGCGGGCGGCCACCGGGTTACCGTGCAGGGCGTGACAGCTGACGCCGCACCCGCGCCGACCGACCCCGACGAGCCCGACGAACCCGGCAGGCCCACCGCCGGCGACCCCGCCCCGGCCTACGCCCCCGCCACGCCCGACGCGAAGGACTGGACGTGGGTGCTGCGCGAGCGGTGCCCGGAGTGCGGGTTCGCCGGGACCGACGTCGCCGGCCCGCAGGTGGCCGGCACCATCCACGACCTCGTCCCGCGCTGGCGGGCGGCGCTCGGCCGGATCGACGTCCGCGACCGCCCCGACCCGGCCGTCTGGTCCCCGCTGGAGTACGGCGCGCACGTGCGCGACGTCCACCGGGTGTTCGACGAGCGGCTGCGGCTCATGCTCGAGGAGGACGGCCCGCAGTTCCCCAACTGGGACCAGGACGCGACCGCCGTCGAGGACCGCTACGACCTCCAGGACCCAGGGCGCGTCGCCGACGAGCTGGCCGACGCCGCCGCGGCGCTCGCCGCCCGGTTCCAGACCGTGCGCGCCGACCAGTGGGAGCGCACCGGGCTCCGCTCGAACGGCTCCGCGTTCACCGTGACCACGCTCGGCCAGTACTTCCTGCACGACGTGGTGCACCACCTGCACGACGTCGGGGCCTGAGCGCGCGGCTCCGCGCGTCCGGCACCGGAGACGCGGCGAGGCCCCTCGGACGCTTACCCCGAGGGGCCTCGATCCGTGGACGACGCTACGGCGCCCCGCTCGTGCTGCGTGGGAGGCGCGCCGGGGCGCCCGTCATCCACAGATTCTGTGCACAGCCCTGTGAGTTCCGCGCGATCACGCAGGTGAACATGTGGACAACATGTGCATGCAGCGGTGGATGAGAATTGCCTGCTCCAGGCCCTTGCGGCGCGTTCCCGGGCAGGACTAGAACTGCTCCATCGACCTCGACGGACACCCCGTCACCGCAGGACGACCGGTTCGCCGGACGCCCTCGGAGCGGGACCGGAGAGGTCGGGCCAGAGGGAGAACGACGGGACGTCCCGGCCGGGAGACCGGCAGGGCTGCGGATGACGACGCAGAGTCCTCGTAGGACCCCGACGGCCTGGTCGCCGCCGTCCCGCCCGCGGGAAGCGCCCTCTCGGGGGTGCCCACCGGGTGTCGGGACGGAGCCGCACCGTCAGAGCGGCCGCCGGTCCCCGACTCGTCGGGGGAGCCCGGTCGACGGCCACGGGAAGGGCCCCTCGGACGCTTACTCCGAGGGGCCCTTCTCCGTGCCCGGGCGCACTTGTCCACAACCGCCTGGTTGTTGTCCACAGCCTGTCGTCCCCCGTATCGCCGCGTATCGACACCCGTTCGAGCGATATGTCCGGTTGTTTCCACAGGTTCTGTCCCCAGGTTGTGCACCGGGTCCCAGGTCAGGCGCGATCCGGACCCGCGGCCTGTGGACACCCGCCCGCCGGCTGTGGACCCCGTGTGCACGGACCGGGGTCAGCGCTCCGGCCCGGCGACGGCAGAGGCCCGCGCGGGCGCCGTGAACCGGACGCGCATCCCCGTCGCGATCGACTCGGCGTGCCGGAGCAGCTCGGGGTACCGCTGGCTGCCACGGGTGTCGAACCGGAGCTGCACGGCCTGACGCGCGTCCGGCGGGAACACCGTCCACACCACCTCGTGCCGCGCGGCGCCCTCGCTGCGCAGCGCGACGACGGCCGCTCCGGCGGGCACCTGCGATCGGCTCGCGGCGTGGTGCGCGATCCGCGTGGTCGTCCGCCGTGACCGGTAGATCTTGCGCCGCACCCGTCCCAGGTACGTGTCCGCCGCGTCCGGCCCCTCGGGCGACTCCGCGAGCAGCTCGCACGCCAGGGACGCGGCCACGTCCCCGGTCGGCTCCGGCACCCACACCCCGGCGCGGACGTGCCGGGTGTGCAGGTCCAGCACCGCCCTGTCGACCGCCTCGACCGCCGCCCGCAGCCGCGCACCCGCGACGGGCCCGCTCGCCAGCTCGTCCGCCGCGCGCCGGGCGGCACGGGGACCGTCGCCCGGTCGCCAGACGCGCCAGCGCTCCGGCAGCTGCAGGTCGATCGACGCGATCTGGCGGTCCATGGGTGCCTCCCTCTGCTCAGGAGGTCGCACGCTAACCGGCGCCGAGCGGCACCCAGTGGCCACTGAGTGGTACACGCACCGGCGGACTGGGGGTCTCGCGCCGCCGACTGAGGGGCGGGGGTCGGTCAGGACCGCGTCACGTCGCGAGCGGCCCCCACCATGCGTGTCGCCCGCCAGCGGCTCGGCGCCCACGTCATGCCTCCCGAGGGGTGCCTCCCGAGGAGCCGGCACGACGGCGACCGACCCGACGGGTTCTGCTGCCACTGAGGGGTCGTCCTCGTCGATGCCAGCCGTCCTCACGACGAGGAGGTCGATGCCGCTCGACGCGTCGCCGCCACCGCGAGCGGCCGAGCCGTCGACCACGACCGTCCGGGGCGGGTGGGTCCGCTGCGCTGCGTGCTCGGCGATCCTTGTGCACAGTCGTGTGCGCAGGCCCGCTGGTGGTTCAGGGGCCGAGCGCCCCGATCGGAACGGTGACGACTCCGTCGGGCCGCGTGAGGCCGTAGCCGCTCGCGGTGATCACGCCGAGCACGGCGGGTGCGCCGACCTTGTCGGTGTCGACCTTGGCGGCGAACTTCAGCAGCGACGCGGCGGCCGCGTCGATCTGGCCTGTGCCGAGCTTGACCTCGAAGGCGCCCCAGGTGCCGTCGCGGGCCTCGACGACGATGTCGACCTCGAGGTTGTCGGAGTCCCGGTAGTGGCTCACCGTGGCGTCGATCGCGTCGGCGTAGACGCGCATGTCCCGGACGACGAGCGACTCGAAGAGGAGGCCGAGGGTGTTGAGGTCTCGCACGAGCTTGGCGGGACTCGCATCCAGAGCCGCCGCCGCGAGAGAGGGGTCGACGAGGTGTGTCCTGGGCTTGTCCCGCAGCCGCGATCGCGAACGGAGGTGCGTCGACCACGCGGGCTGCAGCTCCAGCGCCATCAGACGAGTGAGGGCGTCCTGGTACCGGTAGGCCGTCGGCTTGGTGAGTGAGCCGGCGTCGTCCGGCGCGTCGGAGATCGTCTCGCCGACGAGGCGCTCGACGACGTGCTCCATCGCGGTGTTGCGCGCGAGCGCCTGGAGGAAGCGGCCGACCCGGACGGGGTCACGACGTGACCCGGCGACGCGCGCGAGGTCGACCTCGGCGATGGTGCGCAGGTAGTCGCGGTTCGCTGCGGCGGCCTGCGTCGGGGTCATCGCGAGGTTCAGCGGCCAGCCGCCGCGGACGACGAGCTCGGCGGTGCGGTGGATGTCGACGTCGACGGACGGCACCGAGGGTCGCTCACCGGCGAGCAGGGCCCGGAGAGACATCGACCCCGTCGAGTCCCCCGACTCGAACAGACTCATCGGTCGCATCATCAGGCGCGCGAACCGGCCGGCGCCGGAGTGTCGGCGCGCGTCGTCGTCAGGGACCGACGACCCGGTGAGGACGAACTGACCGGTCGCCTGGCGCGTGTCGACCTGGGCGCGAACCTGGTTCCAGACGCGCGTCGCGTCGAGCTGCCACTCGTCGACCAGCTGCGGCGGCTCGCCACCGAGGACGAGAGACGGGTCCACCTGGAGGGCGGTCAGTGCCGTCTCGTCCCGGTCGAGGTAGACCGCGCTGCGGGCGGCCTGCTCCGCGGTCCGGGTCTTCCCGCAGGCGCGCGGTCCCTCGATGAGGACGGCGCCTGCGGACGTGAGGCGATCGGCGAGCAGCCCGTCGGCGATGCGTGGCAGGTAGTCCATGGATCCTCCCGAGAGGTGGAACCTCGACTTTACACTCTGCAGCTCCACTGGTTAACGGTTTGCGGACGTGGGAGTTGACGGTTTGGGCGTGCGCGGATGCCAGCCAGGGACGGCGGATGGAGGCGACGCGGTCGCGGTCCAGCCGCGAGACCTCGTGCGCAAGGGCCCGGTCGACCTCTGCCTTGGTCGGGACGGCATCCAGCGTGCGCTGGGCGCCGTCGGGTCCCGTGCAGCGGCTTGCCAGCGGCCCGAGGGAAGTCGGCGCACGGTTCATGAGGGGCCGACACGGCCCTGACCTACGACGACGATGGAGCGGGTGACGGGAATCGAACCCGCGCTGTCAGCTTGGGAAGCTGAAGTTCTACCATTGAACTACACCCGCGCAGCGCCCCCGCCTGCGGGAGCGCGCACCCAGCATAGCGGCTCCGGACGCCCGGTCGGGTCGCCCGGAGCCGCCGCGGGTGTCAGACGGTGACCTCGACCCGCACGGTCGACCCGGCCGGCGCGTAGGGCACGGTGCGGCCGTCGACGGGCGTGCCGTCCACGACGAGCGCCGCGCGGGCGCCCGGCCGGCCGGAGTTGGTGACGGTGATCTCGTACCGCGCGCCGCGGGCCACGCGGGTGACGGTGAACGTCGGGACGTCCGGGCCGAGCTGCGGGTCGACGACCAGGCCGTCGTAGCCGGGCCGCACGCCGAGCAGGTACTGCGACGCGGCGACGAAGTTCCACGCCGCGGTGCCGGTCAGCCAGGAGTTCTTGGCCTCGCCGTGCCGGACGGCCTCCTTGCCGGCGATCATCTGCGCGTACACGTACGGCTCGAGCCGGTGCACGTCGGAGATCTCCTCGCGGTACGCGGGGGTGATGCGCCGGTAGTAGTCGAACGCCTGCTCGCCGCGGCCCACGACGGTCTCGCCGATGATGACCCACGGGTTGTTGTGGCAGAAGATGCCGCCGTTCTCCTTGTAGCCCGGGGGGTACGTGGAGACCTCGCCGAGCTCGATCTGGTAGCTCGTGTACGCCGGCGACTGCAGGACCATGCCGTGCGGGGTCGCCAGGTGCTCGCGCGTGGAGTTCAGGGCGCGCAGCGCAGGGCTGGCGGCGGCCTCGGGCGTGGTGGGGTCGGTGGAGTCGACGCCGATGCCCGCCATGACGGCGAAGCCCTGCGGCTCGATCCAGATCTTGCCCTCCGGCTTGGCGTCGGTGCCGACGGGGTTGCCGTAGAAGTCGTACGCCCGCAGGAACCACTCGCCGTCCCAGCCGTGCTCGAGCACCGCGGCGCGCATCTCCTCGATCGCGGCGCGGGCCTGCGCGGCGACGTCGGTGAGCCCGCGGCGCTCGGCGAGCTCGGCGTACTCCGGGCCGATGAACACGAACATCGCGGCGATGAACACGGACTCCGCGACGCCGCCGGCCTGGTTCTCGGTCGTCTGGAACGACTCGCCGGGCTCGGTGGAGAAGCAGTTGAGGTTGAGGCAGTCGTTCCAGTCGGCGCGGCCGATGAGCGGCAGGCCGTGCGGGCCGCGGTTCTGCACCGTGAACTGGAACGAGCGCGTCAGGTGCTCGAACAGCGGGACCTCGGAGCCGGGCTCGTTGTCGAACGGCACGGCCTCGTCGAGGATCGACCAGTCGCCGGTCTCCTTGATGTAGGCGGCGACGCCGAGGATCAGCCACAGCGGGTCGTCGTTGAAGCCGGAGCCGATGTCGTTGTTCCCGCGCTTCGTGAGCGGCTGGTACTGGTGGTACGCCGACCCGTCGGGGAACTGCGTCGACGCGATGTCGATGATGCGCTCGCGCGCCCGCTCGGGGATGAGGTGCACGAAGCCCAGCAGGTCCTGGTTGGAGTCGCGGAACCCCATGCCGCGGCCGATGCCGGTCTCGAAGTACGACGCCGACCGGGACATGTTGAACGTGACCATGCACTGGTACTGGTTCCAGACGTTGACCATCCGGTCCAGGCGCTCGTCGGACGAGGTGACCGAGTAGGTCGACAGCAGGTCGGTCCAGTACGCCCGCAGCGCCTCGAAGGCGGCGAGGGTCTGCTCGGTGGTCGCGAACCGGGACAGCAGGGCGTGGGCGCGCTCGCGGTTGACGCGCTGCATCGGCAGCTCGCCGTCGGCGGCGGGCGCCCACTTCTCCTCGTGCGGGTTCTCGACGTAGCCGAGCACGTAGGTCAGCGACCGGCTCTCGCCGGGGGCGAGCGTGACGTCGACCTGGTGCGAGCCGATCGGGTACCAGCCGGACGCGATCGACCCGGTGGCCCTGCCGGCGCGCGGGACGGCCGCCTCGCCGAGGCCGTTCCACGGGCCGACGAACGTGTCGCGGTCGGTGTCGAAGCCGGCGGCGCGGGTGTTGACGCCGTAGACGGCGTAGTGGTCGCGGCGCTCGCGGTACTCGGTCTTGTGGTAGATCGCGGAGCCGGACGGGCCGTCGAGCTCGACCTCGACCTCGGCGAGCGACAGGTTGCGCTGGTAGTTCGTCTGGTCGTCCTGGGCGTTCCACAGGCAGAACTCGACGAACGAGAACAGCGAGACGGTCTTCTCGGCGTCCGAGGTGTTGGTCAGCGTGACGTGCTGGACCTCGGCGGTCTCGCCGAGCGGGACGAAGAACAGCGTCTCGACGCGCAGGCCGCCGCGCTCGCCGGTGATGCGGGAGTAGCCGAGGCCGTGGCGGGTCTCGAAGTGGTCGAGGTCGGCCTTGACCGGCAGCCAGCCCGGCGTCCAGACGTCGCCGCCGTCGTTGACGTAGAAGTAGCGGCCGCCCTCGTCGGCGGGGATGTTGTTGTAGCGGTACCGGGTCAGGCGCCGCATCTTGGCGTCGCGGTAGAACGAGTACCCGCCGCCGGTGTGCGACAGCAGGGAGAAGAACTCCTCGGAGCCGAGGTAGTTGATCCACGGGTACGGCGTGTGCGGAGTCGTGATGACGTACTCGCGTGCCGCGTCGTCGAAGTGGCCGTACCGCATCGTTGCGCCTCTCGGTGTCTGGTGATCGTGCCGCGCGGGAGCGCTCCCACGCGCCGCCGACGGTCAGCATAGCGTCCGCCGTGGAGGGCCCCCGGCGCCCCAGGTCCCGGGCGAGAGCCCGCCGCACGCGGTCCCGGCGGGCACCTCCGGCGGCCCGGCCCCGCGGCCGCACGGCGAGGGTCGGTACCGTGTCCCCGTGCTGCTCTCCGACCGCGACATCTCCGCCGAGCTCGACTCCGGACGGGTCCTGCTCGACCCGTACGACCCGGCGATGGTCCAGCCGTCCAGCGTCGACGTCCGGCTCGACCGCTACTTCCGGCTGTTCGACAACCACAAGTACCCTGTCATCGACCCCGCGGCGGAGCAGCCGGACCTCACGCGGCTCGTCGAGGTCGAGGGGGACGAGCCCTTCGTCCTGCACCCCGGGGAGTTCGTGCTCGGCTCCACGTACGAGCAGGTCACGCTGCCGGACGACATCGCCGCGCGCCTCGAGGGCAAGTCCTCGCTCGGCAGGCTCGGCCTGCTCACGCACTCCACGGCGGGCTTCATCGACCCCGGGTTCTCCGGTCACGTGACCCTCGAGCTGTCGAACGTCGCGACGCTGCCGATCACGCTGTGGCCCGGCATGAAGATCGGCCAGCTCTGCTTCTTCCGGCTGTCGTCCCCGGCGCTGCGGCCGTACGGCCAGGGCGCCGCCGGGTCGCGGTACCAGGGGCAGCGCGGCCCGACGGCGTCCCGGTCGTGGCAGAGCTTCCACCGGACGGACGTCTGAGGGTCCTGCCCGCATGACCCTGCTCCCCGCCCTTCCCGCCGGCACCGGTGCCGACCGCGCCGGTGTCGCGCCGCCCCCCGGACGGCACCTGCTCGTGCTGCCGGACGGCGTGGCGACGGACGAGGTCGAGGTGCTCGCGACGAGCCGGTTCCCGGCCGCCCGCTGGGAGCGCCCGCCGCGCATCCCGTCGGGCCGCCGCTCCACGGGCGCCACGCGCGCGCCGGCGCCGTCCGCCACGCCCGGCGTGCTGCGGGTCGGCCGCCTCTCCACGCTGACCGGGCCGTACGCCCTGGAGCCGGCGCGCGTGGCGGCGTGGGGGCTGCCCACGGACAGCCGCGTGGCGTGGGTCGTCGACTGCCCGCGCGAGCGCCAGGAGGCGCCGGCGTTCGGCGGCGACCGGGACGGCCTGCGGCGGGCGTTCGGGGCCGCGGGCCCGGTCCGGGAGGAGCTGCGCGTCGCGCAGTGGCTGGTGGCGGTCGCGCGGCGGCTGGGCGGCGCGGTGCGGGTCGACTCCGGGGTCGTGCTGGAGCCGGACATGGACGCCGCGCTCGACCTGGTGGTGCTGACCGACCGGTGGGTCGAGCCCGGGACGGTGCTGGCCGCGGCGCGCCGGGTCGCCCCGCAGGCCCGGCTCGACGGCGCGGGCGCCGCCGCCCCCGGCGTCCCCCGGCCCTCGCCGCAGGACACCGGCGCCGTGCTCGCCGCCCGCGAGCAGGTCGGCGCGGGCGTCGCGGACGAGGCCGAGCGGCGGCGCCTGCACGCCGAGGCGGACGCGTTCGACGCCTGGATGCGCGCGCACCCGCCCGCCGCCGAGGCGTTCGGGCTGCAGGTGGACCTCGGCGTCGACGGGATCGTCGCGGTGGAGGTCTCCGCGGAGCGGGACGTGCCGGTCGTGCTGGCGGGGCTGCCCTGGGCGCAGGGCGAGGTCGTGGCGTACCGGGTCCGCTGGGAGGCGCCGGACGTGGAGCAGCTGGAGTCCGAGCGGCCCTCGCTGGCGCACCGGGTCGCGCGCGGGCGGGCCGCCCGGGTGGTGCGGTCCGTGGCGCGGGAGGTCCACGCCGACGTGGGCGGGGAGATCGCCGACCAGTCCGGGTTCCTGGTCGACCCCGTCGACCTGTAGGGCGGGTCCCCGCTCCTGTTGCGGGCCCCCCGGGGCCGTCCGACGATGGCGGAAGGCCGACGCCCGCCGCCCTCCGGACGGCGGGCGTCGGCGTACCCGGAACCCGCAGCCGCACGGAGAGCAGGACCCGACATGGCCGACCAGTACACGTTCCAGGACCCGATCGCCCAGTACGAGATGCCCGCGCCGCCCGCGCAGAGCCAGGACGGGCCGGGGCTCGACGCGGACCTGCGGCCGCACGCCGACCACGGCGAGGACACGTACCGCGGCACCGGCCGGCTGACGGGCCGCAAGGCCGTCGTCACCGGCGGGGACTCCGGCATCGGCCGCGCGGTCGCGATCGCGTTCGCCCGCGAGGGGGCCGACCTCGTGCTGTCGTACCTGCCGGAGGAGCAGGAGGACGCCGAGCACGTCGCCGCCGTGGCGCGCGAGTCCGGCCGGACCGTCGTGCTCGCGCCGGGCGACGTGTCCGACGAGGCGTACAGCCGGTCGCTGGTGCGCACCGCGCTCGACGAGCTCGGCGGCCTGGACGTGCTCGCCGTGGTCGCGGGGCGGCAGCAGCACGTCGAGGACCTCGCGGACCTGACGTCCGCGTCGTTCGACCAGACCTTCCGGACCAACGTCCACGCGCTGTTCTGGCTGGTGCAGGAGGCGCTGCCGCACCTGCCGCGCGGCGCGAGCATCATCACCACCTCGTCGATCCAGGCGTACGAGCCGTCGCCGATCCTCGTGGACTACGCGACCACCAAGGCCGCGATCAACACGATGTCGAAGGCGCTCGCGCAGCAGCTCGCGCCGAAGGGCATCCGCGTCAACGTCGTCGCGCCCGGGCCGATCTGGACGCCGCTGCAGACCGCCGGCGGCCAGCCGCCCGAGGCCCTGCCGGACTTCGGGTCGCAGACGCCGTTCGGCCGGGCGGGCCAGCCCGCGGAGCTCGCCCCCGCGTACGTGTTCCTCGCGTCGCCGGAGTCGAGCTACGTCAGCGGGGAGACCCTCAACGTCAACGGCGGGATGCCGACCCCGTGACGCCCGCGCCGGGCGGGGGACGCGCGTGACCGAGCAGCAGGGGCTGGAGAACCTCGACGGCGACGCCGGGCACGCGACCGAGGGCTCCGGGCACGCGGCCGCCGACGAGCTGCGCGCGCCCACCCCGCGCACCGGGGGGTATGCGGACCTGCGCGCCTACGCGGTGCTCGGCGACGGGCGGACCGTGGCCCTGGTGGCGGACGACGGCCGGGTGGACTGGTTCCCGGTGCCGGACCTCGACACCCCTCCGGTGTTCGCCGCGCTGCTCGACGCGGAGGGCGGCGGCTCGTTCGACCTCGCGCCGACCGTGCCCCACCGCCTGCGCCGGCAGTACGTGGTCGGCACGAACGTGCTCGAGACGACGTACGTCACCGACGGCGGCTCGGTGCGGGTGACCGAGGCGATGAACACCGGCGTCGCCGGTCGGCTCCCGTGGAGCGAGCTCGCGCGGCGGGTCGACGGGCTGTCCGGGACCGTCCCGATGGCGTGGCGGGTCGCGCCGGGGACGGTGCTCGGGACCGCGTCGCCGTGGGTGCAGGACACCGTGCACGGGGCCGTCCTGCGCGACGACGGCGTCACGCTCGCCGTCCGGACGCTCGGCGACATGACGGTCGTGACCGAGGACCAGGCGTGCTCCGGGGTGTTCACGGCGACCGCGCGCTCACGGCACCTCGTGGCGGTGGTCGGCACGCAGAGCGAGCCGGTGCCCGTCCCGGACCCGGAGGACGTCGACCGCGGCGTCGACCGGACGATCGAGAACTGGCGGGCGTGGACGCGCGAGTTCCACTACGACGGGCCGTGGGGCAAGGCCGTGCAGCGCAGCGCGCTGGCCCTCAAGCTGCTGCTGCACGAGCCCACGGGAGCCATCGCCGCCGCGGGCACCACCTCGCTCCCCGAGAGCCGGGCGGGCGGCAAGAACTGGGACTACCGGTACGCCTGGGTGCGCGACGCCGCGTACACCCTCGACGCGTGGATCGGCTTCGGCCTGCGCGAGGAGGTGCACGCGGCGATCTCCTGGGTGCTGCGCACGCTGCGCCGGCACGGCACCCGGGTCTTCTTCACCCTCGACGGCGGCCTGCCGCCCGGGCGCGTCACCCGGGACGTCCCCGGCTGGCGCGGCATCGGGCCCGTGGTGGCGGGGAACCGCGCCGACGGCCAGCTCCAGCTCGGCGTGTACGGCGACCTGCTCGCCGTCGTGCGCGGCTACGTCGACGCGGGGAACCTGCTGGACGCGGACACCGGGCGGCTGCTCGCCGCCGTGGCCGACGAGGCCGCCGACGCCTGGCACCGGCCCGACGCCGGCATGTGGGAGCTGCCCGAGGAGCGGCACTACACGTCCTCGAAGCTCGGGTGCTGGCAGGCGCTGCGCTGCGCGGTGCACCTCGCGGAGCTCGGGCAGATCCCCGGGGACGCCGACCGCTGGCGGTCGGAGGCCGGGCGCATCCGCACCTGGGTCGAGGACCGGTGCTGGTCGCCGCAGCGCGGGGCGTACGTGATGTACCCCGGGTCGGACGCCCTCGACGCGTCGGTGCTGCTGCACGCCCGCAGCGGGTTCGACACCGGCGAGCGGATGAGCGGCACCGTCGACGCCCTGCGGGCCGAGCTCGGCGCCGGGCCGCTGCTGCACCGCTACTCCGGCATGGCCGGCGAGGAGGGCGCCTTCGTGGCCTGCGCGTTCTGGGGCGTGGCGGCGCTGGCGCTCGTGGGCCGCGCCGAGGAGGCGCGCGACTGGATGGACGAGCTGCTGGCCCTGGCCAACGACGTCGGCGTGTGGCCGGAGATGGTCGAGGCCGGCACCGGCGACTTCCTGGGCAACGTCCCGCAGGCGCTGAGCCACCTGGCGCTCGTGCAGGCGGCGCTGACGCTCGCGCCGGCGCTCGGGCACGCCGACGGCTGACCGGCACCGCCCACCGGCGGCCGTGGCCGGCCGTCACCCGACCGGCATCGACCGTCACCCGCGGGACCGTCCGGGTCCGCGGACCACACCGAGGAGGACCCCATGGACCTGGGTATCACCGACCGCATCGCACTCGTCACCGGCGGGGACTCCGGCATCGGGCTGGCGACCGCCCGGCTGCTGCTGGCCGAGGGCGCGCGCGTCGTCCTCACCGACCAGGTGCCGGACCGGTTGGCCGCCGCGGCCGCGGAGCTCGGGGCGGCCGAGGACCGGCTCCTGCCCGTCGTCGCCGACCTCACCGTGCCCGACGACGTGACCGGGCTGCTCGACCGGGCGCGCGCCGCGTTCGGCGACCCGGAGATCCTCGTGCACTCGGCCGGGGTGACCGGCGCGCAGGGCCCGTTCCACGAGATCGACGACGCCGGCTGGGCGCGGACGCTCGAGGTGGACCTGCTCGCGACCGTCCGGGTGGTGCGCGCGGTGATCGGGGGCATGCGGGCGGCCGGCCGGGGGCGCATCGTCCTGCTCGCGTCCGAGGACGGCGTCCAGCCCTACGTCGACGAGCTGCCGTACTGCGCGTCGAAGGCCGGGGTGCTGTCGCTCGCGAAGGGGCTGTCCAAGGCGTACGGGGCCGAGGGCGTGCTCGTGAACGCGGTGTCGCCGGCGTTCATCGCGACCCCGATGACCGACGCGATGATGGACGCGCGCGCGGAGCAGCGGGGGACGGACCGCGCGGAGGCGATCGCGTCGTTCCTCGAGGAGGAGCGACCCGGGATGGTGAGCGGCCGCCGGGGCGAGCCCGAGGAGGTCGCGGCGGTGATCGGGTTCCTCGTGTCGGAGCGCGCGAGCTTCGTCACGGGGTCGAACTACCGCGTGGACGCGGGCTCCGTCGCGACGATCTGAGGCGCGCTCGACCCGGCGCGGGGACGGTCGGGCTCAGGGAGCCGCGCCGGGGTCGACGTCCCGCCTGCTGCGGCGCCGGGGCGGGGGCGTGCCGTCCGGGGTCGCCGCGTCGTCGACGGGGGCGAGCACGACCGTGTCGTCCTCGCCGGCGACGGGGGCGAGCACGACGGTGTCGTCCGGGGCGGTCGTGGGCTCCGTGACAGCGGTGTCGCCCGAGCCGTCCGCCTCTCCCGTGCGGGGCGAGCCTCCGGCGTCCTGCACGCCCGCCTCGGCGGGAGGCGGCGTCAGCTGGATCGCCGTGGTGGCGGCGGCGGGTGCATCGACCCCGCCACGGCGCCCGCTGGCCCGGCGGGCGCCGTCGCGGGCGGGCACGAGCCGGGCGACGGTGCGCCCGTCGCGGACCAGGGCGATCTCGTCGCCCTGCTCGGCGGCGGCGACCAGGTCGGGCAGGCGCGCAGCGGCCTCGTCGACGTGGACGCCGTCGGCGGTGCCCGTCGCGGCGTGGCCCCCGGTGGTGCCGGCCCCGGCGGTCCCCGCGGTCGTCCGTGCGGCGCCGGTGGTGCGGGCCCGGTCACGCGTCCGGGTGATCGCCTTCATCGCCTCGACCAGCAGGAACACGATGATCGCAAACCCGAGCGTGAGGCCCCACTCGCGCGGGCCGATCGGCGCCGAGTCGAACCAGGCGTTCATGAACGGCACGTAGGTGAACACGACCTGCAGCACCAGCAGCGCCCCGGTCGCGATCCACACCACCGGGTTGCCACGCAGCACGCGCGTGGTGATGCTCGACTCGCCCAGGAACCGGCAGTTGAACAGGTAGGCGAGCTGCCCGAGGGCCAGCATCGTGACGGCCGTGGTCTGGGCGACGTCGGTCGCCGTGCCGCGGGCGCGCTCGATGCTGAACACGGCGAGCGTGGCGCCTCCGATGAGCAGCGACGCGACGACGACGTGCCGCAGCGAGTCGCGGGAGATCACCGAGCCGCCGGGCTTGCGCGGCGGGCGCGACATGACGCCCGGCTCCGCGGGCTCGTACGCGAGGGCGAGCGACAGCGTCACGGCGGTGACGAGGTTGACCCACAGGATCTGCACCGGGGCGAGCGGCAGGGTGAGTCCGAACAGCACGGCCACGAGGATCACGAGCGACTGCGCACCGTTGGTGGGCAGCAGGAAGACGACGGACTTGCGGATGTTGTCGTAGATCCGCCGCCCCTCCTCCACGGCCCGCTCGATGGACGCGAAGTTGTCGTCCGCGAGGACGATCTCGGCGGCCTCCTTGGTGGCCTCCGTGCCCTTGATGCCCATCGCGATGCCGACGTCCGCGCGGGTGAGGGCCGGGGCGTCGTTGACGCCGTCGCCGGTCATGGCGACGACCTCCCCGTGCGACTGGAGCGCGCGCACGATGCGGATCTTGTGCTCCGGGCTGGTGCGCGCGTAGACGTCGACGTCGCGCACGCAGGTGCGCAGCTGCTCCTGCGTCATGGCCTCGAGGTCGGCGCCGGTCAGCGCGCGGACGTCGCCGCCGGCGGACACGATCCCGAGCTCGCGGGCGATGGCGGTCGCGGTGCCCACGTGGTCGCCGGTGATCATCTTGACCCGGATGCCGGCGCGGTGGCAGTCCGCGATCGCCTGCACGGCCTCCGGGCGCGGCGGGTCGACGATGCCGAGGACCCCGAGGAACACCAGGCCGTCCTCGACGTCCTCGGGGCTCAGCGCGTCGGCGTCGTCGGCCGCGGGGCGCTCGGCGGCGGCCAGCGTCCGCAGGCCCTGGCCCCCGATCCGGTCGATGACGGCCTCCCACCGCTCCCGGTCCAGCGGCTCCGGGGCGCCGTCCGCCCCGCGCTGGTGGGTGCACCGGTCCAGCAGCCGGTCGGGCGCGCCGACGACGCGCACCCGCCGCCCGGCACCGGGCACCTCGTCGAGCGTGGCCATGAACTTCGTCGCGGACTCGAACGGCAGCACGGCGTGCCGTCGCACGTCCGACACGTCCACCCCGGCCTTGAGCGCGAGCGCCGCCACCGCGCCCTCGGTCGGCTGCCCGACGACGCGCCACCCGCTGCCGTCCGGGACGACGCGGGCGTCGTTGCAGGCGGCCGCGGCGGTGAGCAGGGCGCGCAGGTCGCCGTGGGCGTCGAGGGGCGCCGGGCGGCCGTCGAGCGTCACGCGACCCTCCGGCGCGTACCCCAGGCCCTCGACGTCGTAGGTCGCGGCGGGGGTCACGACCGTCCGCGCGGTCATCTCGTTCTTCGTGAGGGTGCCGGTCTTGTCCGAGCAGATCGTCGTGACCGAGCCGAGCGCCTCCACCGCGGTCAGCTTGCGGGTGATCGCGTTGCGCCGGGCCATCTGCTGCACGCCGAGCGCGAGCGTCACGGTCACCAGCGCCGGGAGGCCCTCGGGGACGGCGGCGACCGCGAAGCCGATGGCCGCCGAGACGAGGTCGGGCAGGTCGAAGTCGTGGATGACGCGCCCGATGACGAGCATGAGCGCGGCCATGCCGAGGATGCCGAGGGACAGCGTCTTGCCGAACGCCGCGAGCTGGCGGGACAGGGGGGTGTCGAGGTGGTCGACCTCCGCGATCATCGACTGGATGCGGCCGATCTCGGTGTCCGCGCCCGTCGCGGTGACGACACCGGTGCCGGTGCCGACGGCGACGATCGTGCCGGAGTACAGCATCGAGGCCCGGTCGCCGAGCCCGGCGTCCGCGCCGACCGGCGTGACGTCCTTGGCGGCGGGTACCGACTCGCCGGTGAGCGCGGCCTCCTCCACCTGCAGGTTCGTCGCCTCGAGCAGCCGCAGGTCCGCGGGCACGCGGTCCCCGGAGCGGACCCGCACGACGTCACCCGGGACGAGCGTCTCGGCGTCGACGACCTGCCACTCGCCGTCGCGGCGGGCCTGCGCGTCGAGCGACAGCATGGTCCGGATGCCGTCCAGCGCGCGCTCGGCCTGGCCCTCCTGGAGGAAGCCCACGGCGGCGTTGATGACGGCGACGGCCAGGATGACGCTGAAGTCGATCCAGTCACCCAGGATCGCCTTGAGGACCGCCGACGCCAGCAGGATGTAGATGAGGATGTCGTCGAAGTGGCCGAGCAGGCGCCGCAGGGCGCTGGGCCGCGGTGGCGTGGGCAGCCGGTTCGGCCCCCGCTCGGCGAGCCGGCGTCCCGCCTCCGCCTCACCGAGGCCGTCCGGGGTCGCACCCAGGGCGGCGAGGACCTCGTCCGCGGGCTCGGCGTAGGGTCGCGGCCCCGCGGCCCCGTCCGGGGGCGCGGGTGAGGGCGTCGCGGGTGCGGAGGTCGTCATGTCACCACCTGGTCGTCGGCGTCCACGCCATCGTGACACGCCGCCCCTGCCGGATCGAGCCCCCGGTCCCCGGCCTGGGGACGACGCGGCGCCCGTCGCGCGCGCGTCTCGCACGCGGGTGCCCCGGGGCCGTGGGTCGGGGGTCCCACGGGCCCGTGCGGCGCGGGCCGGGTGCGGCGGCCCGCGAGGTTTTACGTGGAGTTCACCCGCAGGGGGTGCGCCGCCCGTCGCGCGCCCGCAGACTGCTGCCCCGGGACCACGACGAGGGGGGCGACGATGGACATGACCTCGCAGGACCAGCAGAGCGCCGACGCGCAGCGCGACGAGATCGCGTGGACGTCGGTGAGCAACCCACGGCGCGTGCGGATCTGACGCGACCACCGGGGACCCCGTGGCCGTCCGGCCGCGGGGTCCTCGTGCGTCCGGGGGTCCGCGGGCGGGTGCGCGCCGCGCCGCCCGAGGTCACCGCGAGCGGAGCCGGCCGATCACCTCGCGGGCGTCCGCGAGCGCCGAGTCGTCCTTCACGCCCGTGACGGCGTGGTGGTACATCCCGTCGCCGATCAGCTCGACGACGTGCGCGAGGGCGGGGTCCTCGAGCTCCTCGACGAGGGCGTCGTACCAGGCCGCGCGCATGCGGTCCAGGACGGACGACGCGTCGCCGTCGGACTCCTCCGCGAGCCGGATCGCGGCGACGAGCGCCCGGTCGAGCGGGCCGCCGGACTCCGTGGAGCTGCGCAGGTAGTACTCGACCGGCCCCTCGGGCGCGGCGCGCATCGCCTCGACGTCGGCGTCCCCGAGCGCGGCCAGGCGCTCGCGCTGACCCTGGGCCAGGGCCGCCTTGCTGGGGAAGTGGTAGAGCAGGCCGCCCTTGGACACGCCCGCGGCCGCCGCGACCGCGTCGAGCGTGGCGGCGCGGGCCCCGTGCTCGATGAGCAGGCTCTCGAACGCGTCGAGCAGCCGGTCGCGGGTGGCGGACATGGCGACGACCGTACCGGTCTCGACGACTGTACCGTCCGGACGGTACAGTCGTCCGGTCCGCCCACCGAACGAGGTCTCTGCCATGTCCGCCCCGGCCGCCACCGGCCGTCCCGCCACCCGTCCCGCAGCCCGCCCCTCGACGGCTGCCCCCGACACCGCGTCCGTCCTGCTGCACCGCGGCCGGCCGGTCCGGCCGTGGGCCGTGCTCGCGGTCCTCATGCTGCCCGTCCTGCTGATCTCCGTGGACAACACGGTGCTGTCGTTCGCGCTGCCATCGATCACCGCGGCGCTCGGCGCGTCCGGCTCGCAGCTGCTGTGGATCGTGGACGCGTACCCGCTCATGCTCGCCGGCCTGCTCGTGCCGATGGGCTCCCTCGGGGACCGCGTCGGCCGGCGCCGGCTGCTGCTCGTCGGGGCGACCGGCTTCGCGGCGGTGTCCCTGCTCGCGGCGTGGTCGACCTCCCCGCAGATGCTGATCGCGTCGCGGGCGCTGCTCGGCGTCTTCGGCGCGACGCTGATGCCGTCCACGCTCTCGCTCATCCGGAACGTGTTCCTGGACCGGGCGCAGCGCCGCCTCGCGATCGCGGTGTGGGCGTCCGGGTTCGCCGGCGGGGCGGCTCTGGGACCGGTCGTCGGCGGTGCGCTGCTGAGCCACTTCTGGTGGGGCTCGGTGTTCCTGCTGAACGTGCCGGTGCTGCTGCTCCTGCTGCCGCTGGCGCTGCTGCTGGTGCCGGAGTCGAAGGACCCGGCGCCCGGGCCGCTCGACCCGTGGAGCGTCGTGCTGTCGCTCGCCACCATGCTGCCGCTGGTGCACGCGATCATCGCGGTCGGGGAGCACGGGGTCACGGCGGGCACCGTCGCGGGTGCGGTCGTCGGCCTCGCGGCGGGCGCGGCGTTCGTGCGCCGACAGCGCCGGCTCGCGTCACCCATGCTCGACGTCCGCCTGTTCACCCGGCCGGCGTTCTCCGGCGCGGTCGCGGCCAACCTGCTGTCCGTGCTCGGGTTCTCCGGGCTGCTCGTCGTGGTGTCGCAGTTCCTGCAGCTCGCCGCGGGGCTGAGCCCGATGGACGCCGGTCTCGTGCTGGTGCCGGGTCTCGCCGCGTCCGTGGCCGCCGGGCTCCTGGCGGTGCGCCTGGTGCGGCACGTGCGCCCGTCGACGCTGATCGGGTCGTCGTTCCTGCTCGCCGCCGCCGGGTACGGCGTGCTGACCCTCGTCGGGGACGTCCCCACCCCGGTCACCGTCGGCGTGACCTTCGTGATCATGGGGACCGGCGTCGGGCTCGCGGAGACCCTCACGAACGACCAGATCACGACGGCGGTGCCGCCGGAGAAGGCCGGGGCGGCGTCCGCGATCTCCGAGACCGCCTACGAGCTCGGCACCACCCTGGGCGTGGCCCTGCTGGGCTCGGTGCTCAACGCGACCTACCGGGCCCGCGTCGCCGTGCCGGACGGCCTGACCGCGGACCAGGCGCACGCCGCCGGGGAGACGCTCGGCGGCGCGGTCGGCGTGGCGGACGGGCTCGGCCCGGACGCGGCCGGTGCCCTGCTGGAGTCCGCCCGGCTGGCGTTCGACGCGGGCACGCAGCACGCCGCCGCCGTCGGGGCGCTCGTGGCGGTCGGCGCCGCAGCCGTCTCGTTCGTGGCACTGCGCCGCGCGACGGCCTGACACCGCCCGGCTCCGGGCCCGCCGTCAGCGGTTCCCCGGTCAGCCGGGTGCCGCCAGCGCCCTGTCCAGGAAGCCGACGACGTGCTCGCGCCACCCGGCCGGGTCCGCCGCCAGGGCGCCCGTGTGCGGCGCGCCGTCGACCGTCCACACCTCGACCCGCTCCGGTGCCGTGGCCGCGAGCCGCCCGGCCACGGACTGCTCGTCCGGCTCGGTGCCCGCGGCGAGCAGCAGCACGGGTGTGCCGTCGGCGCGGCGCACGGACTCCGCCAGCGTCCGCGGCGGCGCGCCCGGCGTCAGCACGTCCACCAGACCGTAGGTGACCGCGTCGAGCACGCCCTGCGCCCGGCCGGCGAGGCCGTACTCGTCGGCGAGCCACGTCTTGTCCCCGCGGGTCCGGCCGGTCGCGCCCTCGGCGACCACCGCGCGGATCCGCGCGTCCTCGCCGGCGGCGCCGAGTGACTCCTCCCCGCCCATCGACAGGCCGACGACGCCGATGCGGCCGGGGTCGACGTCGGGCCGGTGCACCAGCAGGTCCACGGCGGCGCGGATGTCGAGCTCGCCGGACCACCCCAGGTCCATGCCCCGGCCTCCGCTGGCG
>JACXUT010000217.1 GCA_014763765.1 Micrococcales bacterium
GGAGCTGGCGCTGACCCGTGAGCGCGCCCTGACCCGGATCCCGGAGGGGGTCCGTCCCGAGCACGCCGCCGCGGTGCCGCCCGCAGGGCGTGCAGGGCCGTCGTCCCCGCGGTCGGCACCGCGGCGGCGTGCTCGGGACGGACCCCCTCCGGGATCCGGGTCAGGGCGCGCTCACGGGTCAGCGCCAGCTCCGCGAACGCGGCCGGCGCGGTGCCGAGCACGGCGTCGCCGGGCCGCAGCGACGCGACCTCGGGCCCGACCGCCCGGACGACGCCGGCGAGGTCGCGGCCCAGGCCGTGCTCGCGCGGGGCCCGCACGCCGAACACCAGCCGGGCCACCGACGGCAGCCCCGTCATGAGGTGCCAGTCCGCCATGTTCACGCCCGCGGTCCCCACCTCGACGAGCACCTGGTCGCGCACCGGCGCCGGCGGGTCGGCCCGCCGCACCACCCGCAGCACCGACGAGTCCCCGTACCGCTCCCGCACCACCGCCCTCATGCCCGGTCTCCCTCCGGCTCGTACGCGAACACCTGGTCGATCGGCCGCCCCAGGGCGCGGGCGATCTGGAACGCCAGCTCGAGCGAGGGCGAGTACCGCCCCTGCTCCACGGCGATGACGGTCTGGCGCGTGACGCCGAGGGTCGCCGCGAGCTGCGCCTGGGTGAGGCCCTGCTCCGTGCGCAGCGCGCGGACCCGGTTGGTCACGGACGTGGGCCTCACCACGGGCCGACCCCGCGCCGGAACGCCACGAGCCGCGCGGCGGCGGACAGCACCGCCGACAGCACGAACCCGAGGTACAGCGTGTTGGCGATCCAGAAGTGGTCCGCCTCCCGCAGCGCGAGCAGGAGGGCCCCGACGCCGCCGAGCACGAGGAACGCCTGGCCGACGTGCTCGCCGAGCCGCTCGATCTCCCGCTCCCGCTCGTCCCGGACGGCGCGGTCGGGCGAGAGGGCGCCGAGCACGATCCCCGCGAGGATCCCTGCGGCCACCGCGGCCCCGACGGTGGCGAGCATCGGGCCGGCGTAGGCGACGTCCGTCAGGGCGCCGCCGTCCACCCGCGTCAGCACCACGGCGAGGTAGGCGGCGTACCCCAGGACGGCGACGACGCCGTACGCCCAGGTGTTCTTCTCCTGGTAGGACATGGCCCCTCGCTCTCCGCGTGTCAAAGATGTTTGACATCGCGACCGTAGGGGCACCGTGGGCGCCGTGTCAAACATCTTTGACATCGCCCGACGGCCCGGGGGGTGCCGGGCGGGGGCGACCCCTTGACAGCAATTCATCCAGACGTTGTAGTTATCGGGGTCCTGGCAGCGCCGCCACGGACCGTGCCCGTGGAGCAAAGGAGCATCCATGCGTCTGCAGAAGCCCGTCCTCGCGTCCGGAGCCGTCCTCGCCCTCGGCCTCGTGGCCGCCTGCGGCAGCGGCGGGGGCGAGAGCGCCGGCGACGACACCACCATCACCGTCGCCTACCAGAAGACCGCGCAGTTCGTGCAGCTCGACGACGTCCTGAAGAAGGCCAAGGACGAGTACGAGGCCGCCCACGAGGGCATGACCGTCGAGCTGGTGGCCATCGAGGCCGAGCAGGACCAGTACTTCACCAAGCTCGCCCTCATGAACGGCTCCGCCGGCACGGCGCCCGACGTCATCTACGAGGACACGTTCCAGATCCGCTCGGACGCCGCGGGAGGCCGCGCGCACCGTCAAGGCGGAGCTGCCCGACGTGACGCCGCTGAACGTCTACGCCGGCAAGGCCGCGGGCGAGGCGACCACGATGCAGGGCTTCGAGATGCTGCTGTACGGCACGGACGACGAGCTGTACGACGCCGACTCCCAGAAGTGGGTCACCGGCTCGCAGGGCTTCGTCGACTCGCTCGGGTTCCTCCAGACCATCTACTCGGAGGGCCTCGCGCCGTCGCTCGACATCGCGCTCGACGCGTCGGTCGGCGCCCGCGTCGCCACCGAGCTGCTGCCGCAGGGCAAGCTCGCCATGGCCGTCGACGGCTCGTGGCTGCCCGGCGGCTGGATCACCGGCGACAACGCGTGGCCCGAGTGGGAGGACACGCTGGGCATGGCGGCGATGCCGACCCAGGACGGGCAGGACCCGGGCTTCACGTCGATGTCCGGCGGCTGGACGCTCGCCGTCGGCGCGCACGCGAACGACCCGCAGGCCGCGTTCGACTTCATCGCCACCGCCCTGAACCGCGAGAACTCGCTGAAGTACGACACCGAGAACTCCCAGATCGCCGTGCGCACCGACGTGGCGGAGGACCCGGAGTACCTCGACTACAACCCGTCGTTCGAGTTCTTCAGCTCGCTGGTCGAGTACACGCACTTCCGGCCCGCGACGCCCGACTACTCGCAGATCTCGTCCAACATCCAGGTCGCGGCCGAGTCGGTGGCGACCGGGCAGGCGACGCCGGAGGACGCCGCCGCCGCGTACGACGAGGGGCTGGTGTCCATCGTCGGCGAGGACGCGACGCAGGCCGCCGGCTGATGACGGCCCTCACGCTCGACCGGGCGGCGGCGGACCGGGGGCCCGGCTCCCGGCCCCGCCGCCGCCCGGGGCGGACCGCGCTGCGGCTGCTGCCCCTCCTGCCGGCCGTCGCGCTCATGGCGGTGTTCCTCGCCGGACCGGTGCTGTGGTCGTTCTACGGCTCGCTCACCGACCAGGCGCTGACGGGGTACCGCGCGGCCAACCCCGAGTTCGTGGGGCTCGACAACTACGCGTCGCTGTTCGCGGACGGGGACTTCTGGAAGGCCGTCGTGCTGACGGTCGTGTTCGTCGGCGCGTCGGCGGTGGTCGGGCAGAACGTGCTCGGCATGGCGCTGGCGCTGCTGCTGCGGGCGGCGTCCCGGCCGCTGCGCGCGGTGGTGTCGGCGCTGGTCGTGGTCGCGTGGGTGCTGCCGGAGATCGTGGCGGCGTTCGCGCTCTACGCGTTCTTCTCCACCGACGGCACGCTGAACCAGGTGCTCGGGTGGGTCGGGCTGACCGGGCCGACGTGGCTCATCACGTTCCCGATGCTCGCCGTGATCCTCGCGAACATCTGGCGCGGCACGGCGTTCTCGATGATGGTCTACGGCGCCGCGCTGTCGGAGGTCCCGCCCGACGTCACGGAGGCCGCCGCGATCGACGGCGCCACCGGGCCGCAGCGGTTCTTCCGCATCACGCTGCCGATGATCCGGCGGTCGGTGTCGACGAACCTCATGCTCACCACGCTCCAGACGCTCGCGGTCTTCACGCTCATCTGGGTGATGACCGGCGGCGGGCCGGGCACGGACTCCTCGACGCTGCCGGTGCTGGCGTACCAGGAGGCGTTCAAGTTCGCGCAGGTCGGCTACGGCACGGCCATCGCGACCGTGACGCTGCTGGTCGGGGCCGTGTTCTCGATCGTGTACATCCGCGTGCTCAAGCCGGAGGTCGACTGATGGCCGCGCTCACCGCCCCGACCGCCCCCGTCGCGCCGTCCGGCCGGCCGCGCCGCCCCCGGCCGGTGCCGTCCGTCGCCGCACCCCGCCGGCGCAGCGGCCGCGTGCTCGTGGCGGCGGCGCTGGTGCTCGTCGGCGTCGCGTTCCTGGTGCCGCTCGCGTGGATCCTGCTGGCGGCCCTCGACCCCGCGGCCACCGTCTCGGTGCGGGTGCCGGACTCCCTCACGACGGACAACTTCGCGCAGATCCTCACGTGGGAGGCGACGTTCCGGCCGCTGTGGAACTCGACGCTCATCTCCGGCGGGACGGCGGTGCTCACCGTCCTGGCGTCCGTGCTCGCGGCCTACCCGCTGTCGCGGTACCAGATGCGGTTCCGCAAGCCGTTCCTCTACGCCATCCTGTTCGGCACCTGCCTGCCGATCACCGCGATGATGGTCCCGGTCTACGCGCTGTTCGTGAACCTGGGGCTGCTCGACTCGGTGCCCGGCACGGTGTTCTTCCTCGCGGCGACCTCGCTGCCCATGGCCATCTGGATGACCAAGAACTTCATGGACTCCGTGCCGGTGTCCCTGGAGGAGGCCGCCTGGGTGGACGGCGCCGGGTCGATGACCGCCCTGCGGCGCATCGTCGTCCCGCTCATGCGGCCCGGCATCGCGGTGGTGTTCATCTTCGTGTTCACGCAGGCGTGGGGGAACTTCTTCGTCCCGTTCGTGCTGCTGTTCTCGCCGGACAACCAGCCGGCCGCGGTCGCGATCTACAGCTTCTTCGGCACGTACGGCACGGTCGCCTACGGCAGGCTCGCCGCGTTCTCGATCCTCTACTCCGTGCCGGTGCTCGTGCTGTACCTGCTGGTGCAGCGGTTCTCCGGCGGCTCGTTCGCCATGTCCGGCGCCGTCAAGGGCTGACCGGCCCCGCCCCGTCGTCCCCGTCCACCCGCACCCCACCGGAAGGTCCAGCCATGCCCGTCGACGCCGCCGCCACCGTCCTGCAGCGCGTGCAGCGGTTCCTGCACGAGCGCCTCACCCCGGCCCTGGTCGCCGGCCGGGCGCCGCTCACCGTCACCGCCTGGACCGCGCCGGGGGAGCCCGTGCCGTTCGCGGAGGCCGTCGCGCAGGAGTACGTGGCCGCGCCGCCGGGGACGGCGTGGGGGGCGCCGTGGAGCACGACGTGGTTCCGGATGACCGGCGCGGTGCCGGAGGGCTGGCTCGCGTCCGAGGCCGTGCGGGCGGGGCGGCACACCGTCGAGCTCGCCATCGACCTCGGGTTCACGACGACGCAGCCCGGGTTCCAGGCGGAGGGCCTCGTGCTGCGGCCCGACGGCGTCGCGGTCAAGGGCCTGTCGCCCCGCAACCAGGCGGTGCCGTGGGCCGAGCCGCGCGTGGACGTCTACGTCGAGGCCGCGGGGAACCCGGACGTCGGCAGCAGCACCTGGTACGGCCCCACCCCGCTCGGCGACCCGCTCACCGCCGGCACCGACCCGCTGTACGCGCTGCGGTCCGCCGAGGTCGTGCTGCGCGACGTCGAGGTGTGGGAGCTGTGGCAGGACCTGCTGGTGGTGCAGGGCCTGGTGGAGACCGGCGACCGGGGCTCCACCCGCTGGGCGCGCGCGCTGCGGGCCCTGGACCTCGTCGTCGACGCGGTGGACCCGCGGGACGTCGCGGGGACGGCGACCGCCGGCCGGGCGGTGCTGCGGCCCGTGCTCGACGTGCCCGCGGCGCCCGGCGGGCACCGCGTGCTCGCGACCGGCCACGCGCACATCGACTCCGCGTGGCTGTGGCCCGCCCGGGAGACCGTGCGCAAGTGCTCCAGGACGTTCGCCAGCGTGGTGGCGCTCATGGACGAGCGGCCGGACTTCGTGTTCGCCTGCTCGTCCGCGCAGCAGTACGCGTGGGTCGCCGAGCGGCACCCCGAGCTGTTCGAGCGGATCCGCGCGAAGGTCGCGGCGGGGCAGTTCGTCCCCGTCGGCGGGATGTGGGTGGAGTCGGACACGAACATGCCCGGCGGCGAGGCGCTCGCCCGGCAGATGGTCGAGGGCAAGCGGTACTTCCTCGAGGAGCTCGGCGTCGAGACGCAGGACGTCTGGCTGCCCGACTCCTTCGGCTACACCGGCGCGCTGCCGCAGATCGTCCGCGCCGCGGGGTCGCGGTGGTTCCTGTCGCAGAAGCTGTCCTGGAACGACACGAACCGGATGCCGCACCACACGTTCACGTGGGAGGGCATCGACGGCTCCCGGGTGCTCGCGCACTTCCCGCCGGTCGACACCTACAACTCCGACCTGTCCCCGCGCGAGCTCGTGCACGCCGAGCGGAACTTCGCGGACAAGGACGTGGCGTCCGAGTCGCTGGTCCCGTTCGGCTGGGGCGACGGCGGCGGCGGCCCGACGCGGGAGATGCTCGCCGCCGCCGACCGGGCGCGGTCCCTCGGAGGACTGCCCGAGGTCGAGCTGGGCTCGCCGAACACGTTCTTCGAGCGCGCCGAGGCGGAGCTCGCCGCCGCCGGCCCGGGCACGCCCGCGGTCTGGTCCGGCGAGATGTACCTGGAGTACCACCGCGGCACCTACACGTCGCAGGCGCGGACCAAGCGCGGCAACCGGCGCAGCGAGCACCTGCTGCGCGAGGCCGAGCTGTGGGCGGCGACGGCCACCGTGCGGACCGGGGCTCACTACCCGGCCGACGAGCTGCGCGCGCTGTGGCGGGTGGTCCTGCTGCACCAGTTCCACGACATCCTGCCCGGCTCGTCGATCGGCTGGGTGTACCGGCAGGCGGAGGAGGCGTACGCCGACGTCGAGCGGCGGGCGGAGGCCGTGATCGGGGCGGCGCTCGCGGTGCTCGTCGGCGACGGCGACGCCACCGTCCGGCTCAACGCGGCACCGCACGCGCGCGACGGGGTGCCCGCGCTCGGCGGCGCGGTCGCGGCCGACGGTGGGGCCGGCGGCGCGGCGGGGCCGGGCGGTGCGGCGGACGCGGTCGACGGGCCCGGGGCCGACGGGCCGGGCACCGTCCAGGTGCTGCGCAGCGACGACGGCACGCTGCGGGTGCGGACCGACGTGCTGGACGTCCGGCTGACCGCGGGCGGCCAGCTCGCCTCGGTGCGGGACCTGGTGGCCGACCGGGAGGCCGTCGCGCCGGGCACCGTGGCCAACCTGCTGCAGCTGCACCGGGACGTGCCCCGGCAGTGGGACGCGTGGGACATCGACGCCGAGTACCGCCGGACCGTGCAGGACCTGGTCGACGCCGACGCGGTCGAGGTGGTGGCCGAGAAGCCCGACCGTGCGGTGGTCCGCACCTCCCGGCGGGTCGGCGACTCCACGGTCGTGCAGGAGCTGACCTTCCGCCCGGGCACGCGTGCCGTCGAGATCGACACGGAGGTCGACTGGCACGAGCGGCAGCGGCTGCTCAAGCTGGCGTTCCCGCTGGACGTGCACGCCGACCGCTCGGCCGCCGAGACGCAGTTCGGCCACGTCGTGCGGCCGACGCACACGAACACCTCGTGGGACGCGGCGCGCTACGAGATCTGCGCGCACCGCTGGGTGCACGTCGGCGAGCCCGGCTACGGCGTCTCGGTGGCGAACGACGCCACCTACGGCCACGACGTCACGCGGTCCCCGCTGCCCGGCGGCGGCACCGCGACGGTGGTGCGCCAGTCGCTGCTGCGGGCTCCGCTGTTCCCCGACCCGGAGGCCGACCAGGGCGCGCACCGGTTCCGCACGGTGCTGCACGTCGGCGCGGGCATCCCCGAGGCGGTGGTGGACGGCTACCGGACGAACCTGCCGGTCCGCGAGGTCCGGGGCGCGGCGGCCGTCGACCCCCTGGTCGCCGTGTCGGGTGCGGGCGTCGTCGTGGAGGCCGTGAAGCTGGCGGACGACGGGTCCGGCGACGTCGTGGTGCGGCTGTACGAGGCGCACGGCGCGCGCGGGCGGGCGGTGGTGACGCCGGGGTTCGCCGCGTCCGGCGTGCGCGAGGTGGACCTGCTGGAGCGGGAGGTGGAGCCGCGTGCCCTGGCCGGGGCGGGCGGCGCGACCGCGACCCTCGAGGTGCGCCCGTTCCAGCTGGTGACGCTGCGGTTCGCGCGCGGGTGAGGCGGGCGCGAGGTCGCGGACCCGGGTACCTGCGAGTCCACAGGCAGCTCGCAGACCCGCCCCAGGTCGCGGCCAGGTGACCGCGGGAGCCTCGGTCCGGTGACGGCGCGCCCGTCACCGGACCGTCGCCCCCGCCGGAGGAAGCCACCGATGACCGCGCGCCCCGCCGACCAGCAGAAGCTGCCCAAGAAGGAGCGCAAGGCGCTCGCCCGCGAGCTCGCCCGGCTCCAGCGGGAGCGGGAGGCCCGGCGCCGGCGCCGGAACCGGCGGCTCGGCTGGGCGGGGGCGGGGAC
>JACXUT010000218.1 GCA_014763765.1 Micrococcales bacterium
GCTCAGGACGGTGGTCAGCGCGTCGGCCGCCTCCGCCCCACCGGCCGACGCGCTGACCACCGTCCTGAGCAGCGGGTTCGACGAGGGCGACGACGGCTGGGAGCCGCTCGGCGACGGCGTGCAGGTCTCGACCGCCGACGACCCGACCCGGTCGGGTGCGGGCAGCCTGCTCGTCACCGGCCGCCAGGAGCCGTGGCACGGCGCGGCCGTGGACGTCTCGGGGCTGCTCGCCCGCGGCCAGGTGCACACCGTGTCCGCGTGGGTGCGGCTCGGAGCCGACGGGGGCGTCGAGGGCGACGAGGGCGGCGCGGGCGGCGACGCCGAGGTGCAGCTCACCCTCGAGCGCGACGGCGCCGAGCCCGTCTACGTGCACGCCGCGCGCGGCACCGTCGGCCCGGACGCGTGGGTGCACCTCACCGGCGCGGCGCAGGTCCCGGAGGGTGACGGCGACTGGCGCCTCTACGCCGAGACGACCGCGTCCCTGGCGGACCTGCGCCTGGACGACGTCGCCGTGCAGCGGCCCGCTCCCCCGGTCCAGGAGGACGTGCCGGCGCTGCGCGACGTCGCGGACGTGCCGATCGGGATGGCGGTCGGCCCGCAGGACCTGACCGGCCGGCCCGCCGAGCTGCTGCTGCGGCACGCCGACCAGATCACCCCGGAGAACGCCCTGAAGCCCGCGGTGGTGCAGCCGCGGGAGGGCGAGCTCGACTTCGGCCCCGCGGACGCCGTGCTGGACGTGGCCGTCGAGCACGGCCTGACCGTCCACGGGCACACCCTCGTGTGGCACCGCTCGACGCCGGACTGGTTCTTCGAGGACGCCGACGGCCGGCCGCTGACCTCCGCCCCGGAGGACCAGGCCCTGCTGCTCGACCGCCTGCGGACCCACACGCAGGCGATCGCCGCCCACCTGGCCGAGCGCTACGGGTCGGAGAACCCGGTGACGTCGTGGGACGTCGTCAACGAGGCGATCGACCCGGAGCAGCCCGACGGCCTGCGCCGCAGCCGGTGGTACGAGGTCCTCGGGCCGGACTACGTCGCCGAGGCGTTCCGCATCGCCCGCGACGCGTTCGGCCCCGACGTCGCGCTGTACCTCAACGACTACGACACCGACGCCCCCGGCCGGCGCCGCGCGCTCGTCCGCCTGGTCGCCGACCTCCAGACGCAGGGCGTCCCCGTCGACGGCGTCGGCCACCAGATGCACGCGAGCCTCACCACCGACGTCGACCAGGTCGCGGCCACGTTCGACGCCGTCGGCGCTCTCGGCGTGCAGCAGGCGGTCACCGAGCTCGACGTCGCGATCTCCGGGCGCGACGAGCACCTCGACAGCACCCCGTCGGACCGCCTGGAGCGCCAGGGCGAGCAGGTCGAGGCCCTGGTCGCGACCGCCCGGTCCCGCGGCGTCGCGTCGATCACCGTGTGGGGCGTGTACGACACGCGGTCGTGGCTGCGCACCTGGCCGGAGGACCGGCCCTTCGAGGCGCCGCTGCTGTTCGACGACGACCTCCAGGCGAAGCCGGCGTTCTGGGGCTTCGTCCGGGGGCTCGGCGGGGAGGACTAGGAGGCACCGCCGTCCGCCGGGCCGGGCGTCGGGTCGTGCAGCCACCAGTCCGCCTCGTACCGGTACGGCACCGCGACCACCTGCACCTCGTCCTCGTACGTGACGTGCCCCGGGTGCGCGGTGCGCAGCTCGACCCAGCCGACGCCGTACCGGTCGAGCACGTCGAGGTACTCCCCGGTGGCGGCGAGCGGCGCGGCGCTCCCGACCTTGAACCACGCGCGGGCCCCGGGGTGGGCCTGATGGTCGTAGCACCCGGGGACGACGGTCGACGGGTCGGGGTACGCGGCGGTCATCCGGGCGTTGGCGTCCCGCCACCAGGCGGTGTCCTCCGGGGTGAGGAGGCCCTGCCGTCCGAGGGTGTTGACGAGCGCGAACACGCCGGGGTGGCGTCCGCTGCGGCTGGGGACGGCGCTCTGGAACCGGATCAGCTCGGGCACCGACGCATCGTCGCACCCCGGCGCCGTCCTACGCGGAGACCGCCCGGTAGACGACCAGCGCCACGTCGTCGTCGGAGCCGTGGGGCGCGAAGGACCGCAGCAGGTCGTCCGCGACGTCCTCGGGCGCCGCGTGCCCGGGCTGCGCGGCGACCACGCCGGCGAGCCGGTCGATGGCGTGCGGCAGCGCCTCGCCCCGCCGCTCGATCAAGCCGTCGGTGTACGCGATCACGAGGTCCCCGGGCGCGAGCGTCTCCGTGGACTGCGTCCGGCGGCGGCCGCTGAGCGCGAGGGCGGCGCCACGGGCCCCGTCGAGCAGGCGCGTCTCGCCGTCGGCGCGGCGCAGCACGGGCGGCAGGTGACCGGCCGCGGAGTACGTGAGCGTCCCGGCCTGCTCGTCGACGACCGCGCAGAACACCGTCGTGCACTCGGCGCCCGGGAGCGTGCGGGCGAAGCGGTCGAGCCCCTCGAGCACCGTCGCCGGGGTCGCGTCCTGCAGCAGCAGCGACCGGGTGGCCGCGCGGAGCTGGCCCATGCGGGCGGCGGCGTCGAGGCCGTGCCCGACGCAGTCGCCGATGACCAGGGCGTGCCGGCCGGGGGTGATCTGCACGACGTCGTACCAGTCGCCGCCGACAGCGAGGTCGCCCGCCGCGGGCCGGTAGCGGGCGACGATGCCGGGCAGCGCGACGCCCTCGGGGACGATCGCCGCCTGGAAGGTGTCGCTGACGGCACGGAGCTGGTCGACCTCGCGGACGTGCCGCAGCGTGCCGGCCACCGCGACACCGACCGCTGACGCGACGAGCCGCAGGAACGACCGGTAGCCGTCGTCCCACGGCCGGCGCTCGGCCGCGGACAGCACGACCGCGCCGGTCGCGGGAGCCGGCAGGGGGACCACTAGCGTGCGTCCGCGCTCCTCCGCGACGCCCGTCTCAGCCACCCGCGCCACGACGTGCTCGGGCAGGGGTCCCGGGGTCCCCGGGGCGGAGCTGCCCAGCAGCGTCAGGTGACCGTCGGGGTCCACGAGGTGCAGCTCGGCGGCCGCGACATCCTGCGAGTCCGCCAGCAGCGCGGTGGCCGCCCGGCTGATCGCCGGGAGGTCTCCGTGCGCCGCCGCGAGGCGCACCGACAGGTCTCCCAGCAGCCGCATGCGCCGGCCCTCGACCACCTGCGTCGTGGTCTCCGTCGCGATGTCGAGCAGCCCGCCCACCGTGCCCGCGGCGTCGCGGATCGGTGAGTAGGAGTAGGTGAAGTACGCGTCCTCGTCGTACCCGGACCGGTGCATGACGAGGTGCTGGTCGACCACCCAGGTCGGCTCGCCGTGCACCATGACGCGCTCGACGGACTCCTCGAGGTCCTCCCAGATCTCCTTCCACACCTCCGCCACGGGCGAGCCCATGGCGGACGGGTGCTTGTCCGAGCCGAGCATCTCGCGGTAGCCGTCGTTGTAGATCATCGTCAGCTGCGGGCCCCACGCCACCAGCACCGGGAAGCGGGTCGAGAAGCACATCTCCACGGCCACGCGCAGCGCCGTCGGCCAGGTCGCGGGCGACCCGATGGGCGTCGACTCCCAGTCCACGTCGCGCGCCAGCAGGCCGCAGGCGCTGCCTGCGGTGACGCGCCGGAACCAGGGTGACCTCACGCACCGACAGTACGCGTCGCCGCTGCACGCGGCGCGGTGTGCGCATCGCCCCCGGCCCCGGCGGGCGGGCCGGCCACCGGACGCCGCTGCGCGACGAGCACGGACCCCAGCACCAGCGCCGCGCCCGCGACCTGCCAGCCGTTGAGCGCCTGCCCGAG
Source organism: Micrococcales bacterium (assembly GCA_014763765.1). Taxonomy (GTDB): domain Bacteria; phylum Actinomycetota; class Actinomycetes; order Actinomycetales; family Cellulomonadaceae; genus Cellulomonas. The sequence continues at coordinate 3,790 of JACXUT010000218.1, forward strand.
CACCACCCAGCCCAGCACGGCGGCGACGACCGGGCTGAGCAGACCGAGGAACGACACCCGCGCCGCCGGCAGCCGTCCGACACCCCGGAACCAGAGGGCGTACGCGAGCGCCGTCCCCGCCAGCCCGAGGTACACGAACCCGGCGACCGCGCCCGCGTCGATGCGCGGCAGCGGCCCCTCGACGGCCAGCGCGAGCGGCGCGAGCAGCAGGCCGCCGGCCGTGAGCTGCCAACCGGTGAACGCGAGCAGCGGGACGGGCCTGCCCCACCGTGCCGTCAGCACCACGCCGAGCGCCATCACCACCGCGCCGGCGAGCCCCGCGACGACGCCCGTGACGTCGAGCCGGGCGGTCGAGCGCAGCACGAGCAGCGCCACCCCGGCGACGCCCGCGAACCCCGCCACGACCGTCCCCGGCCGGACCCTCTGCCCGAGCAACGCGGCACCGAGACCTGCGACGACCAGCGGCTGCACCGCCCCCAACGTCGCCGCGACCCCGCCGGGCAGCCGGTACGCGGCCACGAACAGCAGCGCGAAGAACACCCCGATGTTCAGCGCGCCGAGCACTGCGGCGCGCCACCACCAGTCACCGGATGGCAGCTGCCGCGTCACCGCGAGCAGCAGCAGGCCCGCAGGCAGGGCGCGCAGCGCGGCCACGAGCAGCGGCCGGCCCTCCGGCAGCAGCTCCGTCGTCACGAGGTACGTGGTGCCCCACAGCACGGGCGCCGCGGCCGTGGTCGCCGTGAGCAGCACGTCCGACCGCGCGCCCTCCCGCGGCTCGCGCACCACCGCTCCGCTGCCGATCACGCCCACGCCGACCACCCGCTCTCCGGTCACCGGCGGTGCCGCGGGTCGGGTTCGACGCGGGGCTCGCCTCTCATTGCTTAGTCACTAAGTTACTTGGCGCCAAGTGACTGTCAAGAGAGCGAGTGGCAGACTGCGTGCATGGCGACCGACCGACCCGCGGACACCTCCGACCGCCCCGCGCCCGACGGCGTCGACCGCATCCTCGAGCAGTGGGCGCGCGAGCGGCCCGACCTCGACACCGAGGCCATGGGGATCTTCGGTCGCATCTTCCGGTTGGCGCGCGCCGGCGGGGACGCGACCGCCGCCGCCTACGCCCGCTCCCACCTGACGCGCGGCGACTTCGACGTGCTCGCGACGCTGCGGCGCGCCGGGAACGCCGGGGACCTGTCCCCCTCCGCACTGTCGGCCACCCTCATGCTGACCACCGGCGGTATGACGCAGCGGCTCGACCGCCTGGAGCGCGCCGGGCTCGTCCGGCGCAGCCCCGACCCCGCCGACAGGCGCGGGCTGCGCATCAGCCTCACGGACCGGGGCGTCGACGTGGTCGACGAGGCCGTGGCCGACGGGCTCGCCGCCGAGCAGCGGCTGCTGGCCGGCATCCCGGCGCAGCGCCGGAGGGAGATCGACGCGATGCTGCGCGAGCTGCTCGCGGCGGTCGACGCGTCCTGACGGCACACTCACCCGGACGGCGCGGGGCGGCGGCCGGCCCGGGCGCACCCGGACGCCGCCCCGCGCACGGTGTCAGAGCTCCGCGACCCGCGGCACCGCCGGCGCGACGTGGTCCCGCACCCACGTCGCGAGGCTCAGGTCCGCCGGCGGGCGCAGGATGACGGTATCGACGCCGAGGTCCGCGTACGGCCGCGCCGCCGCGACGAAGCCGTCGACGTCGCCGGTCAGCAGCTCGTCCCCGCCCATGAGCATGGTCACTCGGATGTCGGCGAAGTCCCGGCCGACGGCGTCGCAGTGGCCCCGCAGCACGTCGAGCTTGTGCGCGACCTCCTCCGGCGTGGAGGAGAACAGGTTGCACGCGTCGCCGTACTGCGCGACGAGGCGCAGCGTCTTGCGCTCCCCCGACCCGCCGACCATGATCTCCGGCCCGGTGCCCGGGCGGCTCAGCGGCAGCGGCGAGCACAGCGTCTCGGCGAGCTGGTAGTGCTCGCCCTCGAACGGGCCGTCCGCGCCGGGCGTCCACATCTGGCGGCAGATGCGCAGCGCCTCCTCCAGGCGCTCGAACCGCTCGGCCAGCGGCGGGTACGGCACGCCGAGCGCGAGGTGCTCCCGCTCGTACCAGGCCGCGCCGATGCCGAGCGTGGCACGACCGCCCGCGAGCACGTCGAGCGTCGCGACGATCTTCGCCAGCAGCCCCGGGTGCCGGTACGTGACGCCGGTGACGAGTGCCCCGAGCTGCACCGTCTCGGTCCGCCCGGCGAGGAACCCGAGCGTCGTGTACGCCTCGAGCATCGGGTCGGACGCCGGGAACCCGGCCGGCTCCATCTGGAAGAAGTGGTCCATCACGGACAGCCAGGACAGGCCCGCGTCCTCCGCCGCCTCGCCGGTGTCGGCGAGCTCCTGGCGCAGGCGGGCCGGCTCGACCGCGTCGAACCGCATGAGGTGGGCACCGAGGCGCATGGTGGCTCCCTGGGAGTGAAGTGGGTGACACCGGGGACGATGCCCCTTGGAGTGCGCTCGAAGTCAACCCGGGAGGCGGTCCCGGACGGCGTCTGCTGAGGGCAGAACGACGCGCCCGCGCGACGGCCGGTGCGCGGGCTACCGTGGCCGGGACCCGCAGGAGGTGCCCCGTGGACCACGAGACCGCGCCCC
>JACXUT010000219.1 GCA_014763765.1 Micrococcales bacterium
GGGCGGGGCGGGGCTGCATGACGCGGTCCTCCAGGGGTACGGCGACGCGGCGGTCGGTGCCGCGGTGCGTCGCGGATCGTACCAAGTGGTTCATACTGCACCTCGCGGCTCTCCGACCTGCGGACGGCCGCGCGTGCTCGCAGGGGGCACGCGGGACGACGACCGGAGATCCGCCATGCCCGAGACGACCGCGCCCACCGACGGCCCCGACGGCCCCGGCGGCCCCGACGGCGCCCGCCGCGGCACGGCGCGCACCGCCGTGGCACGCCGCGACCCCGAGGGCACCCGCCGCGAGATCCTCGAGGCGGCCATCGAGGAGTTCTCGACGCACGGCCTGATGGGCGGCCGGGTGGACGCCATCGCGGAGCGCACCCGCTCCACGAAGCGGATGATCTACTACTACTTCCGCAGCAAGGAGCAGCTCTACGCCGAGGCGCTCCTCGAGTCCTACCGGCGCATCCGGGCCACGGAGGTCGGGCTGCACCTCGACGAGCGGGACCCGGCCGAGGCGCTGCGGCTGCTGGTCCGCTCGAACGTGCAGCACCACGAGCAGAACCCGGCGTTCGTGCGGCTGGTGGTGTTCGAGAACCTGCTCGAGGCCGGGGCGATCCACCTGATGTCCGACGAGGTGCGTGCCGCGAACCGCTCGGCGGTGACCATCATCGAGGACATCCTGCGGCGCGGGCGCGAGCAGGGCGTGTTCCGGGCGGGACCGGACGCCCCGACGGCGCTCGACGTGCAGGAGGTCATCTCGGGCCTGGCGTTCCAGCGCGTGTCGAACCGCTCGACGTTCCGGGAGCTGTTCGGCCGGGACATGCTGGGCGAGCAGGAGTCGGCGCACGTCCGGGCGATGATCGAGGACGTGGTGCTGCGCTTCGTGCTGGCGGACCCGGCGGACGCCGCCTGACCCGGGGACGGCCCGGGCCCGGTCCGCGACGACCGGGCCCGGACCGCGCTCAGGCCGCGGCCGGCTGCCGGACCGCGAACGCCGCGACCGCGGCGGAGACGAGCGACCCGACGAGCAGGTAGGTCGCCACCGGCCACCACCGCCCGTGCGCCGCCTCGAGCATGGCCGTGGCCAGGAACGGCGTGAAGCCGCCGGCGATGGCCGAGGCCACCTGGTACCCGACCCCGGCCCCGGTGTTCTGGTGCGCGGCGCCGAACATCTGGGTGATGAGCGGCTGCTGCACCGAGACCGCCATGTCGTGGGCGACGTTGATGAGCAGGATCGCCACGATCGCGATCGCGACGATCGACCGGGACTCCAGGGCGAAGAAGAACGGGAACGCGCACACCGCGGCGACCAGCGAGCCGACCACGTAGTTGCGCCGCCAGCCGCCCCGGTCGGACAGGTACGCGAACGCCGGGATCGACACGATGCCGAGCGCGCCCACCAGCGCCGCGACGTTGACGAGCTGCTCGCGCGGCATCCCCAGGTGCGTGTCGGCGTACGCCACCGCGAACGTCGTGACGATGTACATCGTGAGCAGCTCGACGAGCCGCAGGCCGATGATCTCGAGGAACGCCCGGGGGTTCTGCCGGATCGCCGCCCGCACGCCGCCCGCCGCCGCGGAGCTCGCCGCCTGCGGCTCCTTGGGGCGCTCGACGACGCCCGACCGGATCCACAGCCCGACCGCGATCAGCACGATCGAGGACCAGAACGGCACCCGCCAGCCCCACACCTCGAACTGGTCGCCGGTGAGGTAGCTCATGCCGGAGACGGCGGTCGAGGCGGTGACGAGGCCGACGGCGTAGCCGATCTGCACGCCCGAGGAGTAGAACGCCCGCCGGCCCGCGGGGGCGTGCCGGACGGCGAGCAGGGCGGCCCCGCCCCACTCGCCGCCGACCGCGAACCCCTGCACGGACCGCAGCAGGGTGAGCAGCACCGGCGACCACCAGCCGATCTGGTCGAACGTCGGCAGGAACCCGACGAGCCCGGTGCACGCGCCCATGACGGTCATCGTCACGATCAGCACGCGCTTCTGGCCGACCCGGTCGCCCATGCGCCCGAAGAACAGCCCGCCCAGCGGCCGGAACAGGAACCCGATGCCGAGCGTCGCGAACGACGCCAGCAGGTTCATGGTCGGGCTGTCGAAGGCGTAGAAGTGCTTGTTGAAGACCGTGGCGGCGACCAGCCCGAAGATCAGGAAGTCGTACCACTCGATGACGGCACCGACGAACGCGCTGACGGCGGCGCGACGGGCCTGGCGGGGGGTGACGTCGGCCGGCAGGCCCGTCGTTCCGAGCGCGGTCATGGTGGGGATCTCCTGGTCGGGTGCGGCCGCCCTCAGGCGGCGACGACCGCGGGACGGGACTCGGCGGCCACGGACCGGGGGAACACCCGGCGGTGCCGCATCAGCACCAGGACGCCGAGCAGGACCGAGGCTACCGAGACGACGAGGCCGACCCACACGACGTTCGTGTAGCCGGACGCCTTGGTGGCGGCGCCGTCGACGAGCCAGCCGGACAGGTACGGCAGCACGAAGGCGGCGAGGCCGGACGCGAGGCCGATCATCGAGGTGACGACGCCCTTGCGGACCGGGAAGAACTCGGCCAGCACGACGACGGTCAGCTGGAACAGGCCGCCGGCGGCGAAGTAGCCGATGGCGAACGCGAGGAACGGGTACAGCGTGGCGTTCTGCACCGTGACCATCAGCAGGTACGCGAGCGCCGCCGCCACCGGGTTGACGATGAGGAACGTCACCGGGCGGAACTTCTTGGCGACCAGGCTCGCGGTGATGAACACGCCCGCGAACGACCCGATGGCGTACCAGGAGATGAGGCCGCGGGCGGAGCCCTCGCTCATGCCGGCCATGTACTGCCCGGCGGACGGCAGCGAGTTCTGCGCGAGCCAGAACATCGACGTCGCGGTGAAGCCGAACAGGACGAGCGCGATGCCCTCGACGCCGAGCTTGGCCCCGGTGTCGCCGGCGCTCTCGGCGTTGGCCTCGATGCGGGCCTTCTGCTCGGCGGCCAGCGCCTTGTAGTCCGGGAACGGCACGCGCAGCATGACGACGAACACCACGACGAGCACGACGGCCGCCCCGATGAACGGCAGGCCCCAGAAGTGCCCGGAGGCGGCGAGCCACGTGATGATGAGCGGCAGCACGAGCTGACCGGCGGCGATGGCCGCCTTGACGAGCATGTTCGCGGAGCCGGCCTTGTCCGGGTAGGACTCCATGAGCGTCGGGTAGGTGCCGACGTCCATGATCGCGTTGGCGAGGCCGAACCAGACGGCGAGCGCGAAGCCGACCTGCCACGTCGGGCTGACGAGCATGCCCACCATGAACAGCGTGTACATGCCGAGCGACGTCAGCACCATGAAGCGGCGGCCGACGCGGTCGGACAGGAACCCGGCGAACGACGGGCCGATGATCTTGCCGATGCCGATGCCGGAGATGGCCATCAGCACGTTGCCCTCGGTCGAGCCCCACTGCTCCTGCAGGTGCGCGGAGTTCTGGGACATGATGATGACGGCCATGCCGTAGAGGAAGAAGTACAGGTACACGGACCCCGCGGTGGGGGCGTAGCGGTTCTTCATGTCGAGCCTTTCGAGCGACGCTGCTGCAGAAGGGCACGCGCCGGGGGGTCGGCGCCCCGAGGGGGCGGTCGGCTGAGGAGCTCAGTCGTAGGTACTCACTCGGTAGTACATAATCGGTCCTCCCCCGGCCCGCGGCAGGGCCCTAGGTCCCGAGTTTGAGCGCGGCGTCACAAAGTCACCCGCGACGGGCGTCAACCCCCATCCGCAGCGCCCTGACCTGCGACATCGTCCATCGGGCACGCGTGCGGGGACGTTGGTCCCTGGCACCTCACGGCCGGGGTGCGAGGCTGTCCACGAGTTTGTACGAACTAGTGAGTACGACGACGCCGTCGTTCCGCGCCGTCGGCCCACGCCATCGAGGAGGATGCCCGTGCTCGACCACAAGCCCGCCACCGACGAGGAGTTCCAGCAGTACCTGCGCGAGATCCGCGAGCTGGCCGAGGGCCCGTTCGACGAGATGCAGAAGGAGATCGAGCACACCAACGTCTTCCCGGACGAGTTCTTCGAGCTCGGCAAGAAGCACAACCTCTACCGGTTCTACCTGCCGGAGCAGTACGGCGGCTGGGGCCTGACGACCAAGCAGATCTTCCAGGTCCAGGAGGAGTTCTCCCGCGGGCCCGGCGGCATGCGGATGCACCTGCACCACGCGGCCGGCCTCAACTGGCGGATCATGGACGACTTCGGCCAGGAGGAGCTCAAGACCTGGGCGATGCCGCGGTTCGCGGACAAGACGCTGTACATCAACTTCGCGCTCACCGAGGCCGAGGCCGGCTCCGGCGCCGACATCAAGACCTCCGCGGTGCGCGACGGCGACGACTGGGTCATCAACGGCGAGAAGACCCTCATCTCCCACACCGACTGCTCCGACGGCACCTACCTCATCACGCTCACGAACCCCGAGGCCGACAAGGACCACCGCCTCACCGCGTTCTTCGTCCCGACCGACACCCCCGGGTACGAGATCGTCGAGATGGAGCACATGATGGGCTGCCGCGGCGCCGGTCACGCCGGCCTGCGGTTCACCGACTGCCGCGTGCCGGACAAGTACCGCCTCGGCGAGGTCGGCGAGGGCTACCACGTCGCGATGTTCTCGCTCGGCCTGTCCCGCGCCCACATCGCCGACTCCAACCTCGGCATGGCCCAGCGGATGCTCGAGATCTCCGTCGCCCGCGCCAAGGACCGCGTCACGTTCGGCAAGGTGCTGGCCAGCCGCCAGGAGATCCAGCACATGATCGCCGAGTCCGGCACGCACATCTACGCGCTGCGCCAGATGGTCCACGACACCGCCGACCGCTACGACCGCGGCGAGGAGGCCGACACCTACGCGGCCATGTGCAAGCTGTTCTCGATCCGCACCGTCAAGCTCGTCTCGGACAACATGCTCGAGATCCTCGGCGGCATCGGCTACTTCGAGAACTGCGAGTACGGGCCCGTCGAGCGCCTGTACCGCGACTGCCGCGCCATGTGGCTCGAGGAGGGCCCTCCCACGGTCCAGCGCATCACCGCGGCGCGCGGGCTGATCGCCACCGGCGGCGACACCTTCTGACGGGCGGGGGGAACCGGACGATGAAGCCGCTCGCAGGTCTGCGCGTCGTCGACATGACGGCGTTCCTGGCCGCCCCCACCACCCAGCGCGTGCTGGGCGAGTGGGGGGCGGACGTGATCAAGGTCGAGCCGCCGCGGGGCGACCCCGGCCGCACCCAGGGCACCGTCTTCGGCACGCCGTGCACGGACGACGAGAACCCCGGGTTCGACATGGCGAACATGAACAAGCGGTTCGTCACGGTCGACCTGCGCACGCCCGGCGGGCGCGAGGTCATGGACCGGCTGCTGGCGGACGCCGACGTGTTCGTGACCAGCACGCGGGTCCGCTCCCTGGCGAAGCTGGGGTACGACTTCGACACGCTGCACGCCCGGTTCCCCCGCCTCGTCATGGCCCAGGTGCTCGGCTTCGGCGCCGAGGGGCCGCTCAAGGACGCCGCCGGCTTCGACATGACCACCTACATGTCGCGCGGCGGGGTCCTCGCCACCACCCGGGACCGCGAGGGCACCGCGATGCTGCCGCCCTCGGGGTACGGGGACTTCCAGGTCTCGTTCGTGCTCGCCGCCGGCATCCTGGCCGCGCTGCTGCAGCGGGACCGCACCGGCCAGGGCGACTACGTCACGGCCAGCCTGCTGCACTCCGGGGTGTTCATGCTCAACCAGGCGATGATCGCGGCGCAGTACGGCGCCGAGTACCCCAAGGCGCGGCGGGCCGTCACCAACCCGTTCAACAACACCTACCTCGGCTCGGACGGCGGCCTCATGGCCCTGTGCGTCGCGGAGTACGACCGGGACTACGACGCCGTCATGCGCGTGGTCGGCCGCGAGGACCTGGTCGGCGACCCGGTGCTCGGGGTGTGCGCGGACATGAACGCCGCCGGGCGCAACGCCGAGGTCGTCGACGCGCTCGACGCCGCGTTCGCCCGCCGGCCCGCGGCCGACTGGCTGGCCGCCTTCGGCGCGCTGGACCTCCCGATCGCCCCCTGCCAGCTCCCCCGGGACGTCTACGACGACCCGCAGGCGCAGGCCAACGACGTGCTGCGGACCGTGACCTACCCCAACGGCGCGCAGCGGATGCTGCCGACCAACCCGGTGCGGTTCGCCAGCCAGGGCCACCCCGAGCTCACGCTGTCGCGGCCGCAGGGCGCGGACACGCAGGCCGTGCTCGCCGAGCTCGGCTACACCCCCGCGCAGGTCGCCGACCTGCTGGCCGCCGGCGCCGTGCACGGTCCGGCCGTGCCGTCCGCACCCGCGGCACCGGTGGCGCCCGCGGCACCCGCCGCGCCGGCGCCCGCCGCCCCCTGACCGTCCCCGTCC
>JACXUT010000220.1 GCA_014763765.1 Micrococcales bacterium
GTCCCGGGGGCGGAGGGCCAGGACGCCGTCGGGGCCTCGTAGCCGGAGGGGGCCGGTCCGGCGGCGGCGTCCGCCTCGTAGCCGGAGGGGGCGGGCGCCGCAGGGCGCTCGTCACCCGCCCCCGGTGCGGACCACGGGGACGGCTCGGGGCCCTCCTGGCCGGGCGTGGCGGTGCCGTCGTTCGACATGGGTGTCCCTCCGGTGCTGCTGACGATGCCGTCGGTCACTATCGCAGACCACGACGCGGCCGGGACGCCGGGTTCGTACCGATTGTGCACCGTGGTCCCCGCTCCCGGCAGGGCTTCCGCGGGTCGGGCCGTGAACCGGCCGCCGCGCTCACCAGCCGCGTGCGCGCCAGGCCGCCAGGTGGGGTCGCTCGGCGCCGAGCGTGGTGTCGCGCCCGTGGCCCGGGTACACCCACGTGTCGTCCCCGAAGCGGCCGAACACCCGCTGCTCGAGGTCCGCCATGAGCGCCGCGAACGCCGCCGGGTCCGCCGTGCGCCCGGGTCCGCCCGGGAAGAGCGAGTCGCCGGTGAGGAGGTGCACGCGGCCCGGCACCGCACCGTCCGCGCGCACCCGGTCCGGCTCCCGGTAGGCCAGCGCCACCGCGCCGGGCGTGTGGCCGCGCAGGGCCACCACCTCCAGCGCGACGGCTCCGACCTCGAGCGCGTCGCCGTGCCGCAGCGGCCGCGGGGGCGTCGTGCCCGCCCCCGCGGCGACGGCGGCGGCGTCGTCCGCCCCGGCGGCGTGCGCCGCGCCCGTGGCGTCCAGCACGGCGGCGAGGGCCCCGAGGTGGTCGGCGTGACGGTGGGTCGTCACCACGAGGTCGAGCCGTCCCGCGGGCGAGCCGTCCCGCACGAGCGCGAGCAGCCGCCCGGGCTCCGCGGCCGCGTCCACGAGCAGCTGGGCGCCCGTGCGGCGGCAGGCCAGCGTGTAGGCCGCGTTGTCCATCGGCCCGACCGACACCTTCCGCAGCACGACCTCGTCGAGCACCCGCACGTCCGCCGGCCCGCCGGTCACGACGTCGCCCGTGTAGCCGGACGCCGCCACGGGCCCGGTCACGGCCGGTCCGCCGTCCCGGACGGCTGCGCGGACGCGCCCCGGACGAGGGCCTCGTCCAGGCTGTGCGCGGCGCGGACGAGCGCGAGGTGCGACAGGGCCTGGGGGAGGTTGCCCATCATCCGCCCGGTCCCCGGGTCGAACTCCTCGGCGAGCAGCCCGAGGTCACCCGGCAGCGAGGTCAGCACGTCGAGGGCCGCGGTCGCCCCCGCCACGTCGCCCTGCCGCGCGAGGGCGTCGGCGAGCCAGCCGGAGCAGGCGAGGAACGGGTGCTCGCCGCCGCGCAGGCCGTCGTCCGTGCGGTCGGTCCGGTACCGGTGCAGGAGGCCGGGTGCGACCTCGAGCTCGGCGCGGACGGCGGCGACCGTGGCGAGCAGCCGCGGGTCGTCGGGCGGCAGGAACCCGACCTGGACGAGCTGGAGCAGGGAGGCGTCCGTGTGCTCGGCGCCGTAGTGCTGCACGAACGTGCCGCGGCCGGCGTGCCACCCGTGGGCCAGCACGTCGGCGTGCACCGCGTCGCGCTCGCGCCGCCAGCGCTCCACCGGCCCCGGGAGCCCGTGCTCCTCGACGGCGCGGACCGCCCGGTCGAGCGCCGCCCACGCCATGACCTTGGAGTGCGTGAAGTGCCGCGGCGCGCCGCGCACCTCCCAGATCCCGGAGTCGGGCCGGCGCCACGCGCCGCACAGGTGGTCGACCAGCCGGACCTGGAGCGACCACGAGTCGGCGCTCTCCTCGACCCCCGCGGCCCGGGCGAGGTGCAGCGCGCACATCACCTCCCCGAGCACGTCGTTCTGCACCTGGCCGACGGCCGCGTTGCCCACGCGCACGGGACGCGAGCCGGCGTAGCCCGGCAGGTGGTCGAGCGTCCGCTCGGGCAGATCCCGCGAGCCGTCCACCCCGTACATGATCTGCACGTCCTCGGGGTCGCCCGCGACGGCGCGCAGCAGCCACTGCCGCCACGCCTGGGCCTCGGAGCGGTACCCGTGCTCGAGCAGGGCCTCGAGCGTCATCGCGGCGTCGCGCAGCCAGCAGTACCGGTAGTCCCAGTTGCGCTCGCCGCCCAGGTCCTCCGGCAGGGACGTCGTCGCGGCGGCCACGATGCCGCCGGTCTGCGCGTCGGTCAGCAGGCGCAGCACGAGCAGGGACCGGACCACCGCGGCCCGGTAGCGCCCCTCGTACCGGGCGGCGCGCGCCCACGCACCCCAGCGGTGCTCGGTCGCCTCGACGCGGTGCTCGAGGCGGGGCGCGCGCGGCACGGGCAGCCACGACGGCGCCCACGTGAGCGACAGCTCGAGGCTCTCGCCCTCGGACATGTCCACCTCGTCGACGTGCGCGCGGTGGCCGCCCGCCGTGCGCTGCGGCCGGGGCAGCCGGTCGCCGCGCAGCAGCAGGCTGTCGGGGCCCGCCACCGCCTGGACGGCCTCGCGCCCGTCGGGGTCGGTGACGCGGTGCACCCACGGCGTGACCGCCCCGTAGCCGTAGCGGACCACCCACTCGTGGCGCACCCGCACGGTGCCCTCCGTCACGGTCAGGTGGCGCACCAGGTCGCACCGGCCGTCTCCCAGCGGCATCGCGTCGAGCAGCACCGCCGTCCCCGTCGGCGTCCGGAACGTCGTCTCGAGGACGAACGAGTCGCCGAGGTAGCGGCGCCGCACCGACGTCGCGTCCGGTGCCGTGAGCAGCCAGCGCCCGTGCTCCGGGCCGCCGAGCAGCGCGGCGAACCCGGCGGGGGAGTCGAACCGCGGCGCTGGTCTCCCGGTCGGGGTCGGTCACGGCGGGGGGCTGCGCGGGCACCGCCCCATCATGCGGCGACCTGCGACGTCGCGCGAGCACGCCGTCGCACACCGTTCGAACACATGTGCGGTTGTCGGAGGTCCGCCGTAGCATGGCGCGCGTGAACGATCGACTGGTGGTCCAGGGGGCCCGCGAGCACAACCTGCGCAACGTCGACCTGGACCTCCCGCGCGACAGGCTCATCGTCTTCACCGGGCTGTCGGGGTCGGGCAAGTCGTCGCTGGCGTTCGACACGATCTTCGCGGAGGGCCAGCGGCGGTACGTCGAGTCGCTGTCCGCGTACGCCCGGCAGTTCCTCGGGCAGATGGACAAGCCCGACGTCGACTTCATCGAGGGGCTGTCGCCCGCGGTGTCGATCGACCAGAAGTCGACCAACCGCAACCCGCGGTCGACCGTCGGCACCATCACCGAGGTCTACGACTACCTGCGCCTGCTGTTCGCGCGCGCCGGGACGCAGCACTGCCCGGTCTGCGGGGAGCGGGTGACCGCCCAGACCCCGCAGCAGATCGTCGACCGGCTGCTCGAGCTGCCCGAGGGCACGCGGTACCAGATCCTGGCGCCGGTGGTCCGCGGCCGCAAGGGTGAGTACGCGGACCTGTTCAAGGAGCTGCAGGCGAAGGGCTTCGCCCGTGCGCGCGTCGACGGCGAGGTGGTCCAGCTCGCGTCGCCGCCGACGCTCGAGAAGAAGCTCAAGCACGACATCGAGGTGGTGGTCGACCGCCTCGTCGCCCGCGAGGGCGTGCAGCGCCGGCTGACCGACTCCGTGGAGACGGCCCTCGGGCTCGCCGGCGGGCTGCTCGTGGCCGAGATGGTGGACCTGGACCCGGACGACCCGGAGCGCGAGCGGCGGTTCTCCGAGAACCGCGCCTGCCCCAACGACCACCAGCTCACGCTGGAGGAGATCGAGCCGCGGACGTTCTCCTTCAACGCGCCGTACGGCGCGTGCCCGGAGTGCACCGGCATCGGCTCGCGCCTGGAGGTCGACCCGGAGCTCGTGGTCCCGGACGAGGACCTCTCGCTGCGCGACGGGGCGGTGGCCCCCTGGGCGCAGATCTCCTCAGAGTACTTCGAGCGGGTGCTCTCCGCGCTGGCGGACGACCTCGGCTTCTCGATGGACAAGCCGTGGCGCGCCCTGCCGGAGCGTGCGCGCAAGGCCGTGCTGTACGGCGAGAACCACCAGGTGCACGTGAAGTACCGCAACCGCTGGGGGCGCGAGCGGCAGTACTCCACCGGCTTCGAGGGCGTCGTGACGTTCCTGGAGCGCCGCCACTCCGAGACCGAGTCGGAGTGGAGCAAGGAGAAGTACGAGGCCTTCATGCGGGAGGTGCCGTGCCCCGTGTGCGAGGGCGCACGCCTCAAGCCCGAGGTGCTCGCGGTGCTGGTCGGCGGCAAGTCCATCGCCGACGTCTGCGCCCTGCCGATCCGGGAGGCGAAGGAGTTCCTCGACGCCCTCGAGCTCGGGGTGCGCGAGCGGCAGATCGCCGAGCAGGTGCTCAAGGAGATCCAGGCGCGGCTCGGCTTCCTGCTCGACGTCGGCCTCGACTACCTCTCGCTCATGCGCGCCGCCGCCACGCTGTCCGGCGGCGAGGCGCAGCGCATCCGGCTGGCCACCCAGATCGGCTCCGGCCTGGTGGGCGTGCTGTACGTCCTGGACGAGCCGTCGATCGGCCTGCACCAGCGGGACAACCGCCGCCTCATCGACACGCTCACCCGGCTGCGCGACCTCGGCAACACGCTCATCGTGGTCGAGCACGACGAGGACACCATCCGCACCGCGGACTGGATCGTCGACGTCGGCCCGGGCGCGGGGGAGCACGGCGGCCGCGTCGTGCACTCGGGCGACCTGAAGGGCCTGCTCGCGTCGCGCGAGTCGGTCACCGGGGCGTACCTGTCCGGCCGGCGGTCGATCCCGATGCCCGCCACGCGCCGGAAGGTGGACAAGAAGCGCCAGGTGACCGTGCACGGCGCCCGCGAGCACAACCTGCAGAACGTCGACGTGACGTTCCCGCTCGGGACGCTCACGGCGGTGACCGGCGTGTCCGGCTCCGGCAAGTCGACGCTGGTCAACTCGATCCTCTACACCGTCATGGCCAACGAGCTGAACGGCGCGCGCCGGGTGGCCGGGCGCCACAAGCGCGTGTCCGGTCTCGAGCACCTCGACAAGGTCGTGCACGTCGACCAGGGCCCGATCGGCCGCACGCCGCGGTCGAACCCGGCGACGTACACCGGCGTCTGGGACCGGATCCGCAAGCTGTTCGCCGAGACCACCGAGGCGAAGGTGCGCGGCTACACGGCCGGGCGGTTCTCGTTCAACGTCAAGGGCGGCCGCTGCGAGGCGTGCTCCGGGGACGGCACCCTCAAGATCGAGATGAACTTCCTCCCGGACGTGTACGTCCCGTGCGAGGTCTGCCACGGCGCCCGGTACAACCGCGAGACGCTCGAGGTGCACTTCAAGGGCAAGACCGTCGCCGACGTGCTCGACATGCCGATCGAGGAGGCCGCGGAGTTCTTCGCCGCGGTGCCGGCGATCAGCCGCCACCTGAGCACGCTGGTCGACGTCGGGCTCGGCTACGTCCGCCTCGGTCAGCCGGCGCCCACCCTGTCCGGCGGGGAGGCGCAGCGCGTCAAGCTCGCGACCGAGCTCCAGCGCCGGTCGACCGGCCGCACCGCGTACGTCCTGGACGAGCCGACGACCGGCCTGCACTTCGAGGACATCCGCAAGCTGCTGGGCGTGCTGCAGGGCCTCGTCGACAAGGGCAACTCGGTGATCGTCATCGAGCACAACCTCGACGTCATCAAGAACGCCGACTGGATCATCGACATGGGCCCCGAGGGCGGGTCCGGCGGCGGCACCGTCGTCGCCGAGGGCACCCCGGAGCACGTGGCGACCGTGCCGGCCAGCCACACCGGCCGGTTCCTGGCCGAGGTGCTCGAGCCGGCGCGCGAGGCCGTCAGCGCGTGACGTCCGCGGCGCCGGCGGCCTCCAGGACCGCCGGCGCCGGGTCCGTGCGCACCGGGAAGCTCACGGACCGCGCGATGAAGCAGTGCTCGTGCGCGCGCCGGTGCAGGTCCGCGAGCTGCGCGTCCAGGCCGGACGGGTCCTCGTCCGCGGGCACGGCGCCCCCGGGCCGGATCGTCACCTGCGGCCGCAGCACCACCTCGGTGAACTGGCCGTGCCCGGCCGCCTCCACGCGCATCGTGCCGCCGGCGCGGTCCGTGTAGGCGACCACGACGACGCCGGCCGCCGACGCCAGGTGCAGGAACCACAGCATGTGGCACTGCGCGAGCGCCGCGACCAGCAGCTCCTCGGGGTTGTGGCGGGCGGGGTCGCCGCGGAACGCCGGGTCCGACGAGCCGAGGATCGGCGCCTTGCCGTCGACCCGCACCTCGTGGTCGCGCGCGTAGGCGCCGTACCCCGTGGTGCCGGTCGCGCCGGCCCCCGTCCAGACGACGTCGGCGGTGTACGTGTGCAGCAGGCCCATGCCTCAGCGTAGGCGAGAGCCCCGGCGCCTCCGCCACCAGGTGACGC
>JACXUT010000221.1 GCA_014763765.1 Micrococcales bacterium
GGCGATGCCCCCGATCGTCCGCCCCACCACCGACCGGGCCTGCGGCTCGCCCGGATCCTGGTCGACGAGCACCGCGATCCCGCCGCCGGCCGCCGGGTACCCGCGCAGCTGGCACTGGAACCCGTCGCCCCACCCCTGGGTCATGACGCACGGCCGCTCGGCCGACCCGAGCACGAACACCCCGCGGCCCACACCCGGCTCGCCGGCGTCGTCCAGCATCGGCGCGGCCGCGTCGCCGCCCAGCAGCACGCCCTCGCCGGAGCCGGACCAGCACCGCACGAGGTCGGCGAGCAGGACGCCGGTCTCCTCGGGGGTGGACCACAGGCTCGAGGCCGCCAGGCCCGCGTAGTGCACCCGCCCGCCCGGCACGCGCGCGCCGTCGGGTCGGTGCCCGGCGGCGGCGGAGGCGGCGATCCGCGCGACGGCGCCACCGCGCGCCGCCCCCGGTGGCGGGACCTCCCCGGCCCACACGGCCGTGGCGTTCAGGCCGAGCGGCCGGGCGACCTCGCGGTGCACCACCTCGGCGAACGCGTCGCCCGTGGCCGCCTCGACCGCGAGCTCGACGAGGCAGTACCCGGCGTCGGAGTACGCGAACGCGGTGCCGGGCGCGGCGGTCACGCGGACGGGGCCGGGGTGCGCGGCCGTGCGCCCGGCGACGACGTCCGCGGTGGCGGGCGCCGGGCCCGCGGTCGGCTCGAAGGCGCCGGGCGGGTCCTCGACGCCGCCGCGGTGCGCGAGCAGGTCCCGCAGCGTCGGGCCGGCCGCACCCGGGACGGCGACCTCGACGGGGACGAGCTCGCGCACGTCGACGTCCAGGGCGAGCAGGCCGCGCGCGGCGAGCCGGAGGACCACCACGGCCGCGACGGTCTTCGCCGCGGAGCACAGGTGCATCGGGGTCGACGCCGTCAGCGGTCGGCCCGTGGTGGCGTCCGCCGTCCCCGCGACCCTTACGACGACCCCGTCGCGGGGGTCCACGACGACCGTCGCGACGCCGACGACGGACGGGGGTGCGGCGTCGGGCGCGTCGACGGCGGGGTGGTCGGTGGATCCGGGCACGCGGCCTCCAGGCAGCGAGAGGGTGACCCGCGCTCCTCGCCCTGGATGCGGCTGGACCGCCGACGCTAGCCCCCACCTCCGACACCCCGGCGCTCAGCGGCGAGCGCGCCCGGCGGGACGCCCGCCAGCGCCCGGACCTCGCGCGACAGGTGCGGCTGGTCGGCGTACCCCGCGCGGTGCGCGACCTCGGCGAGCGGCAGCCCGTCGTCCAGCAGCCCCAGCACCCGCTGGAGGCGCAGCACGCGCCCGAGCGTCCGCGGGCCGTAGCCGAACGCCGCGAGGCTGCGGCGGTGCAGCGTCCGCGTCGTCATCCCCAGGGCGTCGGCCACGTCCTCGGCACCCCGGCCGGCGGCGACCATCCGGGCCGCGACCGCCACGTCCCGCGGGCGCCCGCCACGTTCCGCCAGCCGGCCCGCCATCAGACGCTCCAGGGCGACGGCGCCCCCGGCGGCGACCGCGTCGGTCCAGGCCCGCGACAGCCGGTCGCCCCAGACGGCCGCGAGGTCGGGCCGCAGGTCGCGCAGCGCGTCCGCCGGGACGCCGAGCAGGACGGGCGCGGCACCCGGGGGCAGTCGCACCCCGGAGACGGGTCGCCCCGCCGGCACCGGGCCGGTCGTGTGCGCCGTCGTGTCCGGCCCCGCCACGAGCAGGCGGCCGTCGGACCACAGCAGGTCCATGCAGCCGTCCGGCAGGACGCGCCCGTCCGCCGCGGACGCGTCGACCGTCCAGACGACCGCGCCGGGGACCAGCCGCGACGGCCGCTCGACGTACACCCGACCAGTATCGCCACGCCCGTGACGCGACGAGGGCCGGGCCGCACCGTGGTGCGGACCCGGCCCTCGTCGAGGCGGGACCGGCGTCAGGCCGGCATCAGGCCCGTGCCGCCGTCACCGGACGACGCGATCGGCGGCGCCGGCGGGACGTCCGCGCCGGAGCCCGGCGTGCCCGCGGAGTGCGCCCCCACGGCCACCGGCTCCTTCGTGCGCGGCCCGCGGGCCTCGCCGCGGAACGTGAACTCGCCGAGGATGCCCTCGCCGTGCGCGTCCACGACCACCTGCTGACCCGCGTGCAGCTCCCCGAACAGGATCTTCTCGGACAGCGCGTCCTCGATCTCCCGCTGGATCGCGCGGCGCAGCGGCCGGGCGCCGAGGACCGGGTCGTAGCCCTTCTCCGAGAGCAGCTTCTTGGCCGCCTCGGTGAGCTCGATGCCCATGTCCTTGTCCCGCAGGCGGGCGTCGAGCTTGGCGATCATCAGGTCGACGATCGCGAAGATCTCCGGCTGCGAGAGCTGCGGGAACACGACCACGTCGTCGACGCGGTTGAGGAACTCCGGACGGAAGTGCGTCTTGAGCTCGTCGTTGACCTTCGCCTTCATGCGCTCGTACGACGTCGACAGGTCGCCGCCGGCCTGGAAGCCGGTCTGGACGCCCTTGGCGATGTCCCGGGTGCCGAGGTTGGTGGTCATGATGATCACGGTGTTCTTGAAGTCGACCACCCGGCCCTGCGAGTCGGTCAGGCGACCGTCCTCGAGGATCTGCAGCAGCGAGTTGAAGATGTCCGCGTGCGCCTTCTCGACCTCGTCGAACAGCACGACCGAGAACGGACGACGGCGCACCTTCTCCGTGAGCTGGCCGCCCTCGTCGTACCCGACGTAGCCAGGGGGCGAGCCGAACAGCCGCGAGACGGTGTGCTTCTCCGAGAACTCGGACATGTCGAGCTGGATCAGCGCGTCCTCGTCCCCGAACAGGAACTCGGCGAGCGCCTTGGCCAGCTCCGTCTTCCCGACGCCGGTGGGACCGGCGAAGATGAACGACCCACCCGGGCGCTTCGGGTCCTTCAGACCCGCACGCGTGCGGCGGATGGCCTGCGAGAGCGCCTTGATGGCCGCCTCCTGGCCGACGACCCGCTTGTGCAGCTCGTCCTCCATCTTGAGCAGCCGGCTCGACTCCTCCTCGGTGAGCTTGAACACCGGGATCCCGGTGGCCAGCGCCAGCACCTCGGCGATGAGCTCCTCGTCGACCTCGGCGACCGCGTCCAGGTCGCCCGACTTCCAGGCCTTCTCCTTCTCCTGGCGCTTGAGGCCGAGCTGCTTCTCCTGGTCGCGCAGGCGCGCGGCCTTCTCGAAGTCCTGCTCGTCGATCGCCGACTCCTTGTCGCGGCGCGTCTCGGCGATCTGCTCGTCGAGCTCGCGCAGCTCCGGCGGGGCCGTCATGCGGCGGATGCGCAGGCGGGCGCCGGCCTCGTCGACCAGGTCGATCGCCTTGTCCGGCAGGAACCGGTCGTTGACGTACCGGTCGGCCAGCGTCGCGGCGGCCACGAGGGCGCCGTCGGTGATCGAGACGCGGTGGTGCGCCTCGTACCGGTCGCGCAGGCCCTTGAGGATCTCGATGGCGTGCTGGAGGTTCGGCTCGGAGACCTGGATGGGCTGGAACCGGCGCTCGAGGGCCGGGTCCTTCTCCACGTACTTGCGGTACTCGTCCAGGGTCGTCGCGCCGACGGTCTGCAGCTCGCCGCGGGCCAGCATCGGCTTGAGGATGCTCGCGGCGTCGATCGCGCCCTCGGCGGCACCCGCACCCACGAGGGTGTGGATCTCGTCGATGAACAGGATGATGTCGCCGCGCGTGCGGATCTCCTTGAGCACCTTCTTCAGGCGCTCCTCGAAGTCACCGCGGTACCGGGAACCGGCCACCAGGGCGCCGAGGTCCAGCGTGTAGAGCTGCTTGTCCTTCAGCGTCTCCGGCACGTCGCCCCGGACGATGTCCTGGGCCAGGCCCTCGACGACCGCCGTCTTGCCGACGCCGGGCTCGCCGATCAGCACCGGGTTGTTCTTGGTGCGGCGGGACAGCACCTGCATGACCCGCTCGATCTCCTTCTCGCGCCCGATGACCGGGTCGAGCTTGCCCTCGCGCGCGGCCTGCGTCAGGTTGCGGCCGAACTGGTCGAGGACGGCGGAGCCCGAGGGCTGACCCTCCTGCGGGCCGCCGGCCGAGACCGGCTCCTTGCCCTGGTAGCCGGACAGCAGCTGAATGACCTGCTGGCGGACGCGGTTCAGGTCCGCGCCGAGCTTGCCGAGCACCTGCGCCGCGACGCCCTCGCCCTCGCGGATGAGGCCGAGCAGGATGTGCTCGGTCCCGATGTAGTTGTGGCCGAGCTGCAGCGCCTCGCGCAGCGACAGCTCCAGCACCTTCTTGGCGCGCGGCGTGAACGGGATGTGCCCGCTGGGGGCCTGCTGGCCCTCGCCGATGATCTCCTGAACCTGGGCGCGCACCGCGTCGAGCGAGATGTTGAGCGACTCGAGCGCCTTGGCCGCGACACCCTCCCCCTCGTGGATGAGACCCAGGAGGATGTGCTCGGTGCCGATGTAGTTGTGGTTGAGCATCCGCGCCTCTTCCTGGGCGAGGACGACCACGCGACGGGCTCGGTCCGTGAATCTCTCGAACATGTGCACTCCTCACGAGCGGCGTGCTCGCCGCGCGACCCGGCCCGTTGACCCGGGGTCGACACGCACGACGAGTCGGCGTTGTTCGATGCTAACGGCGGGGTGTGTCGCGGGCGTCCCGTGTTCGCCCCTGGCGTGACGGCGGAAGGGGCGACCACCGCTTCGGCGGCGTCGGGTGCGTTCAGCCCTGGGTGCGCGCAGACGGCGGCGAGATCCCGCGGGTCTCGGCACCCGGCCAGGACTCATCCCCGCGTGCGGGGACAGATCGTCGGGTACGGCATGTGGCTGCAGGACCAGGCGGGTTCACCCCCGCACGCGGGGAACGGTCGTGCTGTCGATGCACTCGTCCGGCGTCTCGTTGGGCTCATCTCCGCACGCGGGGAACGGACGGGTACTTCGGCATCACGAACCCGCCGACCGAGGGCTCATCCCCGCACGCAGGGAACGGACGTGCGGGCGACTGCTCACCAACTCCGCCACTGGGGCTCATCCCCGCACGCGGGGAACGGACCGTGCTCGCGCGGGGCTGAACCGGGCGCTGGCGGGCTCGTCCCCGCACGCGGGGAACGGACGCGTCGCTGTGGGTGCAGATCGTCGTCCGGAAGGGCTCATCCCCGCACGCGGGGAACGGACTTCGGCTGCCACGACTTCGCCCACGAGAACGCGGGCTCATCCCCGCACGCGGGGAACGGACGCCGCGAGCGCGGTGACCTTCTCCGTGAAGAGAGGCTCATCCCCGCACGCGCGGGGATGAGCCCCACATCTCCGTGGGGTGAGCGGGGACCCGGAGTCGTCTCCCCGTGTTCGCCCCTGGCGTGACGGCGGAAGGGGCGAACCGGCTCCTGCGGACCGGGCCGTCAGCCCGCCGCGTGGGCCTCGAGGTACTCGGCGGCGGCCGACCGCAGCACCTCCGACAGGTCGCGGTGCTCGGCGGCGGCCTGCGCGCGCATCCGCTGGTCGAGCGAGCGCGGCACCCGGTACCGCCACGTGGGCGAGGGTCCGACGCCGCCCTCCTCGAGCGGCGGGCGGCCCGGACGGCTCCGTTCGACCAGGGCGCGGCTCGCGGCGTCGTCGGCGGCGGCCTCCTCGAGCAGGGCGCGCGACGCCGCACGTGCCGCGGCGCCGCGGAGGACCTCGGCCCCGGGCCGCACCGCCGGCTCGTCCGACGCAGCCCACTCGCCGAGGGTGCCCGGCCGCTCGTCGTCCCGCGTCATCGCCCTCATCCCTCCGTCTGCTCGAGCATCGCCAGGAACTTCGGCCTGGCCTCCATCACGTGGAAGATCACCACGTCCCGCGGCGGGACGCGTTCCGCCATCACCTCCAGCAAAGGCGCGCCGCGCTGTCGCGGTGGGCCGATCCAGAGGTCGGGCCGCGACGACCCCGGACGGCGCGGCTCGTCGAAGTCCGGGACGTACAGGTACGCCTCGAGCATGGCGTGCACCGTGTCCTCGTCGGGGACCCCGTGCTTATCCACGCTGTCCGCCCACCTGATCGCCATCCCCGCACCGAACCACGGCCGAGACGATTAGTGTGACACAGAACCCACAGCCGTGACAGCCGTCAGCACGGCTCCGGTCAGTACGTGAACTGCGCGACGCGCGCCCGGAGCTCCTCCGACATGCGCGCGAGCTCGCGGACCGCCCCGCCGACCTGCCCGACGATCTGCGACGACGACGCGGCGGCGGAGGCGACGCCGGTGATGTTCGTGGCGATCTCTCCCGACCCCGTGGCGGCCTCGGCCACCGAGCGGGACATCTCGTTGGTCGTGGCGGTCTGCTCCTCCACCGCCGACGCGATCGTCAGCTGGTAGTCGTTGATCGACGCGATGCGCGTTCAGCGCGAGCAGGTTCGTCTGCTCCGCGATCGACGTGATCACCTTCACCACGTTCCCGATCTCCTGCGACGAGGACCCCAGACGCGCGACCTGCTCGTTCGTCGTGGCCGCCGCCGACGTCGCCTGACCCGCGACCTTCGCCGCCTGCGACGCGTTCTGCGCGATCTCCCGGATGCTCGCACCCATCTGCTCGGCACCCGCCGCGACCGTCTGCACGTTGCGCGACACCTGCTCCGCGGCAGCCGCGACCACGCCCGCCTGCGCGGACGTCTCGTCGGTGCCGGCGGCGACCTCGGCGGACGCCGCGGACAGCTCCTCGGCGGCGGACGCCACGGTGTGCGCCGTCTCGACCACGCCGGCCATCGCCGCCCGCAGGCTGGTCTGCGCGGTGGCGAGCGCCGACGCCATCTCGCCGAGCTCGTCGCGGGTGCGCACGTCGGGCACCTGGGTGAGGTCCCCGGTGGCCATCGCCTCGGCGGTCGCGCGGACACGGCCGGCGGCGCGGGCCATCGACGAGGAGGTCCGCAGCCCCAGGAGCAGCGCGAGCGCGACCCCCAGCGCGATGACGACCCCGGTCGCGACGCGCCCGGTGCGGGCGGTCGACGCGGCGTCCTGCGTCGCCGTGACCGTCCGCTCCCGCAGCGAGTCCAGCAGGGACGTGGTCGCGTCGCCGATCGCGTAGTAGACGTCGTAGGCGTCACCGGTGACGAGCGCGTCGCCGGCGTCGAGCGACTCGGGGGTGCCCTCGCGGTACGCCTCCACGACGCGGTCGTCCGCCGCGAAGAAGTCGTCCCAGAGCGACACGATGTCCGAGAACGTCGACCGCTCCTCGGGGGTGAGCGCGCCGGTGTCCACCGTCGCGAGCGTGTCGCGCAGGCTCTGCGCCGAGTCCAGGTAGCCGGCGCGGTTCGGGTTGGCGTCGGCGACGGCCTCGGGCCCGCCGATCCGCCGCGTGTCCCACGCGTACGCCACCTGCCAGCCGGACACGTCCGAGTTCATGGTGCGGACCTCGCCGACCTGGGTCGAGACCTCCTGCAGGTCCGCGAGGCGCTCGTTCGCCTCGGACACGCCACCGAGCGCCACCTGCGAGGCGACGCCCGCGGCGACGGCCGTGGCCGCCCCGATCGCCGCGACGCCCAGGACCTTCGCCCGGACCCCCGTCCACCGCCGCGTTCCCGACGTCGGCTGCCCCGGTGCTGCTGCCATGTGTCACACCCTCCACCGTGTCGTCCCCCCGCGTGCGGCCGATCGGCTCGCGCGGGCGA
>JACXUT010000222.1 GCA_014763765.1 Micrococcales bacterium
CCCGCCGACGCCGATGCGGTCGCCGCCCGCCGCCAGGCCCTCGTAGCCGTCCGTCCCGGCGGACCCGGCCCCGACCTCGCCCGGCCCCGCGGGCAGGCCGGCGTCACCGCCGAAGCCGTCCGTCGACTGCGAGTGGCCGCCACCGGAGCCGCCGCCACCGCCGGCCAGCACCGCGAGCTCGCCGCCGAGCAGCAGCTCGCTGAAGCCGCCGCCCCCGGCACCGCCGTGCTGGCCGCCGACCGCACCGCCCGCGCCGCCGCCGTTCGCGCCGCCGGCGCCGCCCGCGTTGCCCGAGTTCTGGGCGCCGCCGCCGCCGACTCCCCCGGAGAACGCCGTGCCGGGGACCACGGCGAACGTCGCCGCGATCCGCGCGGCGCCACCGTTGGCCCCGACGCCGTTCGCGCCCGCGGCCGACCGGCCGCCCGCACCGCCGACGACGGTGACGTCCACCGAGCAGACGCCGTCCGGGACGACGCCCGACACGGTGCCGACGCCGAACACGCTGGTGGTGGCCTCCGGGGCGGGGTCGGCCAGGGCGGCCGGTGCGAGCGCGACCGGCGCGACGCCACCCGCGAGCACCGCCAGCGACGTCAGGCCGGCCAGGGCGGCGCGGCGGCCCGGACCGGGCCGTCGTCGCGCCGTCGCCCGGTGACCGGGCAGGGTTCCGTGCTGCACTTCTCCTCCAGGCTGCTTCGACACGGCCACGGCGCTGCGGCAGCCTGTGACCGGGCGGAGAGCACGCTGAGCCCCCCGCTCCCGCGGAAGCCTGTGGGACGAAGGTCCCGGTCGGCGGGCGGGGCCGGGGACTTCACACCGCACTTCACCCCGGGCCGGCCGGGCCGTCGCGCGACCGTCGTCAGCGGCGTCGTCCCAGCCGCGACGGGGGACCCCTAGAGCCGGAGGTCGCTCCGGGGGTCCACCCGCCGGGCGGCGCGCAGGCAGCGCGCACGGAGCGCTGCCACGTCCGCGCCCGGTGGCGCCGACACCCGGACCGCCGGCACCGCCCCGCGGTCCCGCACCTCGACGACGACACCGGGCCCGTCACCGACGGGGAGGTCGGCCCGCACCCCTGCCGCCACCTGCTCGGCGCCGACGGCGTCCGGGACGATCCAGAAGACCGCGCCCCGCCGCGTCCGGGCGGAGGCCACCAGCGACTCCGCGCCGGTGTCGACGGCGTGCCCGAACGCGGCTCTCATCCACGTGACCGCGACCCCTGCGACGACGAGGCCGAGGAGGACGAGGAGCCCGCCCACGGGCGCGTCAGCCCGCCGCCAGCTCGGCGCGGAGGACGTCCACGAAGGTGTCCATGACCTTCGCGGCGTTGATGGTGGGCTTCATGCCGAGCGACCCGCTCTGGTACAGGAAGTCCCCCACCACCAGCGAGACCTGCGAGCCCTGCGGGGTCGCGGCGCCCGAGAGCGCGAAGGTCATCAGGGTGACAGCGCCCGCGGGCCCGACCACGGAGTAGGTGACGACCGTCTGCCCCGGGCCGGGCCGCGTGATCGCGCCTTCGACGGCCCTGCCCTTGAACCTGGTCCTGGATGCCTCCGTCGCCCGGCGGGCGGCGGAGATCCACTCGTCGTCGCTCAGTGCGGTCCGGACCGTGAACCCGTAGCGCGCGTCCACGATCGACCGCGCCTTCTCCTTCTGCCCCATCCCTGCTCCTCGTCCCTCTCGTGGTGCGGCCGACCGGTCCGGACACGACCGCGCCGCCACGGTAGGGGTGCCGACTGCCCGCTCCGGCCCGGCGTGCGGCCCGCGGGCGTGCGAGTCCGTGCGGACATCTCCTGACCCGGCCGGCCAGGCCCCGACGTGCCCGGGGTCTTGCCGGACGGGCGCCCGGGCGACCATGCTCCGAGGCACATGTCCAGCGCCCCGCCCGGTCAGCCGCAGGACCCCGCGGGCGCACGGGAGACGGGGGTCCCCATGTCGTTGCCGCTCGTGATCGACCGTTCGCCGGACCCGGAGGCGCCCCCGAGCACGCCGGCCCCGCCGTCGATCGCCGCGTGGGTGCGGTCCGTGGGGTCCGGCCGGCTCGGCGCGGTGGTGCTGCTGCTCGGCACGGCGCTGGCGATCGTCTGGGCGAACGCGTCGCACGCGACGTACGAGGCGTTCTGGGACACCCACCTCACCGTGGGGGTCGCGGACCTCAACCTGGACTTCACGCTGCACGCGCTGGTGAACGACGCGCTGATGGCGTTGTTCTTCTTCACCGTCGGGCTGGAGGTGCGGCGGGAGTTCGCGATCGGGGAGCTGACGAGCTGGTCGCGGGCCGTCGTGCCGGTGGTCGCGGCGCTGTGCGGGCTGGCCCTGCCGGCCCTGCTCTTCGTCCTGGTCACCCGCGGCACGGGCTTCGAGCACGCGTGGGGCGTCGTGATCTCCACGGACACGGCGTTCCTGGTCGGCGGGCTCGCGCTGCTGGGGCCGCGGTCGGCCGCCCGGCTGCGGGTGTTCCTGCTGGCCCTCGCCGTGGTGGACGACATCGCGGCGCTGACGATCATCGCGCTCGTCTACACGGAGGACTTCCGCCCGATGCCGCTGCTGGTCGCGGCGGTGGGGTTGGTGGGCATCTGGTTCACGCGGTACGTGCCGAGCGGGCGGGGGCCGATCTACGCCACCCTCGCGATCGTCGTCTGGTTCGCGTTCCTCGCCTCCGGCGTGCACCCGACGCTCGCGGGCGTCGCCGTCGCGCTGCTCGTGCCGGTGTACCGCCCGAGCCGCCGGGACGTCGACCACGCGCTCGAGCTCGCCCGCACGTTCCGCCAGTCCCCCAGCACGCAGTACGCGCGCGCCGCCGCGAACAGCCTCCGCGAGTCGATCTCCGTCAACGAGCGGCTGCAGTCGGCGTACACGCCGTACGTCTCGTTCGTGATCCTGCCGCTGTTCGCGCTGGCGAACGCGGGCGTCGTCGTGAACGGGGACGTCCTGGCCGGCGCGGTCCGCTCGCCCGTGACCTGGGGCGTGGTGATCGCACTCGTGCTGGGCAAGCCGCTGGGCGTCTGGGGCTCGACCGCCGCGATGCGTCGCCTGCACCTGGGCGAGCTGGGCCCGGGGCTGACCTCGGGGCGGCTCGCCGGCGGGGCGGCGCTCTGCGGCATCGGGTTCACGCTCTCGCTGTTCATCGTCGACCTCGCCATCGACGACCCCGCCGTCGCCAACGAGGCTCGCGTCGGCGTCCTGCTCGCGTCGGCCCTGGCCGCGGGCCTGGCCGCCGTGATCTTCCGGGCCGCGGAGCGCGGCGGGACGGGCGAGGACACCCGCAACGTCCTGCAGCGTCCGGTCGACCCGGAGCGCGACCACATCTACGGGCCCGTCGACGCGCCGATGACCCTCGTCGAGTACGGCGACTTCCAGTGCGGGTTCTGCCTCAAGACCGCGGGCACCATCCAGGAGGTCGTCGCGGAGCTGGGCGGGCGGCTCCGCTACGTGTGGCGCCACGCCCCGCTGCTCAGCTACCACCCCAACGCGGTCGCGGCGGCCGAGGCCTCGGAGGCGGCCGCGCTGCAGGGCAAGTTCTTCGAGTTCGAGCGGGCGCTGTTCACCGACCAGGAGCACCAGCGCCCGGCGGACATCCTGCGCCGCGCGGCCGACCTGGGGCTGGACGTCCAGCGGTTCGAGCGCGACCTCACCTCCCCGGAGGTCGCCGCGCGCGTGCGCGACGACATGCTCGACGCGGAGGCGATGGACATCACGGCCGTGCCGACGCTGTTCGTCAACGGTCGCCGGCACACCGCGCCGCACGACGCCCGGTCGCTCATCGCGGCGCTGACCGCGGCGGAGGCCGACGCGGCGGCAACCCGTGCGCCGGCCGACGCCGGAGGGGCGCCGGAGCGCGCCTGACACCCGCGGCCCGGCGGTGCGCGCCACCGGCGCACCGGACCGTCGCGCGGCCCTCCCCCGCCACGGCGGGCCGCGGGGGCCGTCACCTCACGCCGGGTCGGCGCCCCACCCCGACGCGAGGCGCGCGATGATCGCGTCGAGGGCCGCGCGCGGCTCGGTCGCGTCGGTGGCCAGGTCAGGGATCTGCAGGACGTAGCGGGCCAGCGCCCGCAGGGCCGGGTCGTCGGGGACGGCACCGGCCTCGGCCGCGAGCGCCGCGGTCAGGGCCTCCTCGCACGCCTCCCACTGCCGGCGCGCGTAGGTGCGCAGCTGCGGGGTGCGGAGGATCAGCGCGAGCACCTGCTGCTCCTCGGGCGAGGGGTCGGGCTCGAACACCCCGCGGCCGCGGAAGAACCGCCCGAGCGCCTCGAGCGCCGCGCGGACGCTGCCGGTGCCCCGCACCGCGGCCGCGAGCGACGACGCGCGCTCGTCCTCGCCCGCGGTGTCGTCGAAGACGAGCGCCTCCTTGCCGTCCGGGAAGTGGTTGAACAGCGTCGTGACGGCGGTGTCGGCCTCCTCGGCGATCTGCGCGACCGTCACGTCGTCGTAGCCCCGCTCGACGAACAGGCGCCGGGCGGCGGCCACGAGCGCCTGCCGCGTCTCCGCCTTCTTGCGCTCGCGGCGTCCGGCGGCGGCGGGCAGGCCGGTGCGGGGGTCCGTCATGGCCCCATCGTACACGTGATGCTAGTCACTAGTTGTTGGTAGCGACTTCAAACGTGTAGTGACTACACTCAACCTCGGCCGCACGACGCGCCGACGCACTCCGCGCCGCGGTGCCGGCCCCGGGACAGGAGAACGTCATGGCGGAGAGCACACCGGCCACCCAGGTGGCCACCACCGAGGGCGGGAGCCCTGCCGGTGCCGACGGAACGGCGACGCCCCTGTCGCGCCCGCGGCTGTGGGCCGTCCTCGGGCTGGTCCTGCTGGCCGACGCGCTGGACATGATCGACTCGACGGTGACGAACATCGCCGCCCCGTCGATCGTGGCCGACATCGGCGGCGGCGACGGCCTCATCAAGTGGCTCGGCGCGTCCTACGCGCTGGCCCTCGGCGTGCTGCTGGTGATCGGCGGGCGTCTCGGGGACAAGTACGGCCAGCGCCGGCTGTTCCTCCTCGGCATGACGGGCTTCGTGCTCGCCTCCGGCGCCGCCGGCCTCGCCACCGGCCCCGGCGTCATGGTCGCGGCCCGCCTCCTGCAGGGGGCGTTCGGCGCGCTGCTCATCCCGCAGGGCATGGCGATCATGACGCGCGCCTTCCCGCGCGACATGATGCGCACCGCGTTCGGGCTGTTCGGTCCGCTGCTCGGCATCGCCGCGATCGGCGGCCCCGTCCTCGCCGGGTTCCTCATCGACGCCGACGTCGCCGGCACGGGGTGGCGCGCGGTCTTCCTCATCAACATCGTCCTCGGCGTGGTCGGCGTCCCGCTCGCGGTGCGGCTGCTGCCCCGCGACGGCGACACCTCCGCTGAGCGCGCGGCGGTCAGCATCGACGGCCAGGGCTCGGCGTACCTCGCACTGTCGATGTTCGGCCTGCTCTACGGGCTGATCGAGGGCTCGCAGACCGACTGGGCGCCGGTGTCGCTGGCCGCCCTGGCGGTCGGCGTGATCGCGTTCGTGCTGTTCGTGCGGCGCCAGCGCACGGCCGCCGACCCGCTGCTGCGCCCCTCGCTGTTCACGAACCGCGGGTTCACCGCCGGTCTGATCATGGGCCTGGCGTTCTTCGCGGCGACCAGCGGCCTCATGTACGTGCTGTCGCTGTTCCTCCAGGGCGGGCTGGACCAGAGCCCGGGCCGGGCGGCGCTGTCCCTCATGCCGCTGACCGTCGGCATCATGGTCGCCGCCTTCGCGTGCATGGGCCTCATGGCGCGGCTCGGGCGCACGCTCGTGTTCGCCGGGCTGACCATCACGCTGGTCGGCCTCGGCTGGTTCCTGCTGCTCGTGCTGGCGCAGGGGCTGTCGATCGGCACCTGGGCCATGGTCGCGCCGGTGTTCGTCATGGGCGTCGGGCTGGGCACCTGCTTCGGCACCATCTACGACATCGCGCTCGGCGACGTCTCCGCCGAGGAGGCCGGCAGCGCGAGCGGCTCCCTGACCGCCGTGCAGCAGCTCGCGAACGGCATCGGGTCCGCGCTCATCACCACCGTGTACCTGCACGCGCTCGGGGGCGGGTCCGGCGGGGACGCGTCCGGCGGCACCGTGCACGCCGTGACCGTCGCGCTGCTCATCGCGCTGGTGATCACAGCGGTCTGCCTGCCCGTCGCCCGGCTGCTGCCCCGGCGCGCGCAGGCGGAGCCCGACCACGGCTGACCGGAACCACCCCGAGGAGCCCGCGTGTTCGAGCACCGACCGCCCCTGCGCCACCTCGGCCCGTTCCTGACGGCCCCCGGACGCACCCGCCGGCCCGGCCCCGCGCGCAGCGCGAG
>JACXUT010000223.1 GCA_014763765.1 Micrococcales bacterium
CGCCACCGCGGATGCCGGCCTGCGGCACGCCGCGGTCGCCGTAGCCCAGGTGCGGCGGGATCGACAGCAGCACGCGCGAGCCGACGGGCTGGCCGACCAGGCCCTCGTCCCAGCCGCCGATGACGGCGCCGACGCCGATCGGGAACGAGATCGAGGACCCGCGGTCGTACGAGTTGTCGAACACGTGGCCGCCCCAGGTCTGGCCCAGGTAGTGCACCTCGAGGTCGTCGCCGGCCTCGACGAGCGCGCCGTCGCCGGGCGCGAGGACGACGACCTCGAGCTCGGCGGGCGCCTCGCCCTCGGGGAACGTCAGGGTCGGCTTCTCGCCGAACGATCCGGTGGCCTCGGGCAGGGTGGACATGACGTCTCCTCGGTCGTGGGCTGAACTCCCCCATCCTGCCCGCTCCCGGGCCGTCGCCGCGAACCCGGGGGACCGGCCGCCCGGCGCGGCCGCCCGGCACGCGACGGGTTAGCGTCGTCCCGGCGGGCGAGGGGCGCCCGCCGGGACGGGAGCACCGATGTCGCTGACCACCTGGGCCGGGAACCTCACCTACGCCGCCGCGCGCGTGCACGAGCCGCGGACCGTCGAGCAGGTGCAGGAGGTGGTCGCGGGCGCGCGGCGGGTGCGGGCGCTCGGGACGCGGCACTGCTTCAACGACCTCGCGGACACCGAGCACGACCTGGTCCGGCTGGACGGGCTCGACCCGGACGTCCGCGTCGACGCCGGCGCCCGGACGGTGTCGGTGGCCGCCGGCACCCGCTACGGGGCGCTCGCCCGCGTCCTGCACGCGCAGGGCTGGGCCCTGCACGACCTGGCCTCGCTGCCGCACATCTCGGTGGCCGGGGCGGTCGCCACCGCCACGCACGGGTCGGGCGACCGGTCCCGGAACCTCGCCGCGGCCGTCGCGGCGGTGGACCTGGTGACCGCCGACGGCACGCTGCGGCACGTCGCGCGCGGGGACGCCGACTTCCCGGGTGTCGTCGTCGGGCTCGGCGCGCTCGGCGTCGTCGTGCGGGTCACGCTCGACGTCGAGCCGACGTACGACGTCGCGCAGGAGGTCCACACCGACCTGCCGTGGGACGTCGCGCTGGAGCACCTGGACGACGTGACCGGGTCCGCCGACTCCGTGAGCCTGTTCACCGACTGGACCGGCCCGGCCGTGCAGCAGGTCTGGCGCAAGACCCGCCTGGCCGCCGGCGCCGGCTACGAGCGACGCACCGAGCTGTTCGGCGCGCGCCCGGCGCCCGGCCCGCTGCACCCCCTGCCCGGCATCGACCCCGTGCACTGCACCGAGCAGCTCGGCGTCCCCGGTCCGTGGCACGAGCGGCTGCCGCACTTCCGGCTGGAGTTCACGCCCAGCAACGGCGACGAGCTGCAGTCCGAGTACCTCGTCCCCCGCGGGCGCGCCGCCGAGGCGTTCGGGGCGCTGCGGGCCCTCGCCCCCGTCGTCGCGCCGCTGCTCCAGGTCTCGGAGGTCCGCACCGTCGCGGGCGACGACCTGTGGCTCAGCACGGCGTCCGGCGGCGACCGGGTCGCCCTGCACTTCACGTGGCAGCCGCGGCAGCCCGAGGTCGAGGCCGTCCTGCCCCGCCTGGAGGCCGCGCTGGCCCCGCTCGGCGCGCGGCCGCACTGGGGCAAGCTGTTCGCCTCGCTCGGCGCGCCCGGCTCGGACCCCCGCGCGCTCTACCCGCGGCTGGACGACTTCCGCGCGCTGGTGGCGCGCACCGACCCGGAGGGCACGTTCCGCAACGCGTTCGTCGACCGGCACGTCCTGGGGGCGTGACCGGGGCGGGCGCCCCGCCGGACGCCCGCGGCGCTCAGCGCGCCAGGAACGCCAGCAGGTCGTGCCGGGTGAGGACGCCCACCGGCACGCCGTCGTCGACCACCATGAGCGCGTCGTGCTTCTGCAGCGCCTCGCGCGCCGAGCCGACCGTCTCCCCGGACCCGATGAGCGGCAGCGGCGCCGACATGTGCCGGTCGACGCGGTCCGACAGCGAGGCGGCGCCCGAGAACACGGCGTCCAGCAGCTCGCGCTCGGAGACGGCGCCCGCGACCTCGCCGATCTTCACGGGCGGCTCGGCGCCGACGACCGGCATCTGCGAGACGCCGTACTCCTGGAGGATCTCGATGGCGTCCCGGACCGTCTCGTTGGGGTGCGTGTGGACGAGCGCCGGCACGCTGCCGTCCTTCGTCCGCAGCACGTCGCCGACGGCGGCGCCCTCGCCCGCGTCGAGGAACCCGTAGGACCGCATCCAGCGGTCGTTGAAGATCTTCGACAGGTAGCCCTTGCCGCTGTCCGGCAGCAGCACCACGATCACCGCGCGGGCCGCCGCCTCCGGGTCGTCCTCCTCGAGGCGGCGGGCCAGGCGCAGCGCGCCCTCGACCGCCATCCCGCACGACCCGCCGACCAGCAGCGCCTCCTCACGGGCCAGGCGCCGCGTCATCGCGAATGAGTCGGCGTCGGACACGGGGATGATCTCGTCCGGCACCGCCGGGTCGTACGCGGACGGCCAGAAGTCCTCGCCGACGCCCTCCACCAGGTACGGCCGGCCGTCGCCGCCGGAGTACACCGAGCCCTGCGGGTCGATGCCGACCACGCGGACCGGGCCGCCGTCGGCCGCCGGGCGGTCCGCCGAGACGTCGTGCAGGTAGCGGCCGGTGCCGGTGATGGTGCCGCCGGTCCCGACGCCCGCGACGAAGTGCGTGACCCGGCCGTCGGTGTCG
The DNA here is from genome assembly GCA_014763765.1 of Micrococcales bacterium. Taxonomy (GTDB): domain Bacteria; phylum Actinomycetota; class Actinomycetes; order Actinomycetales; family Cellulomonadaceae; genus Cellulomonas. Next base: position 2,726 of record JACXUT010000223.1, read on the forward strand.
GCCCAGATCTCCGGGCCGGTCGAGTCGTAGTGGCTCGCGGGGCCGTTGACGTTGGCGTACTGGTTGGGCTTCCAGGCGCCCTCGATCTCGGTGACCAGGCGGTCCGACACCGAGTAGTAGGAGTCCGGGTGGTCGGGCGGGACGGCGGTCGGCGTGACGACGACCTCCGCGCCGTACGCGCGCAGCACGTCGCGCTTGTCCTCCGAGACCTTGTCCGGGCACACGAACACGCAGCGGTAGCCCTTGCGCTGGGCGACGAGCGCCAGGCCGACGCCCGTGTTGCCGCTGGTCGGCTCGACGATGGTGCCGCCGGGCCGCAGCTCGCCGGAGGCCTCGGCCGCCTCGATCATCCGCAGGGCGATGCGGTCCTTGGCGGACCCGCCCGGGTTGAAGTACTCGACCTTGGCCAGGACGGTGGCGGACAGGCCGGCGGTCACGGCGTTGAGGCGGACCAGCGGCGTGTTGCCGACGAGGTCGGAGACGTGCTGCGCGTACTTCACGGGGCTCCAGACGGCCGAGGGGGTGGCGGGGACGTGCGACGGCCCCGTCGCACCAGCCTAGGGCCGGGCGGCGGGGCCGTCGTGGGGGTGGTGTCAGTCGCGGCCCTGGAGGATCGCGAGGATCCGCAGGATCTCGAGGTACAGCCAGACGAGCGTGACGATGAGGCCGAACGCCGCGGACCAGGCGAACTTGTTCGGCACGCCCTGCTCGACGCCGCGCTTGATGGCGTCGAAGTCCATGATGAGGCTCGCGGCGGCCAGGCCGACCGCGAACAGACCGGCGATGACGCCGATCGGGCCATTGCGCAGCGGGCCGAAGCCGTCGCTCGCGACGAAGAACATCATGACGACGTTGACCAGCGAGTACGCCAGGTAGCCGACTATCGCGATGAGCAGCCAGCGCGTGAACTTCGGGGTGACGCGCACGCGGCCCGACTTGAACAGGAACAGCGCGGCACCGAAGGTGGCGAACGTGGCGATGATCGCCTGCATGACGATCGGCTGCACGTTGCCGGTGACGTCGGTCGTCATGTTCTGGAACGCCAGGCTGATCCCGCCGAGGAACACGCCCTGCGCCACCGTGTACAGCGTGATGAGCACGGGGCTCGGCTCGCGCTTGAACGCGTTGACGAGGCCGAGCACCAGGCCGGCGATCGCGCCGATCGGCCAGATGCCGGGCGCCAGGTTCCAGGTCGCCGCCGCGACGACGACGAGCAGCGCGAGCAGCCCGCCCGTCTTGACGATGACGTCGTCGTAGGTCAGGCGGCGCGTGTCGCGCGTGGTCGCGGACGGCGCGCCGTACATCTGCTCGAGCGTCGACGCCTCGACGACCGGGCCCGTCGAGCCGAGGGTGCCCGTCGGGGCACCCTGCTGCGGGCGGGCGGCCCGGTTCCCGCGGGCGCGCGGGTCGCCGAAGACGGCGCTGTTGTTGAACACCGGGTTGCTCATCGGTCCTCCAGGGTCGGTTCGAGATCGAGCCGGCAGTGGTTCACCACCCTAGAACGCCACGCCGCCTCCGGAAGTTCCCCGGCGCACGACGCGACCTGCGCGGGAGACCGGACCCGACCGGGTCATCCGTGAGGAGGACCCGCGTCGTCCCCCCGGGCGAGCGCGGGGCCGGACGGGTTCGGCCGTGCGACCGTTCCGCGCCGGCGCACCGGTCCGTACGGTCGTGACGTACCGGAACCCACCAGTGAGGACACCATGATCGAGGCACGAGGACTGACCAAGAGGTACGGCAGCAAGACCGCCGTCGCCGGCATCGACTTCACCGTGCAGCCGGGCAAGGTCACGGGCTTCCTCGGCCCGAACGGCGCCGGGAAGTCCACCACCATGCGGATGATCATGGGCCTGGACCGCCCGACGGCCGGCACCGTCACGGTCAACGGCCGCCCCTACGCGCAGCACCGCTCGCCGCTGACGGAGGTCGGCGCGCTGCTCGACGCGAAGGCGGTCCACTCGGGCCGCTCCGCGACCAACCACCTGCGGGCCGTCGCCGCGACCCACGGCATCGGCCGCAAGCGCGTCGACGAGGTCATCGAGATGACCGGCCTGCGGGGCGTCGCCGGCAAGCGCGTCGGCGGGTTCTCGCTCGGCATGGGCCAGCGCCTGGGCATCGCCGCGGCGCTCCTCGGCGACCCGCGCACGCTGATCCTCGACGAGCCGGTCAACGGCCTCGACCCCGAGGGCGTGCTGTGGGTCCGCAACCTGGTCAAGCACCTCGCGGGCGAGGGCCGCACCGTGTTCCTCTCCTCGCACCTCATGAGCGAGATGGCGCTGACCGCCGACCACATCCTCGTGATCGGCCGCGGCCGGATCATCGCGGACGCCCCCGTGGCGGACATCGTGGCCGGCGCGTCCGGCGCGAGCGTCCGCGTCCGCAGCCCCCAGGCGGCCCAGCTCGCCGACCTGCTGCGCGGCCCCGACACCACCGTGACCTCCGTCGAGGCGGGCCTGCTGGAGGTCGCGGGCGCCACCGCCCCGGCCGTCGGCGAGCTCGCCGCGCAGCACGGCCTGGTGCTGCACGAGCTCACGCCGGTGTCCGCGTCGCTGGAGGCGGCCTACATGTCGCTGACCGCCGACGACGTCGAGTACCACTCAGACCCCGCGGCCCTCGCCGCCACGACCAGCCAGGAGGCCCGGCGATGAGCGCCACCGCCACCGTCCCCGCCGCCCGCCGCGCCGGCTCGTCCCGCGCCGCCGGCGACGTCCGCGTCACGTTCCCGCGGCTGGTCCGCTCGGAGTGGATCAAGCTCTGGACCGTCCGCTCGACGTGGTGGGTGCTGCCCATCACGGTGCTCGCGCAGACCGGCATCGCGTGGATGATCGCGTACTTCGGCACCCGGGAGATGGAGTCCGGGGGCATGGACCTCGGCCGCTTCACCGCCGGTGACGTCGTCGGCGGCATCCAGTTCGCGCAGCTCGCGATCTGCGTGCTCGCGGTGCTCACCATCACCGGCGAGTACTCGACCGGGATGATCCGCAGCACGCTCACCGCCGCCCCGACCCGCACGCCGGCCCTGCTGGCCAAGGGCCTCGTCGTGGTGGTCGTCGCGTGGGTCACCGGCGTGGTCGGCACCCTCGCGTCCTGGGCCGTGACGTACCCCGTGCTCGGCGAGCAGTACCGCGTGGACCTCGGCGACGCCGTGAACCAGCGGATCTTCGTCGGCGCGCCGCTCTACCTCGCGGCGATCGCGCTGCTCGCGTACGGCATCGGCGCGCTCCTGCGGCACTCGGCCGGCGCGCTCGCCACCGTGCTGGGCCTGCTGCTGGTGGTCGAGAGCGTGTTCGCGATGGTCCCGTGGACGTTCTTCCAGAAGGTGAGCCCGTACCTGCCGATGTCCGCAGGGTCGCAGCTCGTGCAGAACGGCGGCCCCGACGCCACGCTGTCCCCCTGGGAGGGCTTCGGGGTGCTGGTGGCCTGGGGCCTGGTCGCGCTCGCCGGCGCGCTGGTGCTCGCGAAGCGCCGCGACGCCTGACCCGGCCGCGCCCGTGGCAGGGTGGCCCCGTCCCGCTCCGGCGGGGCGGGGCCGCCGCCGTCCCGACCCGCCCGTCCACGCCGTCCACCCGTCCACC
>JACXUT010000007.1 GCA_014763765.1 Micrococcales bacterium
GATCGGTCATCCCCCCATGGTGACGCACGCCGGCGCGGGGGCGTGATCGCGCGCCGGCGTGCGTCACCATGGGGGGATGACCGATCTGCTGTACGTCCACGGCGGCACGCCCCTGTCGGGCGAGATCACCGTCCGGGGCGCCAAGAACTTCGTCTCGAAGGCGATGGTCGCCTCGCTGCTCGGGGAGACGCCGAGCGAGCTGCGCAACGTCCCGCAGATCCGCGACGTCGCCGTCGTGACCGGCCTGCTGGAGCTGCACGGCGTGCGGGTCGGCGCGGACGCCGAGGCCGGCGTGCTGCGGCTCGACCCGACGGACGTGGAGTCCGCGCACGTCGCCGACATCGACGCGCACGCGGGCTCCAGCCGCATCCCGATCCTGTTCTGCGGGCCGCTGCTGCACCGCCTCGGCGAGGCGTTCATCCCGGACCTGGGCGGCTGCCGGATCGGCGACCGGCCGATCAACTACCACCTCGACATCCTGCGCCAGTTCGGGGCCGTGGTGGACAAGCGCGACAACGGCATCCACATCCGCGCGCCGCGCCGCCTCCAGGGCACGAAGATCACGCTGCCGTACCCCAGCGTCGGGGCCACCGAGCAGCTGCTGCTGACCGCCGTGCGCGCCGAGGGCATCACCGAGCTGACGAACGCCGCCATCGAGCCCGAGATCATGGACCTCATCAACGTCCTGCAGAAGATGGGCGCGATCATCTCGGTCGACACGGACCGGGTCATCCGGATCGAGGGCGTCGACCGGCTCGTCGGGTTCCGGCACACCGCGCTCGCGGACCGGATCGAGGCCGCGTCCTGGGCCTCGGCGGCGCTCGCCACGGGTGGCGACATCCTGGTCCGCGGCGCCACCCAGCCCGAGATGACCATGTTCCTCAACACGTTCCGCAAGGTCGGCGGCGAGTTCACGGTCGACGACGACGGCATCCGGTTCTTCCACCCCGGCGGCGACCTGTCCTCGATCGTGCTCGAGACCGACGTCCACCCCGGCTTCATGACCGACTGGCAGCAGCCGCTGGTCGTCGCGCTGACGCAGGCCAAGGGCCTGTCGATCGTGCACGAGACCGTGTACGAGAACCGGTTCGGGTTCACGGACGCGCTGCGGGGCATGGGCGCGACGATCCAGGTCTACAAGGAGTGCCTGGGCGGCCGGCCGTGCCGGTTCGGGCAGCGCAACTTCTACCACTCGGCCGTCGTCTCGGGCCCGACGCCGCTGGCCGCCGCGGACATCGAGGTGCCGGACCTGCGGGGCGGGTTCAGCCACCTGATCGCGGCGCTGGCCGCGAAGGGCACGTCGGCGGTGCGCGGCATCAGCCTGATCGACCGGGGCTACGAGCGCTTCACGGACAAGCTCGCGGCGCTCGGTGCGGAGTTCGACCGGGGCTGACGCCCGGCCGGCGCAGCTCCGGGGCCGGCTCAGCTCCGCGGCCGGTCGCGGAACTCGTGCGGGCTGTGCGCCTGCGTCCCGGACACCTGCGCGACGATCTCGCCGGCGACGTCCCGCATCTTGCTGTTCCGGTGCTGCGACGCCCGCCGCAGGATCGCGAACGCCTCCTCCGGGCCGCAGCGGTTCTGCGCCATCACCACGCCGAGGGCCTGGTCGATGACCGCGCGCGACGCCATCGCCTGGCGCAGGTCGGTGTTGAGGCGGGCCTGCTCCTCGGCGCGCGCGGCGACCACCACGGCCCGCGCGGCGTCGTCGGCGAGGCGCGCGACGTCGTCCAGGACGTCCTCGTCCCACTCGCCGGGCGTGGTCCGGTACAGGTCGATCGCGAGCTCGAGCGCGCTGCGGGGCACGACGGTCGCCGGGAGCGCGGCCGCGGCGAGGAAGCCCACGCGCACCGTCTCGGCGCGCCACGCCGGCCACCGCTGCTCCCCGGCGACGTCCGGGACGGTGATGCGCCGCCCGACGCGCGCGGCCTCCAGGCACGGGCCGTCGCCCGCGGCCTGCTCCGCCCGGTCGCACGCCGCCGCACGCTCGTCGGCGGCCGCGGCCACGGTCGACTGCCCCTCGAGCCGCACGGTGATCGCGGCGGACGACCCGGGGCCGCCGCGGTCCGCCGCGCGCCGCACGATCGCGTCGAGCAGCGCGTCCACCGGGACCGTGGCGACGAGCAGGCCGTGGAGCTCGTCGAGGATCCCGGTCCGCCACGCCTCGGCGTCCGCGGCCGGGGCGTGCGCGAGCGACCCGCCGGGCGTCGGGACGGTCGGCTCGGCCACCGTCACTCGCCGTCCGGCTCGTCCCCGCCCGTCCGGCCGGGTTCTGCCTCGTAGGCGGCCTCGGGTCCGTCGCCCTCCGAGCCGGGGGTGCTCGCCTCGGCCACGTCGTCCGGGTCCCCGTCGGGCAGCACGCCCTCGGGGCGGTCCGTCGGCTGGTCGCTCACGTCGGTCCTCCTCGGGTGCGGGTGCCTCACATGCTGCTGCGTGCGGCGGGTCCCCGCATCTCGGGACGGCCCCCGGCGGGCGGCAGGATCCGCAGCGCGACGCCCGCGTTGTCGCAGCGCCGGCGCAGGCGCGCCAGGTGCAGGGCGGCGACCGGGCCGAGCCGGCGCAGGTGCGACGCGTCGACGACGAGCATGCCGCGGGGCGGCACGGCCCGCAGGGCGTCCGCGAACCCGGCGACGAGCGCCGGCGCGGTCGCGGCGTCGGCCTCCCCGTCGAGCGCCACGAGCACGGACCGGCCGTCCAGGCGGTGCCGCACGACCAGGGGCGCCGGCGCGTCGGCCGTGCGTCCCGCGCCGTCGGAGTGCGCGCCCGCGTCGACGAGGCTCGCGAGGGCGCCGTCCAGCAGGTCCCGCGGGTCGGTGTCGGGCCGGCGGCCGGGCAGCGCGCTGAGCATCCGCTCCGCCACGGTGCGCACCTTGACGTTCAGGTGCTCGGAGTGCCACCGCAGCAGCTCGAACGCCGCCGGGCCGTCGAGCCCGTAGGCGAGCATCGCGGCGCCCTTGGCCTGGTCGATGACCTCGCGCGACGCGATCGCCGCGGTGAGCATCTCGTCCGCCCGCCGCGCGGCCGTCGCGCCGATCTCGGCGCCCAGGTCGACGAGCAGGCCCAGCAGCTGGAGGCCGCGTCCCTCGCCGGCGGGCGGGCACTCCACCGCGGGCGAGCCGTCGACGCGGGAGTGGTCCTCGGTCCGGACCCCGGCTGCGGCCCGGTGCTCCGCGGGTGCCGCGGACCCGTCGGTCCGCGTCCTGCCGGCCGCGGGGCGGGACCCGCGCGCGTGCCGCTCGTCCAGACCGGGCGCCAGCACCGCCAGCACCACGCGCTCCGTGCCCGACGCGTCGACGAGGCGGTACCGGACGCTGCGTCCCTCGCCGGGCGCGGGGGGCGCGGCGCGCAGCACCGCCTCCAGGGCGGGACGGTCGTCGCGGTGGCAGTGCGCCAGCATCAGCGACGTCGACGGGACCACGTCACCCGGTTCGAACCCGTGGAGGCGGAAGACGGGCTCGGACCAGACGAGGGCGTCGTCGCCGAGCAGGTGGAAGGTGCCGGGTGCCGTGGTGGTGCGGCGCTCCGCGGGGGACGAGGCGCGGGTGGTGAGGGACATGCGTGCTCCGGAGCCGGGGCGCGACGTGCGTGAGGGCGCGACGCGCTGGTGTCCCGTGCGGCTCGCTTCGTCCCAACGACGCCCGGGCGCCCCGCGGCTCGGCCGCGAGGACGGTCCGATAGTGCCAAATGCGCCCGCCGATCGCACGCCGACGCTCCTGCCAGCGGTTGCGCGGTTCGCGGGCGGGCCTACGCTGTGCTGCCGCGTCGGCCACCCGGAGGGGCGCGTCCGGCCGCCCGGGTAGCATCGGCTCCCGTGCACCCGCCCCGCGCCAACCGCGCCTACCGCAACGTCGCCCGTGTGCTGCGACCCGTGCTGTACGCGATCACGCGTCGCGACTGGCGCGGCGCCGAGCACCTCCCGGCGGGCGGGTTCATCGCCGCGGGCAACCACATGACGAACGTCGACCCCGTCACCTTCGCGCACTTCCTGTACGACAACGGGGTCGCGCCGAAGATCCTCGCGAAGTCGTCGCTGTTCTCGGTGCCGGTGGTGGGCTGGGTGCTGCGGACCAGCGGCCAGATCCCGGTGTACCGGAACACCTCCCAGGCCGGCGACTCCCTGCGGGCCGCCGAGCAGGCGCTGCGGGAGGGGGAGTGCGTCGCGGTCTTCCCCGAGGGCACGCTCACGCGCGACCCGGACCTGTGGCCGATGGTGGCGAAGACCGGCGTCGCCCGCCTCGCGCTGACGACCCGCGTCCCCGTCGTGCCGATCGCGCAGTGGGGGCCGCAGCTGCTGCTCGGCCGCTACGCGAAGGTGTTCAAGCCGATCCCCCCGAAGCGCGTGACGGTGCTGGCCGGACCGCCCGTCGACCTCGCGGACCTGTACGACCGCCCGCTGGACGCCGCGACGCTGCGCGAGGCGACCGCCCGGGTGATGGCGGCGATCACCGCGCTGCTGGCCGACGTGCGCGGCGAGACGCCCCCCGAGCGGCCGTACGACATGCGCCGCGCCGGGGGCGGTGCCGGGGCGGCCGGGCCTGCCGCCCCCACGGCGGACGGGGCCGCGTGACGCGCGCTGCCGTCCTCGGCGCCGGCGCGTGGGGCACGACGTTCGCGGCCGTGCTCGCCGACGCGGGCTGCGACGTCACCGTCTGGGGGCGCGACGCCGCCGTGTGCGCCGAGATCGCCGGGTCGCGCCGCAACGAGCGGTACCTGCCGGGGGTCGACCTGCCCGCGCGCGTGACGGCCGACCCGGACCCGGTCGCCGCGGTGGCGGGCGCGGACGTCGTCGCCGTCGCGGTGCCGTCGCAGTCCGCCCGGGCGACGCTCGCCCCGCTGGCCGGCCGGCTCGACCCGGGCGCCGTCGCGGTGTCCCTCATGAAGGGGGTCGAGCTCGCGACGGACCGTCGGATGAGCGAGGTCGTGGCCGAGGCTCTCGACCTGGAGCCGGCCCGGGTGGCGGTGCTGTCGGGCCCGAACCTCGCCTCGGAGATCGCCGCCCGCCAGCCGACGGCCACCGTCGTCGCGTCGTCGGACGCCGGCACCGCCGAGCGCGTCGCCGCCGCGTGCGCGTCCGGGTACTTCCGGCCCTACACCAACGACGACGTGGTGGGCGTCGAGCTGTGCGGGGCGGTGAAGAACGTCATCGCGCTCGCGGTCGGGATCTCCCAGGGCCGCGGCCTGGGCTACAACACGATGGCGACCGTCATCACGCGCGGCCTCGTGGAGATCACGCGTCTCGGCCTGGCGCTCGGTGCGAGGGCGGAGACGTTCCCGGGCCTCGCGGGCATGGGTGACCTCATGGCGACGTGCGCGTCGCCGGACTCCCGCAACCACCGCCTGGGCCTGCGCATCGGCCAGGGGATGACGCTCGACGAGGCGGTCACGGCCACCGGCGGCACCGCGGAGGGCGTGAAGTCCTCGCGTTCGGTGCTGGACCTCGCGGAGCGCGCGGGCGTCGAGATGCCGATCACCGCGGCCGTCGTGCAGGTGCTGCACGAGGGCCTGCCGGTGGACGCGCTCGCGCCGCTGCTGCTGGGGCGCCCGCGCAAGGCGGAGGGCCTCTAGGCCGCGCGTCGGCGGGCGCCCCTCAGCCGCGCCCGGTGCCGACGACGGGCTCCTGCGGCTGCACGACGGCCGCGACCAGCGCCTCGATCGCGAACTCGCTGGTCCGCGCCAGCTCCACGTCGTCGCGGGCCAGCAGCCACTGCACCTGGAGCCCGTCCATGACCGCGAGGATGGCGGCGGCGGCACGGCCGACCGTGCCGGGCTCGGTCACGCCGCGCTCGGCGCAGACCTCCCGGAACGCGTCGGCGATCTCGGCGCGCAGCGTGCGGTAGCGCTCCTCGAAGTACGCGCGCGCGGGGTGGTCGTCGGTCACGGACTCGGCGGACAGCACCGCGTAGGCCTGGACGATGCCCGGCCGCTCCTCGTTGGCGAACGCGGTCCGCACGAGGTGGCGGAACAGCTCGATGCCGCCGGGGATGTGCTGCTCGGCGAGCCCCTCGACGTCGGACTGGTCGCGGAAGCGCAGCACCTCGACGAGGAGCTGGTCCTTGGACCCGAAGTGGTGGAGGATCCCCGCGTGCGTCATGCCGACCTGCTCGGCGATCTCCGTGAGCGGGCCGTTGTTGTAGCCCTTGCTGCCGAACGTCGTCATGGCGGCGGTCAGGATGCGCCGCCGGCGCTCCAGGGTCTCCGGGCGCGGCCGGACGGGCCGCTTCGCCGAGCTCATGGCTGTCTCACTTCCTCTGCCGCCGCGCCCGCCGGCGTGGTCGCGCGCCGATCGTAGCGGCCGGGGCTGCTGCCGACCGGGACCCGCCTGCCGTGACCAACTCGTGATCTCCGGGGCCTGGCGGACACTTACTGACAGTGTAGTAACGTTCCGCGCAGCACGACCGCGAGGACGCGGCGTGACCTCAGACGCCGGCTGCGTCCCGGCGCCGTTTCGAAGGAGAAACCATGAGGGTGAAGTACCCGGCGGTCGCGCTCGGCGTGGCCGCCGCCCTGGCACTGACGGCCTGCTCCGGCGGGTCGGGCGGGGCGGGCGACGAGGGCAGCAGCACCGGCGGCACCGGGGCCCCGCTGACCATCGCCAAGCCGGACGGCGCCATCGCCACCGAGTCGAACAACCCGTGGGTCGGCGACGCCTCGGGCATGAAGCTCGGCTACATCAACGCGATCCTGGAGCCGCTGGGGTTCGTCAACCTCATCGACCCCAGCGACGACGTCACGCCGTGGCTCGCCCAGGAGATCACCTGGAACGACGACTACACCGCGGTCACGCTCGTGGCCCGCGACGGCGTCACCTGGAACGACGGCGAGGACTTCACCGCCGACGACATCGCGTACACGTTCACGCTGCTCAAGGACAAGCCGGAGCTCGACAACGCGGCGCTCGGCATCGAGGACGTCGCGCTCGACGGGGACACCGTCACGATCTCCTTCGCCGCGTCGATGTTCGCCAAGCAGGACAAGGTCCTGCACAAGCTCATCGTCCCGAAGCACATCTGGGAGGACGTCGCCGACCCGGCCACGGACCCGAACCTCGAGCCCGTCGGCACCGGCCCCTACGTGCTGTCGCAGTTCTCCTCGCAGAGCGTCGAGCTCACCGCGCGGGACGACTACTGGGGCGGGGAGCTCGCCGCGCCGACGCTCTACTACGTGTCGTACAACGACAACACCGCGCTCACCACGGCGCTGGCCAACGGCGAGGCCGACTGGGCGCAGGCGTTCATCCCCAACGTGCAGTCCGCGTACCTCGACAAGGACGACGCGAACGTCTACTGGGCGGCCGCGGGCCTCGGCATCGACGCGATGTTCGTCAACACGCAGACCAAGCCGTTCAGCGACGTCGCGTTCCGCCAGGCGATGAACCTCGTCGTCGACCGCACCAAGCACCAGGCGATCGCGCGGGAGGGCGGCGTGCCGGAGCTCACCTCGGTGACCGGCCTGCCCACCCCCGCGGGCGACCCGTTCATCGCCGACGACTTCGCCGGCGAGACGTACGGCGTCGACGTCGACGGCGCCAAGGAGATCCTCACGGACGCCGGCTACACCTGGGACGGCGACGCCCTCGTCGACCCCGACGGCGAGCCCGTCACGTTCGAGCTGAGCGTCCCGCAGGGCTGGAGCGACTACGTCACCGGCATCTCGCTGATCGCCGACTCGGCCAAGGAGCTGGGCGTCGAGGCCACGGTCGACACCCCGGACGCCGACACCTGGTGGGCCATGAAGAGCGAGGGCGACTTCCAGGCGATCCTGCACTGGACCGACACCGGCGCCACGCCGTACGACCTGTACAGCGACATCATGGACGGCCGGTGGCTGAAGCCGCTCGGCGAGGCCGCGGACTACAACTTCGGGCGGTTCGACAGCCCGGAGGCCACGGCCGCGCTCGACACCTACGCCACCGCGACGGACGACGCCGCGCGCGCCGAGGCCCTGGCGGAGGTCCAGGAGATCTTCGTCGAGCAGGTGCCCGCGCTGCCGATCGGCACCCGCCCGTTCATCGGCGAGTACAACACGCGCAGCTACGTCGGCTGGCCGGGCGAGGACGACCCGTACGCCAACCCCGACCCGACGCAGCCCACCGCCGCGCTGATCCTCACCAGCCTGGAGCCGGCGAGCTGACGCGCCGCTGCGGCCGGCCGGCGACGGGACCTCGTCCCCGCCGCCGGCCGGCCGCAGCCGTGCCGGGCAGACGGGCGGGCCACGGGTCCGCGGGAAGACGGGAAGGTGCAGTGACGACGACCAACGACGTGCTGACGGTGTCGGACTTCAGCGTCGTGTACGACGTGGACCCGCCGGTGGAGGCGGTCCGGGAGGTCTCGCTCAGCGTCCGCCGGGGCGAGATCCTCGGCCTCGCGGGCGAGTCCGGGTGCGGCAAGACCACGCTGGCGTACGGCGTGCAGCGCCTGCTCAAGGCGCCCGCGGTGATCGCGGGCGGCTCGGCGACGTTCCACGACGCCTCCGGGGCGGACATCGACCTCGGGGCGCTCAGCGACGCCGAGATGCGGGCGTTCCGGTGGGACAAGGCCTCGATGGTGTTCCAGGGCGCGATGAACGCGCTCAACCCCGTCGTGGCGATCGGCAAGCAGCTCGACGACGTGTTCCGCACCCACCGGCCCGCGATGCCGAAGGCCGAGCGCCGGCGCGAGTGCGGCGACCTGCTCGACATGGTCGGCGTCGGCCGCGAGCGGCTGCGGTCCTTCCCGCACGAGCTCTCCGGCGGCATGCGCCAGCGCGTCATGATCGCGATGGCGCTCGCCCTGCGGCCGCAGCTCATGATCATGGACGAGCCGACCACCGCCCTCGACGTGCTCGTGCAGCGCGAGATCCTGCAGCAGATCTCGGACCTGCGCCGCGAGCTCGGGTTCTCGGTCGTGTTCATCACGCACGACCTGCCGCTGCTGCTCGAGATCAGCGACCGGATCGCCGTCATGCGCGAGGGCCGCATCGTCGAGCTCGACACCGCCGAGAACATCTACCGCCACGCGCAGCACCCCTACACGCAGCGGCTGCTCGGGTCGTTCCCGAGCCTGACCGGCGAGCGCGGGGACTTCGTGCGGACGGGCAGCGCCGAGGAGGCCGCACGATGACCACCAGCACGCTGGAGCTCCGCGGCGTCACCAAGCGCTACCGCGTCCGGGGGGCGGGGGACATGCTCGCGCTCGACGACGTGTCGTTCACGCTCACGTCCGGGCAGACGATCGCCCTGGTCGGGCAGAGCGGCAGCGGCAAGTCCACGATCGCCAAGATCATCACGCAGCTCGAGCGGGAGACCAGCGGCGAGGTGCTGCTGGACGGCGCCCCGATCCCGCGCCGGGGCCGGGCGCTGCGCCGCTACCGGCAGCAGGTGCGGATGGTGTTCCAGGACCCGTTCGCCTCGCTGAACCCGTACCACACCATCCGCCACCACGTGGAGCGCCCCCTGCGGCTGGACCGCGTGGTCCCGCCCGACGAGGTGGACGCGGAGGTGGTGCGGCTGCTCGAGCGCGTCCACCTGGACCCGCCCGCCGTCGTCGACCGCCGCCCGCACGAGCTGTCGGGCGGCCAGCGCCAGCGCGTCGCCATCGCCCGCGCGCTGGCGTCCCGGCCGTCGCTGCTCGTCGCCGACGAGCCGGTGTCGATGCTCGACGTGTCGATCCGGCTCGGCGTGCTCAACCTGCTGGCCGAGCTGCAGCGCGAGTCGGACCTCGGCGTCCTCTACATCACGCACGACCTCGCCACGGCCCGGCACTTCAGCGACGAGATCATGGTCCTGCACCACGGCGTCGTCGTCGAGAGCGGCCCCGCGGACGACGTGATCCTGCGCCCGCAGCACCCCTACACCCGCGCGCTGCGGGACGCCTCGCCCGACCCGGACACGCACTTCGCCGGCCCGGCGACGTCGACTGCCAGGAGCTGACCGCCGTGAGATTCGCCGTGCGCCGCGCCGTGTTCTACCTGTTCACGGCCTGGGCGGCCATCACCATCAACTTCTTCCTGCCCCGCATGATGAAGGGCGACCCCGTCTCGGCCTACCTCCAGAAGAACCAGGGCCGCATCAGCCCGGACGCCGCCGACTCGCTGCGGACGCTGTTCGGGCTCGACGACGGGAAGTCGCTGCTGCAGCAGTACGCCGACTACTGGGGGCTGCTGCTGCGCGGGGACCTCGGCCGGTCGTTCTCCAAGGGGCTCGCGCCCGTCACCGACGTCATCGCGACCGCCCTGCCGTGGACCGTCGGGCTGGTGGGCATCGCCACCGTCCTGAGCTTCTTCCTCGGCACCGGGCTGGGGTCGTGGATCGGGTGGCGCCGCGGCAGCCGCGCGGACGCCCTCGTCCCCGTCGCCACGTTCTTCTCGACCGTGCCGTACTTCTGGATGGGCCTCATCGCCATCGCGGTGTTCTCCACCACGCTCGGCTGGTTCCCCGCGTCGCACGCCTACGACAAGGGCAGCACCCCCGCCCTCACGCTCGACTTCGTCGGGCAGGTGGTCCAGCACGGCACCCTGCCGGCGCTGACGATCGTGCTCGCGTCGCTGGGCGGCTGGATCCTCGGGATGCGCAACATGATGGTCACCGTCCTCGACGAGGACTACGTGACGGTCGCCGAGGCCAAGGGCCTGTCCCCGCGGCGCGTGATGGTGAACTACGCCGCCCGCAACGCGGTGCTCCCGCAGCTGTCGTCGTTCGCGCTGTCGCTCGGGTTCATCGTCGGCGGCACGCTCGTCATGGAGCTGGTGTTCTCCTACCCCGGCGTGGGCAAGCTGCTGCTCGACGCCACGACCGCGAAGGACTACCCGCTCATGCAGGGGCTGTTCCTCGTCATCACGCTGACCGTGCTGGTCGCGAACATCCTGGCGGACGTCGCGTACGCCGTCCTCGACCCGCGCACCCGCCAGACGGAGGGCTGAGCCATGACGTTCCCCACCACCACCGCCACCGAGGAGGCCGCGGCCCCCGTCGCCCCCGGGCCGGCCGGACCGGCGTCCCGCGGCACGGGCGCCGCGGCGCGGCTCGGCCGGGCGTTCGCGATGTTCCGCAACGGCAAGTCCCTGACCGGGCTCGCGATCCTCGGGTTCTTCGTCCTGCTGGCCGTCTTCGGTGACCTCATCGCCCCGTACGGCCCGCTCGACAAGGACTTCGACGCGCTCCGGCAGCCGCCGTCCGCCCAGCACTGGCTGGGCACCACGCACATGGGCGAGGACGTCTTCAGCCAGATCGTCCTGGGCACCCGCGGCGTGCTCGTCGTCGGGTTCAGCGCCGGCGTCATCGCGACCCTCGTCGCGGTGGCCGTGGGCGTGACCGCCGGCTACGTCGCCGGGTGGCGCAGCGAGTCGCTGTCCGCGCTGACCAACGTGTTCCTCGTGCTGCCCGGCCTGCCGCTGATGATCATCGTGGCCTCCCAGTACGACAACCCGAGCCTGCTGCTCATCTCCGCGGTGCTCGCCATCACCGGCTGGGCGTGGGGCGGGCGCGTGCTGCGCGCGCAGACGATGTCGCTGCGCAACCGGGACTTCGTGCAGGCCGCGCGGGCCAACGGCGAGCCGCTCCACCGCATCATCGCGGTCGAGATGCTCCCGAACCTGACGGCGATCATCGCCTCGTCGTTCGTCGGGACCGTGACCGCCGCGGTGCTGGGCCTCACGACGCTGGCGTTCATCGGGGTCATCCCCATCACGAACCTCAACTGGGGCACGATCCTGTACTGGGCGCAGCAGAACGGCGCGTTCCCCGACTTCTGGTGGTGGTACGTGCCGGCCGGGCTGTGCATCGCGCTGCTCGGCATGGCGCTGTCGCTCATCAACTTCGGCATCGACGAGTACGTGAACCCGCGGCTGCGGTCCGCCGGGGAGCGGGCCCGCGCGATGCGCAAGCGCGGCCTGCGCCCCACCAGCGGCGTCACCGCCGTGCGCCCCGCCCCGCACCACCCGCCGCACCCGCGGCAGCACTCCGAGCAGAAGGACCCCTCGTGACCGAGACCACCACCGCCGCCTACCTCGACGCCGCCCTGCCCGTGGCCGACCGGGTCCGGGACCTGCTGGACCGCATGACCGTCGAGGAGAAGGTCGGGCAGATGCTGCAGCTCGACGCCCGCGACGACGTGGCCGACCACGTGCTGCGGCGGCTCGCCGGGTCGCTGCTGCACGCCTCGCCGGAGCGGCTGGCGCTCGCGCACGAGCTCGTCGACTCCACGCGGCTGCGCATCCCGCTGCTGGTCGGCGAGGACTGCATCCACGGGCACTCGTTCTGGGTGGGGGCGACGATCTTCCCCACGCAGCTCGGGATGGCCGCGAGCTGGGACCCGGCTCTGGTCGAGCAGGTCGCCCGGGCCACCGCGCGCGAGGTCGCCCCCACCGGCGTGCACTGGACGTTCAGCCCGGTGCTCTGCATCACCCGCGACCTGCGCTGGGGCCGCGTCGACGAGACGTTCGGCGAGGACCCGCACCTCATCGGGGAGCTCGCCTCCGCGATGGTCCGCGGCTACCAGGGCGACGGCCTGGCCGACCCGACCGCGATCCTCGCCACCGCGAAGCACTTCGCCGGGTACTCCGAGACGCAGGGCGGCCGGGACGCCTCCGAGGCGGACATCTCGCGGCGCAAGCTGCGGTCGTGGTTCCTGCCCCCGTTCGAGCGGGTGGCCCGGGAGGGCTGCGCGACGTTCATGCTCGGCTACCAGACCACCGACGGCGTGCCGATCACCGTCAACGACTGGCTGCTCAACGAGGTGCTGCGCGGCGAGTGGGGCTACACCGGCACGCTCGTCACCGACTGGGACAACGTCGGGCGCATGGTCTGGGAGCAGAAGGTGCAGCCCGACTACGCGCACGCCGCCGCCGCCGCGGTGAAGGCCGGCAACGACATGGTCATGACGACGCCGCGGTTCTTCGAGGGCGCGCTGGAGGCGATCGAGCGGGGCCTGCTGACGGAGGCGGACCTCGAGCCCGCGGTCGCCCGCATCCTCACGCTGAAGTTCCGGCTCGGGCTGTTCGAGGACCCGCGCCGCCCCGACCCGGCCACCCAGGCCGCCGTCATCGGGAGCGCCGACCACGCCGCGCTCAACCTCGAGGTGGCGCGGCGCTCGCTGGTGCTGCTGCGCAACGAGGGCGCCGTGCTGCCGTTGGCCGGCGGCTGCACGCCCGGGACCGCTGCGGCGCCCGGAGCGCCCGTCCCGCCGGGCGGCGCCGCCGCGGTCCGTTCGGAGGCTCCGACGGGCGCCGGCAGCCGGCGGATCGCCGTCGTCGGGCCGCTCGCCGACGACGCGCAGACGCAGCTCGGCGACTGGGCGGGCTCGTCCGGCCAGGCCGACTGGCTGCCCGACGGCCAGCCGCGCGACATGATCACGACGGTGCTGGACGGCCTGCGGGCCGCCGTCCCCGAGGGCTGGGTGGTCGACCACGCCCGCGGTGCGGAGATCCTCACGCTGGAGCCCGACCCGGAGGGGGCGACGTTCCCCGACGGGCAGCCGCGCCCGCCGGTCGTCGTGCCCGCCGAGCCGGACGACGCGATGATCGCCGAGGCGGTCGCGGCGGCGCGCGACGCGGACTACGTGGTCGCCGTCGTGGGGGACCGCATCGAGCTGGTCGGGGAGGGGCGCTCCACCGCGACCCTGGAGCTCGTCGGCGGGCAGGTCGCGCTGCTCGACGCGCTCGCCGCGACCGGGACGCCGCTCGTCGTGGTGCTGCTGGCCTCGAAGCCGCTGGTGCTGCCCGAGTCGGCGCTCGGCGCGGACGCCCTCGTGTGGGCCGCGAACCCCGGCATGCAGGGCGGCCGGGCGCTCGCGGAGCTGCTGCTCGGGCTCGCCGAGCCGTCCGGCCGCCTGCCCGTGTCGTTCGCGCGGCACGTCGGCCAGCAGCCGACGTACTACAACCAGATCCGCGGCCAGCACGGCGACCGCTACGCCGACCTCACCCAGCGGCCGGCGTTCGCGTTCGGGGAGGGGCTCTCCTACTCGACGGTCGAGTACGCCGACCTGGCGCTCGCGGCCACGGAGCTCGGCACCGGCGACGCGGTCCGGGCCGAGGTCACCGTCCGCAACACCGGCGCGCGGCCCGTGCGGGAGACCGTGCAGGTCTACGTGTCGGACCGCGTGACGTCGGTCTCGTGGGCCGACAAGGAGCTCAAGGCGTTCCGGCAGGTCGACGTCGCCCCCGGCGAGTCGGTGCGCGTCGCGCTGGAGGTGCCGGTCGGGGACTGCACGATCGTCGACGCCGCCGGCCGCCGCGTCGTCGAGCCCGGCGAGTTCGACCTCCTGGTCGGCCCGAGCTCCCGCGACGCCGCGCTCCTGCGCGCCCCCTTCACGATCCGCTGACGCGCGAGGTCGTCAGCTCGAGCCGAGGTCGTCAGGCCGGGCTGACGACCTCGGCCGGACGTGACGACCTCGCAGGTCCGCAGGTCGCACAGGAGGACCGGGCGGGAGGGTCAGGAGGGGAGCGCCTGGGCGAGGTCGCGCCAGAGGTCCTCGACGTCCTCGATGCCGACCGAGAGGCGCAGCAGGTCCTCCGGGACCGTGGGGGACTCCGTCGCGAACCGGCGGCGGCGCTCGATGCTGGACTCCACCCCGCCGAGGCTGGTGGCCGGCACCCACAGCCGCAGCCGCTCGACGACCGCGTCCGCCCCGGCCGCGCCGCCCGCCGGGCGCAGCCCGATGATCGAGCCGTAGCCGGCCATCTGCGCGGTCGCGCGGGCGTGGCCCGGGTCGCCCGGCAGGCCCGGGTGGCGCACCTCGACGACGCCGGGGTGGGCGGCGAGGCGGTGCGCGAGGTCGAGCGCGGTGCGCTGCGAGCGCTCGACCCGCAGCGCGAGCGTCCGGACGCCGCGCAGCGCCAGGTACACCTCGAACGGGCCGGCGATCGCGCCGTGCACCGTCCGGTAGGTGTGCAGCCGCTCCCGCAGCGCCGCGTCGTCCGTGAGCACCGCGCCGAGCACGACGTCGCTGTGGCCCGCGAGGTACTTCGTCACGGAGTGCACGACGACGTCGGCCCCGTGCTCGAGCGGCCGCTGCACGAGCGGCGTCGCGAACGTGTTGTCGACCGCGACCAGCGCGCCGGCGGCGTGGCCGGCCGCGACCAGGGCCGGGAGGTCCGCCACCTCGAGCATCGGGTTCGTGGGGGACTCGACCCACAGCAGCGACGTCGGCCTGCCCGTGGGGGAGGTGGACGGGTCGAGGGCCGCGACGACCGCCGCGGTGTCCGCGACGTCGACGTGGTCCACCTCGACGTCCGAGCGCTCGGCGAGGTCGCGCGCGTACCCCAGCGTCACCTGGTAGGCGTGCCGCGGCAGCACCAGGCGCCCGCCGTGCGGGACCAGCGAGAGCGCCGCGGCGATCGCCGCCATGCCGGAGCCGTACACGAGCGCCGGGTGGGTCGAGCCCTCCAGCGCGCCGAGCGTCTGCTCGAACGGCCCCCACGTCTCGGTGTCGCCGCGCGCGTACATCAGCTCGCCCGGCTGCGGCACGCCCTGCGACACGTACGTCGAGGACAGCACGACGGGCGGGTTGACCGGGGCGCCCTGGGCGCGCGGCGGGCGTCCGGCGGTCACGGCGAGCGTCTCGCGGGCGAGGGCGGTGGGGTCGGGGTGCGTCACGCAGCGCAGGGTACGCCGCGACCGCGTGCCGCCCTCGCGCGTCCCACGCTGCGACTAGGCTCGCGGGCGATGTCCAGCACCGAGCAGTCCCCGTCCGCCCGTCCGCGCGTCCTCGTCCTGTTCGGCGGGCGCTCCAGCGAGCACGCGATCTCGTGCGCCACCGCCGGCGCCGTGCTGCGTGCGATCGACCGCGACCGGTACGACGTGCTGCCCATCGGCATCACCCCGCAGGGCCGCTGGGTGCGCGTCGCCGACGACCCGGAGCGGTGGGCGATCGTCGACGGGCGGCTGCCGGAGGTCGAGGCGGTGCCGGAGCAGGTGCTGCTGCCGCAGGAGGCCGGCTCGCGCGAGCTCCAGGTCATCGAGCCGGGCGTGCCCGCGGCCGCCCTGGGCGCCGTCGACGTGGTGCTCCCGCTGCTGCACGGGCCGTTCGGCGAGGACGGCACGCTCCAGGGCATGCTCGAGCTCGCGGACGTGCGCTACGTCGGCGCCGGCGTCCTCGCGTCGGCGGTCGGCATGGACAAGCACTTCATGAAGGTCGTGCTCGCGGGCGCGGGCCTGCCCGTGGGCCCCTACGTCACGCTGCGGGGCGACGACCTGGCCACCGACCGCGACGGCGTGCGGGCGCGCGTCGAGGCGCTCGGGCTGCCGCTGTTCGTCAAGCCCGCCCGCGCCGGCTCCAGCATCGGCATCACCCGCGTGACCGACCTGGCCGACCTGCCCGCCGCCGTCGCGGAGGCGCAGCGGCACGACCCGAAGGTCGTCGTCGAGGCCGCGATCGTCGGGCGCGAGATCGAGTGCGCCGTGCTCGGGGGCCGCGGCGGCTCCCGACCGCGCGCGTCGCTGCCGGGCGAGATCGTCGTCACCGACGACCGCCACGGGTTCTACGACTTCGAGGCGAAGTACCTCGACGAGGCCGCCGTCGAGCTGTCCTGCCCCGCCGACCTGCCGGCGGACGTGATCGCGCGGGTGCAGGACGTCGCCGTCCGCACGTTCGAGGCGGTGGACGGCGAGGGCCTGGCCCGCGTCGACGTGTTCGTCACGCCCGACGGCGACGTGGTGGTGAACGAGATCAACACCATGCCGGGGTTCACGCCGTTCTCGATGTACCCGCGCATGTGGCAGCAGAGCGGCCTGTCCTACCCCGACCTGCTGGACGAGCTGCTGCGGCTGGCGCTCGAGCGCCCCACCGGGCTGCGCTGACCGGTCAGACGCAGGAGCGCGTCGCCTCGACCTGCGCGATCGCCGGGCTGAGGGCGTCGAGGAACGACGTCGACCGCTCCGCCACGACGGCGGCGGGCACGTGGACCTCCACCGCGGGGTCGCGCCCGTAGGTCACGAAGGTCCAGTCGGACGAGCCCGGGTCCTCCGCGGGGTCCGCGGGCGCGGTCGCGCCGTCCGCCGCCTCCGCCTCGGCGCGCACGAGCCAGTCGATGCCCGGCCCGCTCGCGGTCTCCATCGTCACGCACTGCTCGGTGGTCGGGCCGGGCACGTCGACGCCGCAGCGCAGCGTCACCGGGTCGGACGGGTCGCCCCACGCCGCGGTCGCCTGGCTGGTGGTGCGGACCTCGTCCAGGCCGTCGCCGAGCGAGTCGGGCAGCGTGAGCACGACGCGGGCGCAGTCGGGGTCCGTCGCGTGCGGGGCGACGGCGACGCCGACCTGCGGTGCGCACCCCGCCAGCGCGGCCCCGGCGAGGGCGACGGCCGCGACCACACCCGCCCGGGCCGCCGCGCGGTGCCGCGGCGCCGCGCCGGGGCGGGAGCCCGCGGGGTGCGGGCCGGCGGGCGCGGACGTGGTGCGAGCGGTCACCCCGTCACGGTAACCCGGCCGGCGGGGCGCTACCGTGACGGGCGTGACCGACGCCGCAGCCCCCGACGCCGCCGTGACCCCGGGGGACGGCGGCCGCGCCCCGGTGGTCGCCGACGTGTCCGAGGACGACCTGCTGGCCCGGATCTTCCCGCACCTGCCCGCGGGCGACCGCACCCTGCTCGGCCCGGGCGACGACGCCGCCGTGCTGGGGGCGCCCGACGGCCGGTTCGTGGTCTCCACGGACGTCCTGGTGGAGGACCGGCACTTCCGGCTCGGGTGGTCGAGCGGCGAGGACGTCGGCTGGCGGGCGGCGATGCAGAACCTGGCCGACGTCGCCGCGATGGGCGCGCGTCCCACGGCGCTCGTCGTGTCCCTCGTCGCACCGGGGGACCTGCCGGTGGCGTGGGTCGAGGGGCTCGCGCGCGGGCTCGGCGAGGCCTGCCGCACGGTCGGCGCGGGCGTCGTCGGCGGCGACCTGTCGGGCGGCGGCGCCGTGGTCGTCGCGGTCACCGTGCACGGGGACCTGGGCGGCCGTGAGCCGGTGCTGCGCTCGGGTGCGCGGCCCGGCGACGTGCTCGCGCTCGCGGGCACGGTCGGCAGGTCCGCCGCGGGGCTCGCGCTGCTGGACGCCGGGCGCCCGGAGGCGGGGCCCGACGCGGTCCGGGTCTACCGACGCCCGCAGCCGCCGCTCGCCGCCGGCCCCGAGGCCGCGCGCGCGGGTGCCACCGCGATGCTCGACGTCTCCGACGGGCTGCTGCGCGACGCCGCCCGGATCGCCGCGGCGAGCCGGGTCGTGCTCGACCTCGACGACCCGCGGAGCGCGCTGGCGGACGACCTGGCGGCGCTCCGGGGCGCGGCCGCGGCGCTCGGCGCCGACCCGGTCGCGTGGGCGCTCGGCGGCGGGGAGGACCACGGGCTGCTCGCGTCGTTCCCGCCCGGCGCGGTGCCGGCGGGCTTCCGGGTGGTCGGCCGTGTCCGGGCGCCCGACGCGGGTGCTCCCGCCGGCACCGTCCTCGTCGCCGGCCGGCCGCCGCACGCCGTGCCCGGCTGGGAGCACTTCCACCGCTGACGGGCCGGCGGGGCCGGACCCCGGGGAGGTCCGCGCCGGCCGAGGGGGTCGGCGCCGGGCGGGGGTCAGCGCCGGCGGTACCGGACCTCCAGCAGGTCCGTCCCGCCCAGCTCCTCGGTGCGCTCGGTGCCGTCCGGCTGGAACCCGTGCCGCCGGTAGAAGTGCCGGGCGCGCTCGTTCTCCGCGAACACCCACAGCGTCACGGCCGTGCGCGGGGGCACGTCGGCGAGCGCGGTCCGCAGCAGCTCGCGGGCGGCGCCCGAGCCCCACAGGCCCGGTTCGAGGTAGATCGCGTAGACCTGCAGCGTGCCCCGCTCGGCGTCCTCGTCCTGCGACGGGCCCAGCGAGATGAAGCCGACCACCTCGTCGTCCACCGTCGCGACCCACGCGCGGACGCGGCTGCCGGGTGCGAGGTACCGCTTCCAGGCTTCGGTGCGGCTGTCGACGTCGAGCGACGCCAGGTAGGAGCCCGGCACCATGCCCGCGTACGCGTGGCGCCACGTCTCGACGTGCACCCGCGCGATGCCCGCGGCGTCGGCGGGCTCCGCGGGACGGACCGAGTGCTCGCGACGCTGCTCGCTCATGCGACCAGCGTGCCACACGGCCCGGGGCGCCGGGGGCCGTCCGTCGCGACGTCCCCGGGCAGCACGAGGGCCCGCGCGGATCGCTCCGCGCGGGCCCTCGTCGAGCCTGGTGCGCTCAGACGGCGCGCTGCACCTTGCCGGCCTTGAGGCACGAGGTGCAGACGTTCATCCGCTTCGGGGTGCCCGCCACGACGACGCGCACACGCTGGATGTTCGGGTTCCAGCGACGCTTCGTGCGCACGTGCGAGTGCGAGATGCTGTGCCCGAAGCTCGGGCCCTTGGCGCAGACGTCGCAGTTGGCAGCCACGGTCTTCTCCTGATCCGGTCATTGCACGCCGCTCGGGGGGTGCCCCGGGCGGCAAGTCCTGGTGGGTCGGCGGGCCCGCACCAGCGGTCCGAGGACCGGCCGGGGGGCGCACCCGTGCCCGGCAGAGGCCAGGCAACCGGACAAGACTAGCCCACGAGCGCCGTGCGCCTCAAAACGACGTCCGTCACACCGGGCCCCGGCGCGTGCCGCGCGTCCCCGGTCCGGTGCTCCCGGCGGGTGCACGGGCGCGGGGTGCCCGGGGACGACGCGTGGGCTGTCACCGCGGTGGGGCAGAGTAAGGGGGTGCGGGTCAGCGGGTCCGCACGGACGACGGAAGGACTGCGCGCGGACGTGGCTGGGCGACCCGGGACCGGACGGCTGGACGACGGCGCCGTGCTGCGCGACTGGCTCGACCGCGCGGTACCCGCCCTCGAGGCGGCGCAGCAGCGGATCGACTCGGTGAACGTCTTCCCGGTCCCCGACGGCGACACCGGCACCAACGTGCTGCTCACGGTGCGCGGCGCCGCCGAGGAGGTGGCGGCCGTCCCCGCCGGGGCCGGCGACGGGCCGCAGGTGCTGCGGGCGCTCGCCCGGGGCGCGCTGCTGTCCGCCCGCGGCAACTCCGGGGTGATCCTCAGCCGCTACCTGGGCGGCCTGGCCGGCGCGGCGTCCGGCACGCTGCCCGAGGCGCTCCGCGTGGCGGCGCAGGCCGCCCGGGAGGCGGTGCCGGTGCCCGAGGACGGGACGGTGCTGACCGTCGCGGCGGGCGTCGCGGACGCCGCCCGTGAGGCCGCGGACGCCGGGGCGGACGACGCCTCGGCGCTCGCCGCCGGAGTGGCGACGGGACGGGACGGGCTGGCACGGGTGAGCGCCACGCACCCGGTGCTGCGCTCCGCGCGGGTCGTCGACGCCGGCGCGTGCGCGCTGCTGGTGCTGCTCGACGTCCTGGCGGCGGCGCTGGCCGGCCGCGCCGGGGCGGTCGACGTCGGCTGGCTGACCGAGCACGCGCGCCCGGCCGGGCCGGCGCCGGAGGTCGACGGCCCGGAGCGCGCCCGGCCGGGCGGTGGCGTCCCCGCCGGCCCGGCCGCCTACGAGGTGGTCGCGCTGCTCGGCACCGCCGACGCGGTGGCCGTGGCCGGCGCGCTGGCCGGGGCGCTCGGGTCCGCGGGCGACGCCGTGGCGGTGGTCCCGGGCGACGGGCTGGTCACGGCCCACGTGCACACGCCCGCGCCCGTCGGGGCGGCCGCCGTGCTCGACGCGTCGGGCGCGGCCTGGACCGCCACGGTGCGCGCGCTGCTCGGCGGGGTCCGGCCGGTCGTCGCGTGCACGGCGTCGGCGACCGCGTCCGCGTCCCTCGCGGACGCCGGCGCGGTGGTGGCGCTGCTGCCTGCCGGGACCGCCCCCGCGGACGCGCGCGACGCCGTGCGCCGGGCGGCGGGCGACGCCGCGGCCGGCGGGGGCCCGGTGACGGTCCTGCCGGGGGGGCTGCTCGCGCCGGGCGACCTGGACCCCTCGTGGGCGGTCGTCGCGGGCGTGGTGGACGACCGCGCGGTGCGGGCCGCGACGCGCGGGGAGCCTGCGGAGGCCCGGACGACGGGGGCCCGCGCGTGACGGCCCCGGACGACGCGGTCGTGCGGCCGCTGCCCTACCTGGAGCAGGACCTCGGCAGGGTGGTGCCGGGTGTCGCGAAGAAGCTGGCGAAGCTCGACGTGCTCACGGTCGGCGACCTGCTGCGCTACTACCCGCGGCGCTACCACCGCTGGGGCCACCCGACCTCGATCGGCGAGCTGCGCGTCGGCGAGCACGTCACGGTGGACGCCGAGGTCGAGCAGGCCACGATGCGCACGATGCGCTCCCGCGGCGGCGTCATCCTCGAGGCGGTGGTGCGCAACGGGCGCGACCGGCTGCACCTCACCTGGTTCGCCAAGCACCAGGGCGCGCTGCGCCGGTTCGAGCAGGAGCTGCGGCCGGGAGCGGTCGGGCTGTTCTCGGGGACGGTCAAGGACTACCGCGGGCAGATGCAGCTCCTGCACCCCGAGTACGAGCTGCGGGAGACCGACGACGTCGCCGACGAGGCCACCCGGCTGGCGGAGAGCGAGCGGCCCCGGCCGGTCTACGGGCTGACGTCCGGGCTGAAGAACCAGACCGTCGTCGAGGCCGTCAAGGTCGTGCTCACCTCCATGACGGACCGGGACCTGCCCGACCCGCTGCCGGACGACGTGCGCGGCGCGATGCCCGGGCTGCGGGAGGCGCTGCTCGGCGTGCACCGGCCGCAGGACCAGGCCGAGCTCGACGGGGCGCTCGAGCGGCTGCGGTTCGAGGAGGCGTTCGTCCTGCAGGCGGAGCTCGCGCGGCGCAAGGCGCGGTTCGCCGCCCAGGGCGCCGTCGCCCGTCCGCGGCGGGCCGGGGGCCTGCTGGACGCGTTCGACGCGCGGCTGCCGTTCGCGCTCACCGCGGGGCAGCGCGCGACCGGGGAGGAGATCGCCCGGCAGCTCGCCGCGGACAGCCCGATGCAGCGCCTGCTGCAGGGCGAGGTGGGCTCCGGCAAGACCGTGGTCGCCGCCCGGGCGATGCTCCAGGTGATCGACGCCGGCGGTCAGGCGGCGCTGCTGGCGCCGACCGAGGTGCTGGCCGCCCAGCACGCCCGGACGCTCCAGGCCCTGCTCGGCGACCTCGCGGAGGGCGGCATGCTCGGCGGCGCGGACGGGGCGACCCGGGTGGCGCTGCTGACCGGCTCGCAGGGCTCGGCGGCCCGCCGGCGCGCGCTCGCGGACATCGCGGGCGGCGCGGCGGGGATCGTGGTCGGCACCCACGCGCTGCTGTCCGAGCACGTGCAGTTCGCGGACCTCGGCCTGGTCGTCGTGGACGAGCAGCACCGGTTCGGCGTCGAGCAGCGCGACGTGCTGCGCGCCAAGGCCGGCGGGGTGCCGCACCTGCTGGTCATGACCGCGACGCCCATCCCGCGCACGGTCGCGATGACGGTGTTCGGGGACCTCGAGACGTCGACGCTGCGCGAGGTGCCGGCGGGTCGCGCGGAGGTCGTCACGCACCTGGTCCCGGCCGCGCGGCCGGCCTGGCTGGACCGCGCCTGGCAGCGGGTGCGCGAGGAGGTCGAGCGCGGCGGGCGGGCGTACGTGGTGTGCGCGCGCATCGACGGGGACGCGAAGCGCGAGGACGTCGACGGCGCGGACCTCGTGACGGACCTGCCGGACGGGCCCGGGGACGACGCCCCCGCGCCGCGGCCGCTGCGCGCCGTCACCGAGGTCGCGGCCGAGCTGCGCGGGACGCCGGCCCTGCGGGGCGTCCGGGTCGGCGAGCTGCACGGCCGGATGGGCCCGGAGGACAAGGACCGGGCGCTCGCCGACTTCGCCTCGGGCGCGGTGCCGGTGCTCGTCTCGACCACGGTGATCGAGGTCGGCGTGGACGTGCCCGACGCGACCGTCATGGTGGTGCTCGACGCCGACCGGTTCGGGATCTCCCAGCTCCACCAGCTCCGCGGGCGCATCGGCCGGGGGAGCCGGCCCGGGGTGTGCCTGCTGGTGGCGGACGTCGCCGAGGGCACGCCCGCCGCCGTCCGGCTCGGTCGGCTCGCGGCCACGCGGGACGGCTTCGAGCTCGCGGACGTCGACCTGGAGCTGCGGCGCGAGGGCGACGTGCTGGGGGCGGCCCAGTCCGGCCGGGGGTCCTCGCTGCGGCTGCTGCAGGTCACGCGGCACGCGGACGTGATCGAGCGCGCCCGGGTCGCCGCGCGCGCCCTGGTGGAGGGCGACCCGGACCTCGCGGGCCACCCGGCGCTCGCGGCCGCGATCCAGGGCGTGCTGGCGGGCGAGCGCGAGGAGTTCCTCGACCGCACGTGACCGGACCGGGCGCGGGCCGACGGTCCCGCCGGGACGCCCCGTGGCGGTGCGTACGCTGCTGCCGTGTCGAAGCAGCCCGTGATCCGTGCCGTCGACCTGCTCGTCGGCTACGGCGGGGAGCCCGTGTGCGCCCCCGTGTCCTTCACCCTCCCAGCGGGCCGCGCGCTCGCCCTCGTCGGCGCGAACGGCTCCGGCAAGTCGACCGTCCTGCGCGCCGTGCTCGGTCTGCTCGAGCCCGTCGGCGGCCGGGTGGAGGTGCTGGGACGACCGGTCGACGAGCGCGAGGTCGGCTTCCGGACGCGGGTGGCGAGCGTGCTGGACGACGACGCGTACTTCCCGGCGCTGACCGTCGCCGAGCACCTGTACCTCACGGCCCGGGCGCACGGCGTCCAGGGCGCGGACGCCGTGGTGGACGGGCTGCTGGACGAGTTCGGGCTGACCGAGCACGCGGCGGCGCTGCCGGTCGCCCTGTCGTCGGGCCAGCGGCGGCGCCTGCTGCTGGCCGCCGGGCTCGTGCGTCCGCGGTCGCTGCTCGTGCTGGACGAGCCCGAGCAGCGCCTGGACGTCGCGATGCGCGACCACCTGGCGGAGCGCCTGGTCGCCGAGAAGCGCGCGGGCGGCTCGGTGCTGCTCGCGACGCACGACCCGGAGCTGCTGCGCGCCGTCGCGGACCGCGCGGTGCTCGTGGGCGACGAGAGCTCCCGGCTGCTCGGCGTCGCGGACGCCGTCGAGGCGCTGCGCCCGGGCGTGCTGTGACCGCGCAGCGGCCCGGCGCGGAGTCGGTCGACGAGTTCGCCACGCGGGACGGTGCGACGGGCGACGCCACCTGGGAGGACGCGCCCGCGCCGGCGGTGTCGCCGAGCGAGGGGGTGACCCCGGTCCCCGCCGCGCGGTCCATCCGCCGGTACACCGCGCAGGTCGCGCGCCGCCGGTCGGGGGCGGGCCTCGGCGAGGTGCTGGGCGACGTGTACTACGCCGCAGTCACGACGGCGATCGGCCTCGGTGTCGCGCTCGGGGTCGCCGGGCAGCTCCGCACCGCGCTGCCCCACGTCCCCGACCAGGCGCTGTCCACCGGCATCAGCCTGCCCACCGTGGTCGCCGTCGTGGCGGTGCTGGTGGGCGGGGCCGTGCTCTCCCTCGGCGCGCGGCTCGGGCCGGTCGGTGCGGGCGGCGCCGAGGCCACGTGGTGGCTCGGGTCCCCGGTGGACCGCCGCGGGCTGCTGCGGCCGACGGCCCGGCGCCTCCCGGTCGCCGCCGGCGTGGTGGGCGCGGTCGTGGTGGCCCTGCTCGACGGAGGCCTGCTCGCGGACCACGGCGTCGGGCACGTGCTGCGCATCGGCGCGGCCGCCGGGCTGTCCTGCGCGGCGCTGGTGCTGCTCGCGGGCCTCGCGCAGTCCCGCGGGGTGCCGCGCCGGACCACGGCGGTCGTGGGGGACCTCGTCGTCGCCGCCGCCCCGGTGCTGGCGCTGGTCGCCGCGCTCGCGGGCTGGCGGGTGACGGCGCTGCCGGACGTCCCGGCGGCGGTCCTCGGCGTCCTCCTCCTGGCCGTCGGCGGCCTGGCCTGGTGGCTGGACACCCGGCTCGGCCGGATCCGCGGCCGGCACCTGCGGGAGAGCGGCTCCGTCGCGACCCAGGCGGCCGGCGCGGTGGTGTCGCTCGACTCGCGCGAGCTCGGCCGCGCGCTGTCCGACTCGGCGGCCCGGCCCCGCCGGCGCTCCGTGCGGCGCATGCGGCTGGTGCGCGGACCGGTGTCCGCGGTCGTGGTCGCCGACACCACGGTGCTGCTGCGCTCTCCGCGGCACCTCGTGCAGCTCGTGGTGTCCGCGCTCGTGCCCGTGGTCGTCGTCGTCACGCCGCAGCTCGCCGGGGTGCTGGGAGTCGTGGTCGCGGTGCTGGTCAGCGGCTACGTCGGCATGCTCGCGACCGCCGAGGGCTCGCGCCGCGCGGAGATGGCACCCGTGGTGGACCGGCTGCTGCCGCTGTCCGCCGCGCGGGTCCGGCGGGCGCGGCTCGTCGTGCCCGGTGTGGCGATGCTGCTGTGGTCGGGGGTCGCGTTCGCCGCGATCGGCCGCTGGGAGGGGGACCTCGTGGCCTGGCTGCTGCTCGGCGTCGTCTCGGCACCCGTGTGGGCGGGCGCGGCCGTGCGCGGCGCGTACCGCCCGGCGCCGAACTGGCAGGGGCCGCTGGTCTCGACCCCGATGGGTGCGCTGCCCGGCGGCGTGGCCGGCGTGCTGTCGCGGGGCCCGGACGTCGCCGTGCTCGGCATGGTCCCGGTCGTCATCTGCGTGGCGCTCGGCACCGTCGTGCCGACGCTCGTGGTGGTGCAGGCGGTGGCCTCGGCGATCGCGCTGGCGTTCGGGTCCAGCACCAGCACGAAGACGATGATGGACCGGCTGGCGGAGGCGACGGAGCCGGAGAAGGGCGGTGGGCGGTGACGCGGATCGTGGCGGGCTCGGTCGGCGGGCGGACGCTGGCCGTGCCGCCCCGGGGCACGCGCCCCACGAGCGAGCGCGTCCGCGAGGCGCTGTTCTCGCGGCTCGAGCACCTCGACGCGGTCGAGGGCGCCCGGGTGCTCGACGGCTACGCCGGCTCCGGGGCGCTCGGCCTGGAGGCGGCGAGCCGCGGGGCCGCGCGCGTGGTGCTGGTCGAGTGGGGCCGCGCCGCGGCGGACGTCTGCCGCCGCAACGCCGCCGCGCTGGGCCTCGCGGACCGCGTCACCGTGGTCCGCGACCGTGTCGAGGCGTACACCGCCCGCCCGCCGGCCGAGCCGTGGGACCTGGTGCTGCTCGACCCGCCGTACGACGTGCCCGACGCGACGCTGGCCGAGGTCCTCGCCGCGCTGGTGCCGGCCCTGACGGTCGAGTCCGTGGTGGTGGTCGAGCGGTCCGCCCGGAGCGCGGCGCCCCCGTGGCCCGCGGGGATGCACGGCTTCGACACCCGGACCTACGGCGAGACGGCCGTGCACCTCGGCGCGCGCAGCCCCGTCCCGGACGACGAGCCGGCCCGGAGGTAGATTCGCTGGCGTGACGCTCGCGGTCTGCCCCGGCTCGTTCGACCCGTTCACGCTCGGCCACCTCGACGTGGTGCGCCGCGCGGCGCGGCTCGCCGACGAGGTCGTCGTGCTCGTCGCCCACAACGCCGCGAAGCGCCCGCTGCTGGACGTCGGCACCCGGGTCGCGCTGATCGAGGACGCCGTGGCGGACCTGCCGGGTGTCCGCGTGGCGTCGTCGGACGGCCTGCTCGCCGACGAGCTGCGCGCCCTCGGCGCCACGGTCGTGGTCAAGGGCCTGCGGGGCGGCGCGGACTTCGACGCGGAGCTGCCGATGGCGCTGATGAACCGGCACCTGTCGGGGGTCGAGACCGCGTTCGTCGTCGGCGACCCGGCGCTGTCCCACGTCGCGTCGTCGCTCGTCAAGGACGTCGCCCGGCACGGCGGACCGGTGGACGACCTGGTGACGCCCGCCGTCGCGGCCGCCGTGCGTGCCGCGCTGGCCCCTGCGCCCGGACCCGAGGGGAGCCCCGCATGACCGAGCCGACCGCCGCCGCCCGCCACGGCCTCACCGCCGTCCTCGACGCGCTCGAGGAGGCGCTCCAGGCCGCGCGCGCGATGCCGATGTCGTCGTCCGTCCTCGTCAGCCGCGCGGAGCTGCTGGACCTCGTCGCGCAGGCCCGCGAGGCCCTGCCGACCCAGCTCGGCCGGGCGGACGAGGTGCTGTCCGCCGCGGACGCCGAGCGGGCGGCCGCGCGCGCCGACGCGGAGCGGATCGAGGCGGCCGCGCGGCGCCGTGCCGCGGAGCTCGTCGAGCAGGAGGCGGTCGTGGCGCAGGCCGGCGAGCGCGCCGCCGAGATCGTGCGCGAGGCGGAGGAGACCGCCCGCGCCCTGCGCCGTGACGCCGACGACTACTGCGACCGCCGGCTGGCGGAGTTCGAGATCGACCTGGGCAAGGTGCTGAGCCAGGTCCAGGCCGGGCGGGCGAAGCTCGCGGGACGGCTCGAGGACGACCCGGCGTAGCGCGCCCGGGCGCCGGCAGCGGCCGGATTGGGCGCACGCCCCCGCCGTGCCGTAGGATCGACCGTTGGTCCTGCCGGTCACCGCAGGCACCGAGACCCCTCACGACAGGAACGTGGACCGTGGAGCGCCCGACTCACCTCGATCCCCGCTCGCCGCTCGTGCTCGACACCCACGAGCTCGGGCGACGTCCGGGATCGATGCGGCGGGTGCAGCGCACGGTTCCCGCGCCCGAGGACCTCGGTACCGACGTGATCGGCGTCCCCACCGGCGACGACCTCGAGCTGGATCTGCGGCTCGAGGCGGTCATGGAGGGGGTCCTGGTCTCCGGAACCGTTGGTGCCCGGGTGGTCGGGGAGTGCGTCCGCTGCCTGGACGAGGTCGTCGACCACGTCGACGTCCCGGTGCAGGAGCTGTACGTGTATCCCGGTCGCGC
This sequence comes from Micrococcales bacterium, assembly GCA_014763765.1. Classification (GTDB taxonomy): domain Bacteria; phylum Actinomycetota; class Actinomycetes; order Actinomycetales; family Cellulomonadaceae; genus Cellulomonas. The sequence continues at coordinate 27,638 of JACXUT010000007.1, forward strand.
CGAGGTGGCGGCGGAGAACGGCGACGACGAGGAGGACGTGCGCGAGCTGGACGGCGACCTGGCCGACGTCGAGCCCGCGCTGCGGGACGCGCTGGTGACTGCGCTACCGTTCCAGCCGTTGTGCCGGGACGACTGCCCGGGTCTGTGCTCCGAGTGCGGAGCGCGCCTGGCGGACGAGCCGGGACACTCGCATGACACCATTGACCCTCGGTGGGCGGCCCTCGGCGGCCTGCAGAGCACGCTTGACGAGAAGAGAGAGAGCTAGCCGTGGCTGTTCCGAAGCGCAAGATGTCGCGCAGCAACACCCGTGCGCGTCGGTCGCAGTGGAAGACCACTGCCACGACGCTCAGCACCTGCCCGCAGTGCAAGTCGGACATGCGCCCGCACCAGGCGTGCCCGACCTGCGGTGCCTACGCCGGTCGCCGCTACGCCGAGGCGATGCGGACCGAGCACGCCGGCTGAGCCGACGCGCCACCCGTCCGCCCGAGCCGCCGACGCGCCGCCCGGGCGGATGACCGCACCATGAGCACAGCAGCAGCAGAGCTCGCCCAGCAGCTCGGGGTCCACCTGGACCCCGAGCTGCTGGTGCTGGCACTCACCCACCGGTCGTTCGCCCACGAGGCGGGCGGCATCCCGACGAACGAGCGCCTGGAGTTCCTGGGGGACACCGTGCTCGGGCTCGTCGTCACCGAGGAGCTCTACCGGCGGCACCCCGCGCAGTCGGAGGGCGAGCTCGCGAAGATGCGGGCCGCGACCGTGTCCCAGCGGGCGCTGGCGGAGGTCGCGCGGACGCTCGACCTCGGCTCGTACGTGCTGCTCGGCAAGGGCGAGCTCGCGACGGGCGGCCGGGACAAGGACTCGATCCTGTCCGACACGCTCGAGGCCCTGTTCGGCGCGGTGTACCTGTCGCACGGGCTCGAGGTCTCGCGCGGGGTCGTCATGGGGCTGGTCGGTCCCACGCTCACCGCCGCGGCGGACCTCGGCGCCGGCCTGGACTGGAAGACCAGCCTCCAGGAGCTCACCGCCACGCTCGGCCTCGGTGCGCCCGCCTACGCGGTGACGAGCGACGGGCCGGACCACGCGCGGACGTTCACCGCCGAGGCGGTCGTGGCCGGCGTCGTGCGCGGCACCGGGACGGGCACCGCGAAGAAGCTCGCCGAGCAGCGGGCCGCCGCCCTGGCGTACGCCGCGCTCGAGGGCGAGGCCGGGGCCGGCGACGACGGCCGCTCGGCCGGCTGACGGCCCCGTGCCCGAGCTCCCCGAGGTCGAGACCGTCCGCGACGGCCTCGAGCGGCACGTCGTCGGGCGCACGGTGCGCGCCGTCGAGGTGCGTCGCCCGTACAGCGTCCGCCGGCACGTCGCGGGTCCGGACGACCTCGCGGGACGGCTCGTCGGGCGCACCCCGGTGGCGGCCGTCCGGCGCGGCAAGTTCCTGTGGCTGCCGCTGGACCGCCCCGCCGGCGAGCACCCGGACGACGCCCTGCTGGCGCACCTCGGGATGAGCGGGCAGCTGCTCGTGCGCGGGTCCGCGGCCGACGTCGAGTCGGGGGCCTCCCACCCGCACCTGCGCGTGCGGCTGCTGCTGGAGGACGGCGGCGCGCTGGACTTCGTCGACCAGCGGACCTTCGGGCACGTGTCGGTCGCCGACCTGGTGCCCACCGCCGACGGCGGTCCGGGCGGCGCGGGCTCCGCGCTGTCGCTGCTGCCCGCCCCGGTCGCGCACATCGGGCGCGACCTCCTGGACCCGGCCCTCGACGCGGAGGCCGTCGCCCGCGCGGTGCGGCGCCGGCGCACGGAGGTCAAGCGCGCGCTGCTCGACCAGGGCCTGGTGTCGGGCGTGGGCAACATCTACGCCGACGAGGGGCTGTGGCGGGCGCGGGTGCACCCCGCGGCGCCGACGTCGTCGCTCGACCAGGGCACGGCGCTGCGCGTGCTCGACGGGGCCGCCTCCGTGATGCGGGACGCGCTCGCGCAGGGCGGCACGAGCTTCGACGCGCTGTACGTGAACGTCAACGGGGCGTCCGGGTACTTCGACCGCTCGCTGGCGGTCTACGGGCAGCAGGGCCGGCCGTGCCCGCGGTGCGGGGCCCCCGTGGTGCGGGTCGCGTTCGCGAACCGGTCGTCGCACTACTGCCCGGTCTGCCAGACGCCCTGACCCCGGCGGGCCCCGCGGGGCCCCGGCGGTCAGCGGCGCACGAGGTTGCGCAGCGGCTCGTCCCGGACGAACGCCGCGATGTTGTCGGTGAGCAGGGTGTCCGCGCCGACCGGCCGGCCGCCGGCGGCGTGCGGCGTGATGAGGATGCGGGGCTCGTCCCACAGCGGTGACGACGCGGGCAGCGGCTCGGTCTCGAAGACGTCGAGCGCGGCCCCGGCGAGGCGCCCCTCCCGGACGGCGGTCAGCAGGGCCTCCTCGTCGAGCGTGGACCCGCGGCCCACGTTCACCACCCAGGCGTGCCGGGGCAGGCGCCCGAGCACCCGCGCGTCGAGCACCCGGCGGGTGGCGGGCGTCGAGGGCAGGATGCCGATGAGCACGTCCGTGCCGGGCAGCGCCTCGTGCACCTCGGCCGCGGTGATCACCGGGTAGCCCGCCCGGGTCCCCGCCGTCGACGCGACCCCGACGACCTGGGCGCCCAGGACGGTCAGCAGCGGTGCCAGCCGGGTCGCGATGGACCCGAAGCCCCACACGAGCACCCGTGCGCCCGCGAGCGAGCGGAAGTCCCCGCCCTCGTGCGGGAGGCGCTGGACGCCGCCGAGCTCGGCGGCCCACCGGTGCTCGTCCTGCGCGCGCACCAGCTCCGGCAGCCGGCGTGCGACCGCGAGCACCAGGGCCAGCGTGTGCTCGGCGACCGGCCCGTCGTGCAGGCCGCGCCCCGAGGTCACCCGGACGTGCGGCGCGAACCCGGCGGACAGCACGGAGTCGGGGCCGGCGGCCAGCGTCTGCACCCAGCGCAGCCGTCCCATGCGGCGGGCGGCGTCCGCGAGCTGGTCGGTCGGGTTCCCCCACGCCACGAGGGCGTCGGCGTCCAGCAGCGCGTCGGGCAGCGGCTCCCGCACGTCGTACGCGGCGGTGCGCACGCCGTCCGGCAGCGTGGGGGAGAGCGCGATCGAGGAGGGCAGCAGGACGGTGGTCGTCATGCGGGCAGGCTCCCGTACCGGACGGGAGGGCGCCAGGCGACGCACCGGCGGGGCGTCGGAGCGCCGGTGCGTCGCCTGGCGCCCGCGTGTCGTTACGATGCCATCGTGTCCGCCACGAACAGCGCAGTCCCGCCGGCCCGCACCGGGCCGATCTCGGTCATGATCGTCGACGACCACGAGGTCGTCCGGCGCGGCATCGCCGAGGTCGTCGAGCGAGCCGACGGCATGAAGGTCGTCGCCGAGGCGGGGTCGGTCGCCGACGGCGTCCGGCGCGCGGGCCTCGTGCACCCGGACGTGCTCCTGGTCGACCTCCAGCTCCCCGACGGCACGGGCATCGACCTCATGACCCAGGTCAAGGTCACCCTGCCGACGGCGCGGGCGATCGTGCTCACGTCGTTCGACGACGACGACGCCCTGGCCGCGGCCCTGGACGCCGGGGCCGCCGCCTACCTCCTCAAGAGCGTGCGCGGTGCCGAGATCACGGACGTCATCCGTGCCGTCGCCGCGGGCCGGACGCTGCTGGACGAGCGGACGGTCACCCGGCGCCGGGCCGGGCACGAGGACCCGACCGAGAACCTCACGCCGAGCGAGCTGAAGGTGCTCGACCTCATCGGCGACGGCCTGTCGAACCGGGAGATCGCCGAGCGCCTGGGCGTCGCGGAGAAGACGGTCAAGAACCACATCACGTCGCTGCTCGCCAAGATGGGCCTGCAGCGCCGCACGCAGGTCGCGGCCTGGGTGGCCGCGCGGCGTCACAGCGGGTGGCGCGCGGAGACCGGCCACTCCTGATCCGGCTCAGCCGAGCGGGACCTCCCACGACAGCAGCGTCCCCGTCCCCCCGGGCGCGACGCCGAGCGAGAACGTCCCGCCGTGCTGGCGCGCGCGGGCGGCGAGGTTGCCGGTGCCGGACCGGCGGTCCCGCGTCGCCGGCAGACCCGCGCCGTCGTCCTCCACCTCCACGCGCACCGCGCCCGTCGGGCCCGCGCCGCGCACCCCGATGCGCACGCTGACCGAGGACGCGTGGGCGTGCCGGGCGGCGTTCGCGAGCCCCTCGCGGACCACCGCCACGACGTCGTCCGTCCGGTCGGGACCGATGCGCTCGTCCACGAGGTCCGCGACGATGTAGTCGCCGTCCGGCACGGCCTCCCCGTCGAGCAGCACCACCAGCGAGGGCGCGAACCCCAGGCCCGTGCGCGCGAGCGACGCCTCGCGCCGCAGCCGCTCGACGATGCCGGTCGCGGCGTCCGGGTCCCGCAGCGCGTACACGATCTGGCGGATCTGCCGCACGGAGGCGTCGACGTTGTCGAGGGCCTCCTCGACGATGCTCGTCAGCTCGGAGGGGTCGACGCCGCGGGATGACCGCCGCCGGACGGTCTCGAGCTGCATGCCCGTGGCGAAGAGCTGCTGGATCGCGAGGTCGTGCAGGTCGCGTGCGATGCGCTCCCGCTCGTCGAGCAGCGCGGCCTGGTCCTGGGCGTGGCGCGCCTCCGCGAGCACGAAGGCCAGGGCCGCCTGGGAGGCGAACGACTCGGCCGTGGCGAGGTCGTTCGCGTCGAACGCGGGGGAGCCGATGCGGCGCAGCAGGATGAGCACCCCGACGCCGCGCCCCGAGGTCTGCAGCGGGGCGAACAGGGCGGACCCGAACGACCGCATCGCGGGCACGGTGATGCGCCGCGACTTGGCGAGCGAGTCGATGACGAGCCCGGTGCCCTCCTGCATGACCGACCAGGTCGGCCCGCCGGGGGTGAGCTGGGCGCCGACCAGGGTCTCGGCGTTGTGCCCGTCCGCCAGCTCGATGAGCAGCTCGCCGCCGACGCCCGGCAGCGCCAGCGCGGCGGCGTCCGCGTCGGCGACGTCCCGCGCGGTCGCGGCGATGTGGGCGAGCGCCTCCTCCTCGTCCGCGCCGGACAGCAGCATCGTCGTGATGTCCTGGCCGGCGCGCAGCCAGTGCTCGCGGCGGGCCGCGTCCGCGTAGAGCTGGGCGTTGGAGACGGCCACGCCCGCGGTCGCGGCGAGCGCGATGACGGTGGTGGCGTCCTTGTCGGTGAACCCGCCGTCCTTCTCGGACAGGTACAGGTACCCGTACACCTGGTCGCGCACCCGGACGGACGCGCCGAGGAACGAGCCCATCGGCGGGTGGCCGGCGGGCCACCCGCGGAACGCGGGGTGCTGCGTGAGGTCGTCGAGCTTGAGCACGCCCTGCGCGGGGATCCGGCCGAGCACGCCCTGCGCGTGCGGCGGGTGGCCCATGAGCGCCGCGGTCGCCGCGGGGACGCCGGTCTGGACGAACGTGGTCGACTCGCCGCGGGAGTCCAGCACGTTGATCGCGCCGTAGCGGGCGCCGGTCAGCTCCACGGACACCCGCACGAACCGCTCGAGCACCCCGGGCAGCTCCAGCCCGGACGCCACGGACAGGACCGCGTCGAGCAGGTCGGCGAGCTCGTCACCGGTCTCGGCGGCGGTGCCGAGCTCCAGGTGGGAGCGGCCACCGGGCTCGCGGACGTGGATCGTGGTCGTCACGCCCGGGCCGGACCCGGGCGCGCCGGCACCGGGACCGGGGGTGGTGTCCGGTGCCCTCAGGTGGTCCGCCATGTCTGTGCCCCACTGTCGTGCTGCTCGGTCGCGTGGGCCACACGGTAGTCGGCGTCCGTGTCCAGCAGGTGCGCGTGCGTCCCGCGCGCCGCGACCCGGCCGTCCCGGAGGACGACGACCTCGTCCGCGGCACCCAGGGGCGCGAGCCGGTGCGTGACGACCAGCACGCCGCGACCGCCGCCGGCCGTGCGCGGCGTGCCGAGCAGGTCGCCGACCAGCCGGTCCGCCGTCACGGGATCGAGGTGCTCCGCGGGCTCGTCCACGAGCAGCAGCGGGGCGGTCGCCAGCAGGGAGCGGGCCAGCAGGAGCCGGCGCCGCTCGCCGCCGGAGACGCTGCGCGCGTCGGGCCCCAGCGCGGTGTCGACGCCGTCCGGCAGGCCCGCGAGCCAGTCGCCGAGCCCGGCCCGCTCCAGCGCCGCGACGGCGTCCTGCGCGGTGGCGTCCCCGCGGGCGACGCGCAGGTTCTCCAGCACGGTGGTCTCGAAGACGTGGGCGTCCTCGGTGGTGAGCGCCAGGCGCGAGAGCCGCAGGGCCGGGTCGACGGCGGCCAGCGGCACCCCGTCGAGCAGGAGCTCGCCGCCGCGGACCGGCAGCATCCCGGCGAGCGTCAGCAGCAGCGTCGTCTTGCCGACGCCGGACGGCCCGACCACGGCGACGCTGCGCCCGGGGGCCAGGTCGAGGTCCAGACCGGTCACCACCGGCTCCCGCCCGGGCCAGCCGACGGCGAGGCCGCGCGCGGCGAGGTGGGGGCCGCCGGCGGAGGGCGACGCGGAGCGGGGGGACGCCGCCACCGGCGCCGGAGCGGCACCCGCCCCGTCCGCGGCGGGATCCGGCTGCGCCGCGTCGTCCAGCAGCGCGACGAGCCGCTGCGCGGCCGCCCGCGAGCGGTGCACCTGGATCGCGGCCGCCGGGAGCACGCTCGTCGCCTCGAACGCGGCGAGCGGGGTGAGGACCACCACCGCGAGCTCCACGGGGGCGAGCGTCCCCGCCGTCACGGCCGGCACGCCGACCAGCAGGGCGGCGACGACGGCGAGCCCGACGGCGAGCGTGCCGAGGGCGGCGGCGAGCGCCGCGGGACCGGCGCCGGAGTCCGTGGCCGCCGCGAGGTCGGCGTCGGCGGCGCGGAGCCGGGACAGCTCGGCACCGGTGCGGCCCTGGACGGCGAGCGGCCCGGCGTCCTCGAGCAGACCCAGGGCGGTGGCGGCCATCTCGGCCCGGGCCGCGGCGGCGCGCTGCTCGGTGGTCCGGGCGGCGCGCTGGGCCAGCCAGGGGGCGACGACGCCCGCGAGGAGGAGGCACACGGCGAGCGTGAGGCCTGCGGCCGGGAGGAGCAGGCCCATCGCGACGACCGTCCCGAGGCCCAGGACCGCCGCGACGGCGGCCGGCAGGAGCCCCCGGACGACGACGTCGCCCACGGCGTCGACGTCCGCGCCCACCCGGGCGAGCAGGTCGCCGCGACGCAGGCCCAGGGTGGCCTCCGCGCGCCCCTCCGCGAGGCGGCGGTAGAGCGTCGTCCGCAGCCGGCTCATGCCGCGCAGCGCGACGTCGTGCGACACCAGCCGCTCGAGGTAGCGGAACAGGCCGCGGCCGATGCCGAAGGCGCGCACCGCCACCGTGGCGACCGAGAGCTCGAGCACCGGCGGCATCTGCGCGGCGCGCGTGATGAGCCAGGCGGACACCGCGGCGAGCGCGACCGCCGACCCGAGCGCCGCCACCCCGAGCAGCACCGCGAGCGCGGCGCGCCGGGGGTTCACGTCCAGCAGCCGCACGGCGCGCCACAGCGGGTCGCCGGCGAGGCGGGGCTGGAGCCCGCGCGGGCGGCGGTCCGGGCCGGAGTCAGCAGACGCGGCACCGATGGGCGCGTCACCGATGGGCGCGGCGCCCGGGGGGCGCGCGGCCGGGAGGCGGCCTGCCGCTGCTCCCGGAGGCGTCGGCGAGGTGCTCATCGCGCGCCCTCCGCCCGTCCGGAGGCTCCGGTGCCGCCTGCCGCGACGCCGCCGCCCGCGACCCCGGCGCCCGCGACGACGCCGTCAGGGGCGGACGCGGGAAGCGGCGCGGACCGCACGGTCACGACCTCGTCGGCGAGCGCGACCAGCGACGGCCGGTGCGCCACCAGCACCACGGTCCGGTTCGCGGCGCGCAGGGCGCGGACCGTGTCGAGGACCACCTGCTCCCCGGCGGCGTCGAGGTGCGCCGTCGGCTCGTCCAGGACGACGAGCGGCGCCTCGGACAGCAGCGCCCGGGTGAGCGCCACCCGCTGCCGCTGCCCGACGGACAGCCCCGCCCCGCCCCGTCCGAGCTCCGTGCGCCACCCGTCCGGCAGGCCCGCGACGACGGCGTCGAGCCCCGTCAGGGCGGCAGCCCGGTCGCGGTCCGCGCGGGCGGCGGGCGTGAGCTCCGCGTCCTCGGCGCCGGCGACGAGGCGGCCCACCGAGCCGGGCTCCAGGACGGGCCGCTGGGGGAGCCAGGCGACCTGCCGCCAGTAGGTCTGCGGGTCGAGGTCTGCGAGCGGCGTCGCGCGGCCGTCGGGGTCGACCACCTCCACCGCGCCCCGGTCGGGACGCAGGAGGCCGAGCAGCAGGTCCACGGTGGTCGACTTGCCGGCGCCGCTCGGGCCGGTCACGGCGACGGTGCGCCCCGGGGCGACGGTCAGGTCCAGCCCGGCGGGCGCGAGCAGGTCGCGTCCGGGTGCCCGCACGCTCACGTCCCGGAGGCGCACCGCGGCGGCGCGCAGGTCCGGAGCGGGCTGCTCGCCACGCCCGGGGGCGGGCGTCTCGAGCACGGCGAAGACCTGGTCGGCGGCGGCGACGCCGTCCGTGGACGCGTGGAACTGCGCCCCGACCTGCCGCAGGGGCAGGTAGACCTCGGGAGCGAGCACGAGGACGGCCAGACCTGTCTCGAGGTCGAGCTGGCCGTAGACGAGCCGCAGGCCGATGCCCACGGCGATCAGCGCGACGGACAGGGTGGTGAGCAGCTCCAGCACCATGCCGGACAGGAACGCGATCCGCAGGGTGCCCATCGTGGCGCGGCGGTGCGCGTCGCCCAGCGCCTGCACGCGGGCCGCCGGGCCGCGCTCGCGCCCGAAGGCACGCAGCGTGGTCAGGCCCGCGACCAGGTCGAGCACCTGCGACCCGAGGCGCTGCATCACGCGCAGCCCGCGGTCGGAGCGCCCCTGCGTCAGCTGGCCGATCAGCACCATGAAGATCGGGATCAGCGGCAGCGTGCCGGCGGCGATCGCGGCGGAGACCCAGTCGAGCCCGAGGATCACCACGAGCGTCGCCGGGGTGACGGTCGCGGAGAGCACGAGCTGGGGGAGGTACCGCACGAAGTACGGCTCGAGCGCCTCGAGCCCGCGGGTGGCGAGGGTGACGACGCGCGCGCCCTCACCCTCCGCCAGCCACCGCGGGCCGAGCTCGGCGGCCCGCGCGACGACCTGCTCGCGCAGCTCCGCGACGGCCCGGGTCGCCGCGCGGTGCGCGAAGCGCTCCTGCACGGCCGTCACGACCGTGCGCGCCGCGACGACGGCCGCCAGCCACCCGACCCGCGGGAGCAGGTCGGGCAGGCCGGCGCCGTCGTGCGCGGCCGCCGCGAGCACCTGCGCCAGCAGCACCGCCTGGGCGATGACGAGCCCTGCCGTGACGATCCCCAGGGAGGCCGTCAGGGCCAGGTACCCCCGGGCGGCACGGGCGTGGCGGAGCAGGCGCGGGTCGAGCGGCTTCACGCGGCTGGGCGGTCCTCAGGCCCGGGTCGAGCCGTCGGGGGAGGTGCCGCCGTGACCGGTGCCGGCACCGACCTTCGACGTCACCTCGGCGAACGTCAGCCCGGTGTGCTCCGGGATGTGGTCCGTCGAGATCCGCTTGCGGAACACCCAGTACGTCCAGCCCTGGTAGAGCAGCACGATCGGGGTGAGGATCACGGCGACCCACGTCATGACGGTGAGCGTGTAGTGCGTGGACGACGCGTTGTCGACGGTCAGCGAGTTCGCCGGGTCGAACGCCGGCATCACGTCCGGGTACATCGACCCGAAGATCAGCACGACGGCCGCGACGATCGCCACGGCGGAGGCGATGAACGCCCAGCCCTCGCGCCGCGCGCGGGTCGTCAGGACCAGGGCCACGAGCGCGCCGGCCGCGACGACGACCGCCGCCCACGTCCAGGCCACCGAGTAGGCGAGCTGCGCCCACACGGCCCAGCCGCCCGCGACCACGAGGGTGACGACCGAGAGCCGGGCGGCCACCGCGCCGGCCCGCTCGCGGATGTCGCCGGAGGTCTTGAGCGCCAGGAACACGGCGCCGTGCGTGAGGAAGATCAGCAGCGTCGTGGCGCCGCCCAGCAGGGCGAACGGGTTCAGGAGCGCGAAGAACCCGCCGACGTACTGGTGGTTCGCGTCGAGCTCGACGCCGCGCACCAGGTTGCCGAACGCCACGCCCCACAGCAGGGCCGGGACGTAGGAGCCGATGATGATGCCGCGGTCGGACCACGCCCGCCACGCGTCCGTGTTGATCTTCCCGCGCCACTCGAACGCCACGATCCGCATGATCAGCGCGAGCAGGATCAGTAGCAGGGCGAGGTAGAACCCGGAGAACATCGTGGCGTACCACTCGGGGAACGCCGCGAACGTCGCGCCGCCGGCGGTGAGCAGCCACACCTCGTTGCCGTCCCAGACCGGGCCGATCGTGTTGATCATCACCCGGCGGTCCTTGTCCTTGCGGCCGAGGAACGGCAGCAGCATGCCGACGCCGAAGTCGAACCCCTCGAGGACCAGGTAACCGGTCCACAGGACGGCGATGAGCAGGAACCAGAGAGTCGAGAGCTCCATGTCGGTCAGTCCCTCCGTCCGTCAGTAGGCGAACGACAGCGGGCGGTCCGCGGCGTCCGGGGAGTTGTCGGGCTTGTTGTCCGGGTTGTCGGGGCTGACGTCCTTCTCGGTGTCCGCGACGCCCTCGACGGCGTAGCGCTTCATGAGCTTGAACCAGACCACGGCGAGCGCCCCGTACAGCAGGGTGAACGCGGCCATCGAGATGACCACCGTGGTGGGGGAGACCACCTCGGAGACGCCGCGCTGCGTGAGCAGCCAGACGCCGTCGACGCCCGTCGGGTTCGGGTAGACGACCCAGGGCTGGCGGCCCATCTCGGTGAAGATCCACCCGAACGCGGACGCGAGGAACGGGGTCGGGATCGCGATGAGCGCGATGCGGGCGAGCCACGTGTTGTCCGAGACCCGGCCCTTGCGGGTGAGCCACAGCGCCGACAGCGCGAGCGCGACGGAGCCGAGCGCGAAGCCGATCATGAGGCGGAACGACCAGTACGTCACCGTGAGGTCGGGGATGTAGTTCACGCCCTCGCCGAACTGCTCCTCGTACCGCGCCTGGAGGTCGTCCACGCCCTCGATCGTCGAGTTGAAGTCGTTGTTCGCGAGGAACGACAGCAGGCCCGGGATCTGCAGGTAGTGCGTGACGCCCTCGCAGTTGTTGGTGAGGTCGCCCACCGCGAACAGCGAGAACGCCGCGCCGTCCTCGGTGACGCACACGGCCTCGGCCGCCGCCATCTTGGTGGGCTGCTGCTCGAACATGAGCTGGCCCTGAGCGTGGCCGGTGATCGCGAGGCCGACGCCCGAGATGAGCATGGTCACGACGCCGAGCATCACGGCCGGGCGGTAGACGGTGCGCGCCTTCTCGGCGTGGCCCTGGCGCACCAGGCGCACCATCCACCAGGCGGCGATGCCGGCGACGAAGGTGCCCGCGGTGAGGAACGCCGCGGTGATGGTGTGCGGGAAGGCCGCGAGCAGCGTGTTGTTGGTGAGGACGGCCCCGATGTCGTTCATCTCGGCGCGCCCGGTCTCGGTGTTGAAGATCGCGCCCACGGGGTGCTGCATCCACGAGTTGGCCGCGAGGATGAAGTAGGCCGACAGGTTCGTCGCGATCGCGACCGCCCAGATGCACGCCAGGTGGATCTTCTTGGGGAGCTTGTCCCAGCCGAAGATCCACAGGCCGAGGAACGTGGACTCCACGAAGAAGGCGGCGAGGGCCTCCATGGCGAGCGGCGCGCCGAACACGTCGCCGACGAAGCGGGAGTACTCGGACCAGTTCATCCCGAACTGGAACTCCTGCACGATGCCCGTCGCCACGCCGATGGCGAAGTTGATGAGCAGGAGCTTGCCGAAGAACTTGGTCAGGCGCAGCCAGGCCTCGTTGCCGGTGCGCACCCAGATGGTCTGCATGATCGCGACGAGCGGCGCGAGCCCGATCGTCAGCGGGACGAAGATGAAGTGGTAGACGGTGGTGACACCGAACTGCCAGCGAGCCAGATCGAGGGCTTCCATGGGCGATCCGTCCAGGAGCAGGTGCGAGTGGGGGGCCGTACGGCCTAGGTGCCGGCCGCTCTCCGAAGGTATTGCGCGCGGCTTCACAAGGGTAGGACGAAGGTCCCGCGATCTGACGCCGCGTCGTCTCATCGTGACGCGCTTCACGAGCGTGATCTAGGGCACTGTGCGATACTGACGGCGGACTCCCGGGATCCACACACCCCGGGCGCCCACCGTGCTCGCCGCACCAGCGCATCGCGCTCGCCAGGCGCCGCCGGCCGCGGACGGTCCACCCGGACTGCCGCGCCAGGCAGGCGATGGCGCCGAACGCCCGTGCAGCGGCCGACACCGACGACTTCCGTCGCCGCGGGGACGCGAGCGACGACCGACCGCCCGAGGGCGCCGCGCGTGTGGCCGGCGTACCCGGGCTTGCAGGAGCACCACGCGTGACGCTCGACAACACCTCGGACACCACCCCCGCAGCAGCACCGGGGGGTGAGCAGGCCGAGGCGACCGCCCGGCCGCGCCGCACCCCCCGCAAGCGCGTGACGAAGGCCGCCGGGTCGCCCGGCGCCCCGGCCGCCGAGCCCGCCGCCGACGCGCCCGCCGTGGCCGCGCCGTCCGCGGACGCCGCGCCGGCCGCCGACGAGGCGCCCGCGAAGCCCGTCCGGCGCCGCACGCCCCGCAAGACCAAGGCGCAGCTCGCCGCCGAGGCCGCCGCGCAGGACGAGGACCAGGCGGACGAGTCCGCCGCCGGCGCAACGGCCCAGGCGGAGCCCGTGGCCGTCGCCGAGCCGGAGCCCGCCCCGCGCCGGCGCCGGTCCACCCGCAAGGCCGCGCCTGCCGCGGACGCCCCCGCCGTCGAGGCCGCGCAGGCCGCCGACGCCCAGCCCGCCGTCGATGCCGTGCCGCCCGCTGCCGCGCCGCCCGCCGCCGAGCAGCCCGCCCCCGCGGCGGAGCAGCCCGCCGAGCCGGCCG
>JACXUT010000224.1 GCA_014763765.1 Micrococcales bacterium
GGGTGGCGGACATGCGGGCGGGGCTCCTCCGGGCAGGCGACGGGTCCTGCGCACCGTACCCGGGGGACCGCGGGCGGCGCGTGCGCCTCAGAGCGCCGCCGCCACCGCGGGTCGTTCGCGCCGCCACGCCCGGGCGCCCGCCAGGGCGGCGACGCCGCCGGCCACCGCGATGACCGGCACGATGACGAACGCCGTGTGCGACCCGACGGCGTCGGCCAGCGCCCCCAGCAGGAACGGCGCGATGCCGATGGCCAGCCCGCCGGCCACCGTGGCGCGGGCCTGCGCGGAGTCGGTGGCGCCCGCGGCCGCGCCGAGCAGCAGCGAGATGCCGAGCGGGTAGTGCGCGCCGTACCCGAGCCCCGCGAGGAACAGCCCCGCGAGCGCCACCGACGCGCTGGTAGCCGTCCACAGCACCGCCCAGCCGGCGACCGCGACGCCGAACGCCCCCGCCAGCAGCCGCGCCGGCGACACCCGCAGCGACAGCGGCCCGACGACGAACCGGATGAGGGTCATGCCGGCGACCAGGCCCGCGGTCGTGGCGGTCGCGATGCCCGCGCCGGCCCCGGTGCGCTCCCGCACGAGGTCGGTGGCCCAGTACGTGGTGGCGTTCTCGATCGCGATCGCGGCGACGATGGTGACGAGGAACCAGCGCGAGGCGTGCACGGCCCGCTGCGTCGCGGCGGCGGGGACGGCCCGGGCCGCGTCCGCGGCGGGTGCGGCGTCCGCGGCGGGTGCGGCAGCCGCGGCGGTCGCCGCCACGGCGTCCGCGTCCGGGTCCGTCGCGGGGGCGCCGGTCACGACCGCGGCCGGCGCGGTCCGGCCCCGGCCGAGCGCGCCGTCGGCGGGCAGGCGCCGGATGAGCAGCGCGGTCACCAGCGCGATCACGCCGGTCACGGCCACCGCCGGGCGCCAGCCCCAACCGATCGCGACGCACGCGCCGACCGCGAGCGGCCCCAGCAGCCCGAGCCCCGACCCCACGCCGTTCGCCTCCGTCACCGCGGCGGACGCGGCGCGGCCGTGGTGGTCGGCCAGCCCGGTCTGCGAGGCGCTGATGAGCATGTTGCCGCCGACGGCCAGCACCACGACGGCGGCCAGGGTGAGGGCCAGCAGCGTCCCGGTCGTCAGCAGGGCGGTGCCCACGGCGACGACCGCGCCGGCGCCGACCGCGACCGCGCGACGCCCGAACCGCCGTACGGCGCGCGGCGTGAGGGCCGCGGCCACCACCGCCCCGACGGCCATCGCGGTGCCGTGCAGGCCCGCCTGGGCGTGGGACACGTCGAGCTCGCGCGCGAGCAGCGGCACGCTCGGGTTGAACGAGTAGAGGAACCAGCCCCACGTGACGAACGACCCGTACAGGGTGAGCGTGAACCGGTCCCGGTGGAGCCGCGGCGCGTCCGCCGCGGTGCGTGTCGTCACGCGCCGACCCTACTGGTCACGGCCGGGCGGGCGGCGGGCCCTCCGGCCCGGTGGCACGTGGGCGCCACCGGGCCGGGAGCGGTCGGCTCAGTCCTCGACGGACGCGGCCGCCGCGGCGAACTGGCTGGCGTACAGCCTGGCGTACGCCCCGCCCGCGGCCAGCAGCTCGTCGTGCGAGCCCTGCTCGACGATGGCGCCGCGCTCCATCACGAGGATCAGGTCGGCGTCGCGGATGGTCGACAGCCGGTGCGCGATGACGAACGACGTCCGCCCCGAGCGCAGCGCGTTCATCGCCTGCTGCACGAGCACCTCGGTGCGGGTGTCCACCGACGACGTCGCCTCGTCGAGCACGAGGATCGCCGGGTCCGCCAGGAACGCCCGGGCGATCGTCAGCAGCTGCTTCTCGCCGGCCGAGAGGTTCGCGGCCTCGTCGTCGATCACGGTGTCGTAGCCGTCGGGCAGCGCCCGCACGAACTGGTCGACGTGCGTGGCGACCGCGGCCTCGACCAGCCGGTCCTCGTCCACGTCCTCGACCCCGTAGGCGATGTTGTCGCGGATCGTGCCGCCGAACAGCCACGTGTCCTGCAGCACCATGCCGACCTGCGAGCGCAGGTCGTCCCGGGTGAGGCTCCGGGTGTCGACGCCGTCGAGCGTGATCCGGCCGCCGTCGATCTCGTAGAACCGCATGAGCAGGTTGACCAGCGTGGTCTTGCCCGCCCCGGTCGGGCCGACGATCGCGACCGTCCGCCCGGGCTCGGCGACCAGCGACAGGTCGTCGATGAGCGGCGTCTCCGGCACGTACCGGAACGACACGTCCTCGAAGACGACGCGCCCCGCGACGCGCTCCGGCAGCCGCTCGGGCCGGGCCGGGTCCGGGTCCTGCTCCGGCGCGTCGAGCAGGTCGAACACCCGCTCCGCCGACGCCACGCCGGACTGCAGCAGGTTCATCATCGACGCGATCTGCGTGATGGGCTGCGTGAACTGCCGCGAGTACTGGATGAACGCCTGGACGTCGCCGAGCGTCATGGAGCCGGACGCGACCCGCAGGCCGCCGACCACCGCGACGATCACGTAGTTGAGGTTCGCGATGAACCCCATCGCCGGCTGGATCACGCCCGAGATGAACTGGGCCCGGAACGACGCGGCGTACAGGTCGGCGTTCTGGTCGTGGAACTCCTGCACCGCCTGCTGCTGCCGCCCGAACACCTTCACCAGCGCGTGACCGGTGTACATCTCCTCGATGTGGGCGTTCAGCGTGCCGGTCACCCGCCACTGCCGGACGAACTGCGGCTGCGAGCGCTTGGCGATCGCCGTGGTCACGACCACCGACAGCGGGATCGTCACCAGCGCCACCACCGCGAGCAGCGGCGAGATCCAGAACATCATCGCCAGCACACCGAGCACCGTCAGCACGGAGGTGATGAGCTGCGACAGGGTCTGCTGGAGGGTCTGCGCGACGTTGTCGATGTCGTTGGTGACCCGGCTCAGCACCTCGCCGCGCGGCTGCCCGTCGAAGTACTTCAGGGGCAGCCGGCCGAGCTTGGCCTCGACGTCGCGCCGCAGGCCCGCGACGGTGCGCTGGACGGCACCGGTGGTGATGTAGCCCTGCAGCCAGCTGAACAGCGCCGACCCGACGTAGATCGCGACGACCGCCAGCAGCAGCGTGCGCAGTCGGGTGAAGTCGACGCCCTGGCCGGGGACCACCTGCATGGCGCCGAGCATGTCGGCGAGCCGGTCCTGCCCCTGGGCGCGCAGCCCCTCGACGGCCTGGGCCTGCGTGGTGCCCGCCGGCAGCCGCTGGCCGATGATGCCCTCGAAGATGACGTTCGTGGCGTTGCCCAGCACCTTCGGCCCGGTGACCGCGAGGGCCACCGAGACGACGCCGAGCACCATGACGAGCGCCAGGCGCCACCGCTCGGGCCGCAGGACGCCCAGCAGGCGGCGGCCCGAGGCCTTGAAGTCGAGGGACTTCTCCCCCGGCATCCCCATGCCGCCCATCGGACCCATGCCGCCGCCGCGGGGGCGGGGCAGGCGCGCCGCCGGTGCCGCCGCGGCGGACGCCTGGGCGGGCGGCTCGGTGGCGGTGTCGGGGGCGGTCCCGGCGGGCCCGCGGCCCTCGTTCTCGGCGCTCATGCCGCCTCCTCCGCGCTGATCTGCGAGTACACGATCTCCTGGTAGGTGCGGCAGCTCTCCATCAGCTCCGCGTGCGTGCCGGTGCCGACCACCGCGCCCTCGTCGAGCACGACGATGCGGTCGGCGTCGCGGATCGTCGCGACGCGCTGCGCGACCACGACCACCGCCGAGCGCCGCGTCTCCGGCACCAGGGCGGCCCGCAGCGCGGCGTCCGTGGCGAAGTCGAGCGCGGAGAACGAGTCGTCGAACAGGTAGACGGCCGGCCGGCGGACCAGCGCCCGGGCGATCGCGAGCCGCTGCCGCTGACCTCCGGAGACGTTCGTGCCGCCCTGGGCGATCGGGGCGTCCAGGCCACCGGGCATCTCGGCGACGAACGACCGCGCCTGCGCCACCTCGAGCGCGTGCCACAGCTCCTCGTCGGTGGCGTCGGGGTTGCCGTACCGCAGGTTCGAGGCGACCGTCCCGCTGAACAGGTACGGACGCTGCGGCACCAGCCCGATCAGGCTCCACAGCGTGTCCGGCGCGAGCTCGCGCACGTCGACGCCGTCGATGTGCACCGAGCCGCCGGTCACGTCGAAGAGCCGCGGCACGAGGTTCACCAGGGTCGTCTTCCCGGAACCGGTCGAGCCGATCACGGCAGTGGTCTGCCCCGGCTCGGCCACCAGGTCGACGCCGTGCAGCACGGCCCGCTCGGCCCCCGGGTAGCGGAACTCGACGTCCCGCAGCTCGAGGCGGCCCTCCGGGCGGAGGAGCTCGACGGGCGCGGCGGGCGGGACGACCGAGCTCTCGGTGTCGAGCACCTCGGTGATGCGCTCCGAGGACACCACGGCGCGCGGCACCATGACGAACATCATCGAGGCCATCATCACGGCCATGAGGATGTACATGATGTAGGAGAGGAACGCCGTCAGGGCGCCGATCTGCATGTCCCCCGCGTCGATGCGCTGGGCGCCGAACCACAGCACCCCGACGCTCGTCACGTTCATGATGAGCATGACGACCGGGAACATCAGCGCCATCAGCCGGCCGGCGCGCAGCGACGTGTCGAACAGCGCGTCGTTCGCGACCTCGAACCGCTCCGCCTCCCGGCGCTCGCGCACGAACGCCCGGATGACGCGCAGGCCGGTGATCTGCTCGCGCATGACCCGGTTGATCGCGTCGATGCGCTGCTGCATCGTGCGGAAGTACGGGACCATCCGCGACACGATGAAGCCGACCACCGCGGCGAGCACCGGCACGACCACCAGCAGCAGGCTCGACAGCGCGACGTCCTGCTGCAGGGCGAGCACGATGCCGCCGACCAGCATGATCGGCGCCATCAGCATGATGGTGAAGGACAGCAGCGCCACCATCTGCACCTGCTGCACGTCGTTGGTGGTGCGGGTGATGAGCGACGGCGCGCCGAACTGCCCGACCTCGCGCGCCGAGAACGTCTGCACGTGCGTGAACAGGCGCTCGCGCACGTCGCGGCCGAACGACATCGCGACCTGCGCGCCGAAGTAGACGGCGCTCACGGAGCAGATCACCTGGAGCAGGCTGATGCCGAGCATGACGGCGCCGATGCGCATGATGTAGCCGGTGTCGCCGACGGCGACGCCCTTGTCGATGATGTCCGCGTTGAGCGTGGGCAGGTACAGGGTGGCGACGGTCTGCGCGAGCTGGAGCAGCAGCACGGCGGCCACCTGGGCTCGGTACGGCCGCAGGTGCTCGCGGAGCAGGCGGAGCAGCATGGGACTCCTGAGGTTCCGGACGGGGTGGGGGCGGGTCGTCCGGCACGGCGGCCGGGCGGTTCGGCGTCCGGCGGGCGGGCGTCGTGAGGTCGCGTCGACGGGGGCGAGCCCGGCACGACAGGGGGTGCGACGTGCCGTCAGGTGCGGGCGGCGCCGTGCAGCAGGACCTCGACGAGGTCCGCGACCATGGCGTCGGCGTCCTCGGGCAGGAACGGGAAGCCGTGACCCATCACGGCGGCCAGGAGGACCCCGGCGAGCCGCTCGGGCTCCACGCGCAGGTCGCCGGCGTACGCCGCGAGCCGCCTCGTGACCACGGCCTTCTCCTCGGCGAGCGCGCGCGTGAGGGCGTCGCGTCCCGGCATCGCGGGGTGGCCGCGGCCGTGCGGGACCGGCGGGCGGAACGCGCCGGCCTCGGCGTCCGGCCCGCTCGCGCGGCCGGCGTGGCGCGGGGCGTCCCGGCCGGTGACGTCCGCACCGCGCGCCTCCCGGATCCGCTCCGCCCGCCGGCCCTCGTCCGACGCGAGCAGCGTGTGCAGCCCGACCATGACGCGCCGCGCGCGACGGCCGTGGTCGAGGACGACCCGGGCGACCTGCGCCAGCTCGTCCGCGAGCGACGCCGCCTGCGGCAGCGCCTCGATCTCCCGGACGCCGACCTGCGGGTCCAGCGCGCGCTCGGCGGCGGTGCGCAGCAGCTCGACCTTGTCGTCGAACGCGCGGAACAGGGTGCCCTCCGCGACGCCGGCCGCGAGGGCGATCTGCCGGGTGGAGACCTGGGAGCCGTGCTCGACGAGCAGGGGGATGGTCGCGGTCGCGATGGCGTCGCGACGCTCCTCGCGGCTCATCGGCCGCGCGCGCCCGGTCCTGGTCTGCTCCACGCCGTCGATCGTAAATGAGTGAGCACTCACTCGTCCAATCCGCCGAGATGCCAGGACACGCCCTGGAACCGCGCTCAGCCTCGGCG
>JACXUT010000225.1 GCA_014763765.1 Micrococcales bacterium
CCCGCATCCGCCCCCGGACCTCCGCGACGGCGACCGCGTCCCCGGCCAGCGCCCCCTCCAGGAGCGCGGCCAGCCCCGGGTCCCGCGGCGCCGACGGCGGCCAGGACGAGCAGGCCCGCACCAGCGGGGCGACCTGCGCCGCCCGGTCCCCGGCCACGGCCCGCAGCGCCGCGGCGCCCGCCCGCGCCGGGTCGTACGCGGCGGGATCCCGCGCCCAGGCGCCGACGGTCGCGAGCGGCAGCCGGGACGGCAGCGCCTCGATCATCGCGTTCGCGACCACGCCGTCGAGCGGCAGGCCGGTGACGTCGGCGGGGCGCCCGGTCAGCGGCCCCAGGAACAGCCGCGTGCGGTCGAAGTCGTTGACCGGGTAGTTGTCCCACAGCACCAGGCGGCGCCCGAACGCGGCGGCCGCGGCGAGGACGTCCTCGCGGGTGACCTCCCCGACGACGATGTCCCGCCCCGTCCAGAGCACGCGCGCGTCGGCGGGCAGCGTCTCCGCAAGCCCGGCGCGGTAGGGCGAGGGCCCGCACCCGGCGTAGTCAGTGGGGCAGACGGTCATCGGGTGGTCGAGGCCGTGCGGCAGCAGGAACGCCTCCCGGAACCGCGCGGCCGCCTCCCCGTGCGCCCGGCCGGCGCCGTGGGGCCCGTCGCCGTACCGGTCGGCGTCCGCGGGGTCGGCCAGCCGGTCGGGCACGTCGTCGAACAGCAGCCAGACGTCGCGCACGCCGGCCGCCCGCACCTGCTCGGCCTTCGCGGCGAGCGCGGCGTGGTCGGCGTCGTCCGCGTACCGCATGGACAGGCCGGGGGCGACGGACCAGACGAACGCCACCCCGGCGTCCCGCGCCGCGGCGGCGAGCTCCCCGAGGCGCGCGAGGGCGTCCGGCGGGTACGGCTCGCGCCAGCGCTCGCGGTGCCACGGGTCGTCCTTGGGCGCGTACAGGGAGGTGTCGAGCCCGAGGGACGGGGCGGCGGCGAGCAGGTCGAGCCGCTCCTGGTGGCTCCACGGCGGGCCGTAGAACCCCTCGACGACACCGGCCTGCAGACGTCCTCCGCGACGTGACATGGCGACCATGCAACCGGCCGCCGTCCGCGGGTGTCAATCGCCGCACACGTGTGCGTCGTCGCACACTCGACGCACCCCGACGTGCGGCGACGTCGCGGGTTGACACCACCCGGTCGCTCGATATGGGATCGATTGCAGCGTACGATCGTGCGCACAGGACCGGACCCGCGCGACGACGCACGAGGAGCGACATGAGCAGGCCCCGCCACACCACCGGCGCACCGGTGTCGAACGCACCCGCCGGTGCCCAGCCCCGGGACCTGCCGGCGGTGCCCCGCCCGCACGCGACGCCGGACCGGACCATCCACATGATCGGCAACTCGCACATCGACCCCGTGTGGCTGTGGCCGTGGCAGGAGGGCTACCAGGAGGCGCGCGCGACGTTCTGGTCCGCGATCCACCGCATGGACGAGTACCCGGACTTCGTCTTCACGTGCGACCAGGTGGTGCTGCTGTCCTGGGTCGAGGAGTCCGACCCCGAGCTGTTCGCCCGCATCACCGAGCGCGTCGCCGAGGGCCGTTGGGTCAACGTCGGCGGCTGGTGGGTGGAGCCGGACTGCAACATGCCCATGGGCGAGTCGTTCGCCCGGCAGGGCCTGTACGGGCAGCGGTACCTGATCTCGCGGTTCGGGCAGCCCGCGACCGTCGGCATGAACGCCGACCCGTTCGGCCACAGCGCCGGCCTGCCGGCCGTGCTGCGCGGGCAGGGCATGGACTCGTACCTGTTCCTGCGGCCCGGCCCGCACGAGAGCGAGCTCGACGACACCCTGTTCCGGTGGCGCGCGCCCGACGGGTCCGAGGTGCTCGGCTACCGCATCCCGTTCGAGTACTGCTCCCCGCCCGGCTCCGTCGACGGCCAGGTCGACAAGGCCCTCGGGACCCTCGACCGCTCGCTCGGCGACGTCATGGTGCTGTACGGGGTCGGCAACCACGGCGGCGGCCCGACCATCGCGAACATCGAGTCCATCCACCGCTACGACCGCATGGGGTCCTTCGGCCGCCTGCGCATGTCGTCGCCGCGCGAGTACCTCGACGGGGTCCACGCGCGCGGCCCGGAGTTCCGGGAGGGCCTGACCGTGTGGACCGACGACCTGCAGCACCACGCGCCCGGCTGCTACTCCGCGCACTCCGGCATCAAGGCGTGGCAGCGGCGCGCGCAGTACGCGCTGCTCTCCGCGGAGCGCTGGGCCGCCGTCACCGCCGTGCACGACGGCACGCCCTACCCCCGGGAGGACCTGGAGCGCGCCTGGAAGCAGGTGCTGTTCAACCAGTTCCACGACATCCTGCCGGGGTCCGCGATCGAGCACGCCTACGACGACGCGCGCGACCAGCTCGGCGAGGCCGTCGCCATCGCGAAGCGCATCATCACGCGCGCGCACAACACGATCGCCCGGCAGGTCGACGTGCCGCTGGAGGAGGGCAGCCAGCCCGTCCTCGTCTTCAACCCCCACCCGTGGTCGGTGTCGACCGACGTCGAGCTGCACTACGGCTCGCACCCCGGCGCGGTGCACGTGGTCGACGACGAGGGCCGCGTCGTCGTCGCGCAGCCCACCCAGTCCCGCGCGACCACCAACCAGACCGGCCGCGGCGCGCTCGTGCTGCGGGCCGACGTGCCGCCCCTCGGCTACCGGCTGTACCGCGTGCGCATGGCCGCCGAGCCCGCCCGTCCCGAGT
This sequence comes from Micrococcales bacterium, assembly GCA_014763765.1. Taxonomy (GTDB): domain Bacteria; phylum Actinomycetota; class Actinomycetes; order Actinomycetales; family Cellulomonadaceae; genus Cellulomonas. The sequence goes on from JACXUT010000225.1 coordinate 2,738, forward strand.
GGAGCGCGGGGGCGCCCGGCGCCCTGACGGTGTCCGGGAGCGTGCCGGGCACGGTGCTCGAGAACGACCTCGTGCGCATCGAGCTCGACCCGGCGACCGGCTGGATCGCGTCCTACCTCGACAAGCGCACGGGCCTCGACGTCATGCGCGGCGTGGACGGCGCGCAGCACACCCAGGTCTGCGACGACCCGACCGACACCTGGGGCCACCGCGTCGTGTCGTACGCGTGGCCGGGCGACACGATGGCGACGGCGCGGATCGTCGTGCGGGAGACCGGCCCGCTGCGCGCCCGGGTCCGCGTGGAGCGGGAGTGGGGCGCCTCGACGATGATCGAGGAGCTGCTGCTCGAGCACGACTCGCCGGTGCTGCGCGTCGACGTCACGCTGGACTGGCGGGAGCCCGCGCACCTGCTCAAGCTCCGGTTCCCCACCGCGCTGACCGACCCGCGCGCCACCTACCAGATCCCCTACGCGGAGCTGGAGCGGCCGGTGGACGGCGCCGAGGAGCCCGGGCAGGGCTGGGTGGACCTCACCGGCACGCTCGACGGCCGCCCCGCGGGCCTCACGGTGGTCGTGACCAACAAGCACGGCTACGACGTCTCCCCCGGGGAGCAGCCGAGCATCGGCGTGACGGCCGTCCGCAGCCCCGTGTACGCGTGGCACGACCCGCGCCTGCTGGACGGCGACGACGTGTACGCCTACCAGGACATGGGCATCCAGCGGTTCTCCTACGAGCTCGTCGTGCACGACGGGGACCGGCACGCCGCCGACCCGGGGCGCCGCGCCGCGCTGCTCGGCTCGCCGGTGCGGGCCATGCTCGAGTCGTTCCACGCCGGCACGCTGCCCCGGACCGGGTCCTTCGCGTCCGACCAGGCCGGCCCGGTGGCCATCACGGCGCTCAAGGGCACCGAGGACGCGACCGACGGGCCGGGGGGCGCCGACCTGGTGGTGCGGGCGGTCGAGACCCGCGGCAGCGCGGCGACCGCCCGGCTGGAGCTGCCCCTCGTGGGGCGCACCGTGGAGGCGGAGTTCGGGCCGTACCAGCTGCGGACGTTCGTCGTCCCGGCGGACCCGCAGGCGCCGGTGCGGGAGGTCGACCTGGTCGAGCGCCCGCTGGACGAGGGCACGCGCGACGCAGCGGGCGGCCCTGACGCAACGGACGGCACGGCCGGCGCCGACCGGTCGGGCGCCGCGTCCGAGGTCCGCACCACCCCCGTGGCGCCCGACGTGCCCGCGGGCGGCGGCGAGGCGCGCGACGCCGACGCGCACCGGGCGACCGCGGGCCTGACCCCGACGCAGGGCAGCCACCCGGACGCCACGGGCCGGCCGGCGCCGACCGAGGCGGCCTCCGAGGACGACCCGGCCTGACGCGCTCCCGGTGCCGGCGCGGACCCTCCGCGTGCCGGCACCGGGCTGCGCGCCGGCACCGGGTCGCGCGCCGGCACCGGGTCGCCCGCTCACCCGCGGTGGCTCACCCCGGGACGCGGCGCAGCACGACGTCGGCCACCCCGTGGGCGCCGAGCGTGACCCGCTGCCCGCCGGCCACGTCCGCGCCGTCCCAGGACACGGCCGCCTCGACGGGGTCGGCGCCCGGGTTCCGGAGCCGCACCCGCACGCCGCCGGCGCCGTCGCCGTCCGCGGGCCCGGGCAGCGGGCGCACCTCCGCCAGCACCCGCTCCGCGGGCTCCACCCGCAGACCCGACCGGCCGGTGAACGCCACCGGGCCGTCGTACGCGCGGGCCTGGAGCGGCTCGGCGAGGTCCCGCCCGAGCACGCGCACGGCCTCGCGCGTCACGGCGTCGGCGGCGGCGAACCGGTAGCGGTAGGTGCGGGTGCCCTCCTGCCGGGCCTGGAAGTTCGTGAAGTGCAGGTTGTTCATGAGCCACGACGACAGGTAGCCGCTCGCGGGTCGCAGGGTGCGTGCCCACTCGCCCGTGTGCAGCCCGCCGACCTGCACCAGCGGCGCGTCGACGGTGCCCCACAGCACGCCCGGCCCGCCCGCCGCGCCGTGCACCCCGACGGCGTGCTGCACCGAGTACCAGTCCTTGCTGGTGTCGGGCAGCTGCTCGGTCTCGGCGGCGTACACCGCGCCCGCGGTCTCGAGCAGGAACTCCGGGGGGCCGTCCACGCGGAACGGGAACGCCACGTGGATGCTCTCCGGCCCGAACGACTCGGGCTTCACCAGCGCGACGGCCAGGTCCACCACGTCGACGTCCCGGTACAGCGTCAGGGTGGTCGTCGCGGCCGGCAGGCCGGGCGGGGTGGTCCGCCACGAGATCCGCGCCCAGCCGTCGCCCTCGGTGACGACCGGCTCCTCGTCGCCGGTCGCGTGCCGGCGGTCGAAGTCCGGGCCGGGGAAGTCGGGGTGGAAGTCCTTCGGGTCCCGCACCACCATCGGGTGGGTGCTGCCCGGGACGACGGTCTCGGTGACGACCGCCCCCAGCCCGTGCCCGGCGCCGCCGTCCACCAGCTCGCGGCCCGAGGGCAGGTGCACCAGCGAGACGACGCCGCCGCGCGCCGGGTCCACCGCCACCCGGTACGCGCCCCAGGTCAGCTCCCGTGCCGTCCGTGACGCGCCGGGCGCCGCGGGCAGCGGCACCACCGCGACGCCGAAGGGCGGGACCGTCGCCACGGTGCGGGCCCGGGTGCGGCCGGCGACCTCGACGTCGACGGGCTCGGTGCGGGTGCGCTCGGTCGGGTTGACCACGAGCACCCGGGTCCCGCCGGCGCCCTCCGCGCCGCCGGCCGCCGCGCCGGGCCCGCTGGCCGCGAACCGGAACAGCCCCTCGACGGCGAGGTCCCGCGCCAGGTCGAACGCCCCGTAGGCGAAGCCGGCCTTCGCGTTCCAGTGCGAGTGCGAGAACGTGGAGTACGGCTTGGAGTAGGTCTCCCAGGAGCCCCAGGTGTGCTCGCCGAACAGCAGCAGCTCGTGGTCGACGCGCTCCAGGTCCCGCGCCACCTCGGCGTCCGACCGCACGCGCACGGGCCCGCGGCGGTAGCCGATGACGTCCGCGAGCGCCGGCTCGCCGTCGCCCCGCAGCCGCGTGAGGCCGAGCGTGGTCTGCGCCGCCCGCGCGAGGCTGCGGGCCTCCCGGTAGACGGCGACCTCCCGCGCCGTCGAGCCGTGCCCGTGCGCCCACCAGTCCGACCACTCGCCGCGGGCCACGGGCACGTCGGCGGCCTCGGCCTGCGGCTGCAGCACGTCCAGCGCCTCGTCGACCGTCGCCGTGCGCATGGGCAGCTCCGGGTGGCGGGCGTTCCAGTGCCGCACGACGTCCAGCCACAGCGCCGTCGGCCACCGGTTGTCGTTGGCGGCGTGCACGACGGCGGTGTCGTACGGGTAGTCGTCGCGCGCCTCGAGCTGCGCGACGAACGCCGCGACGTGGGCCTCCGCGGCGGTGACGTCCCCGTCGACGATCCCCCACTCCTCGCCCACCCCGTAGTGCGTGGACAGC
>JACXUT010000226.1 GCA_014763765.1 Micrococcales bacterium
GCTGCTCGGCCCGGGCCTGCGCATCGCGATCATCGTGGTGGCCGGGGTCGTGTCGCTGCTGCTGGTGCGGCGGCTGATCCGGGCCGTCACCGAGCACATCGCCGACGGCACGTCGCTGCTCCAGCGCGGGATCACCCGGCCGCTCGGCGGCACGGAGGTCGCCGCCGCCCTGCGCAAGGTCAGCCCCGTGGCCAGCGCCCGCCGCACCCAGCGGGCCCGCACCATCGGCTCCGTGCTGCGGTCGACCGCCGCGATCGTCATCGGCTCGATCGTCGTCCTGCTGGTGCTCGACCAGCTCGGGGTGAACATCGCACCGTTCATCGCCTCCGCGGGCATCGTCGGCGTGGCGTTCGGCTTCGGCGCGCAGAGCCTGGTCAAGGACTTCCTGTCCGGCATGTTCATGCTGCTGGAGGACCAGTACGGCGTCGGTGACGTCGTCGACGCGGGTCCCGCGCAGGGCACCGTCGAGGCGGTCGGGCTGCGCGTGACGAAGCTCCGCGACGCGGACGGCACGCTCTGGTACGTCCCCAACGGCTCGATGCTGCGGGTCGGCAACAAGACGCAGGGCTGGGCGAACGCCGTCGTCGAGGTGAAGGTCGACTACTTCGCGGACCTCGACCGCGTGCGGGACCTGCTGGTCGGCGCCGCCGCCCGGCTCGCGTCCGACCCGGAGATCGGCGACGCGCTCGAGGGCGCCGCGACGGTCACCACGGCCGAGGACCTCACGTTCGACGCCGTGACGGTGCGGATCGCGCAGCGCACGGCACCCTCCCGGCAGTGGGCCGTGGCGCGGGCCCTGCGCGCCGCGGTCCGGGACGCGCTGGAGGAGGCCGACGTGCCGCTCGCCGGGCAGCGGGACCTGCTGGCGGCGCACCGCGAGCGCGTGCAGGCGCAGGGGGCGGTCGTCGTCGACGGCACCGACGCGCGGCCCACGGACGAGGGGGCCGCGCCCGGCGGTCAGGGCTGAGGGCACGTCCGGCGACCACCACCCCCGGCGCCCCCGGGCGGCCACCACCGCCGGGCCGGGCTGCCCCCGCGGGCACGCGCCGCCGCCGTCCCGGCGCGGCCCACCGGGCCCGGACGCGGCGCAGCCCCGGGCCGGTCGTCCGGGTCCCGGGGCTGCGTGCCGTCGCGGCTCGCCGCGTGCCCGCCTCAGCGCAGGCCGTCGAGCTCCGCCGCCAGGTTGTCCGCCTCCGGCCCGACGATGACCTGCACGATGCGGCCGGACCGCACCACGCCGAACGCGCCGGTCGCCTTGAGGGCGGCCTCGTCCACGCGTTGCGGGTCGGTGACCTCGACCCGCAGCCGCGTGATGCACGGCTCCAGGTCGACGACGTTCCCGCCGCCGCCCAGCGCCACCAGGATCTGCTCTGCCTTGCTCATCGAACCCCCGTCGTCCTGCCGGTCCCGCCCCCGCGACCGCCGGAGGGCGGCCTCGGCGACCAGCCTAGTCCGCGGGGGGCGGGGGCGGCGGTCCGGGTCCTGCCCGGTGCGACACTGGCACGCATGACCGCCGACCAGCCGACGCCCGCGCCCCGCCCGGCCGGCCCGTCCCTGCCGCTCACCGCGGCCGCACCCCCGGCGCCCGCAGCCCCGGCGCCCGGCGCGGCGCCCGAGCGCGTGCGCGAGTCGTTCTACGACGCCGTCGGGGGCCACGCGACGTTCGAGCGGCTCGTGGACCGGTTCTACGAGGGCGTCGCGGCCGACCCCGTGCTCGCGCCGATGTACCCGGAGGAGGACCTGGGCCCCGCGCGCCGGCGCCTCACGATGTTCCTGGAGCAGTACTGGGGCGGTCCCACGACGTACTCCGCCGAGCGCGGCCACCCCCGGCTGCGGATGCGTCACGCGCCGTTCCCGGTCGACACCGACGCGCGCGACCGGTGGCTGCGCCACATGCGGGACGCCGTCGACGCGCTCGACCTGCCGCCGCTGCACCACGAGGTCCTGTGGGACTACCTGGAGCGGGCCGCGCACTCGCTCGTCAACACCGCGTCGCGGCCGTGAGATCCTGGCGCGCGTGACCGACGCTGCCCAGGGCGCCACCACCGCGCAGGAGCCCACCCCCGACCCGATCGCCGCGCTGCTCGCCGTCCTCGACGTGCAGCCCTCCGGCACCCCCGACGAGCTCGTGGCCGCCAACCTGCCGAAGCCCGGGGGCCGGGTGTTCGGCGGGCAGGTGGTCGCGCAGGCCCTCGTCGCCGCGGGCCGCACCGTGCCGGACGGGCGGCTGCCGCACTCGATGCACGGCTACTTCCTGCGCGCCGGCGACGTCGCCTCGCCCATCGGCCTGTCCGTGGAGCGGCTGCGCGACGGCCGGTCGTTCTCCGCCCGCCGCACGCACGCCCTGCAGGACGGCGAGCCGATCCTGTCGATGATCGCGTCGTTCCAGGAGGACCAGCCGGGCATCGAGCTGACGCAGCCGATGCCGGACGTCCCCGCGCCGCAGGACGTCGAGTCCGCGATGGACCGCATGGGCCACCTCGACCACCCGCTCGCCCGGTTCTGGACGCACGAGAGCGCGTTCGACGTCCGGCACGTCGGCGGCTCGCTGTACCTCGGCCCCGCGCCGGCGCCCGACGGCCGGCAGCGCGTGTGGATGCGCACCAAGGGCGCCCTGCCGGACGACCCGCTGCTGCACCGCGCCGTGCTCGCGTTCGCGTGCGACCAGATCATGCTCGAGCCCGTGCTGCGCCGCGCCGGCCTGTCCTGGCTGACGCCGGGGCTGTCGGTGGCGAGCCTCGACCACGCCATGTGGTGGCACCGGGACGTCCGGGTGGACGAGTGGCTGCTGTTCGACCAGGACAGCCCGACCGCCCAGGGCGGACGCGGCCTGGGCACCACGCGGGTGTTCAGCGAGCAGGGCGTGCTGGTCGCGACCATCGCGCAGGAGGGCATGGTCCGGGTCCCGTCCTGACCGGCGCGGCGCCCCTCCCGCTCCGCTGGCGGGCGCCCGTGCCCCGGTGCACAGTGTCCCGGTGGTGAGGCTGCGACGGGTCCGGATCGACTCCCCGGGGTGGACGCGCAGGCGCGCCGGACGCGGGTTCTGGTACCTGGACGTCGACGCCGCCCGGATCACCGACCCGGTGCACCTGGACCGGATCACGGCGCTCGCCATCCCGCCCGCGTGGCGGGACGTGTGGATCAGCCCGTGGCCCCACGGGCACATCCAGGCCGCCGGGCTCGACGACGCCCGGCGGCGGCAGTACCTCTACCACGAGCAGTGGCGCCGCCGCCGCGACCGCCTCAAGCACGACCACGTGCTCGACGTCGCCCGCCGGCTGCCCGCGGCCCGGCGGTCGGTCCGCCGGGACCTGGCGGCGGGCGGCTTCCCCCGGGCGAAGGCCCTCGCGCTGGCGTTCCGGCTGCTCGACCTCGCGTACTTCCGGGCCGGCGGCGAGGGCTACGCGCAGCGCAACGGCTCGTACGGGCTCGCCACCCTGCGCCGCGAGCACGTGCAGGTGCTCGCGGACCCCGGCGGCGCCGCGGTCGCCGTCCGGTTCTGCTACCCCGCGAAGTCCGGCCAGGTGCGCGACGTCGTCGTCGAGGACGCCCAGGTGGCGGAGCTGGTCGGGACGCTCCTGCGGCGGCGCGGAGGCGGGCCCGAGCTGCTCGCCTGGCAGGACGAGGCCGGCTGGCACGACATCACCAGCGCCGAGGTCGGCGCCGACGTCAAGAACCGGCTGGGCCCGGACGCGAGCCCGAAGGACTTCCGGACGTGGCACGCGACCGTGCTGGCGGCGCGCGGCCTCGCGGCGGCCGGGCCCGCCCCGGCGTCCGAGCGGGCGCGGCGCCGGGTCGTCGCGCAGGTGGTCAAGGACGTGTCCGGCGAGCTCGGGAACACCCCCGCGGTGTGCCGCGCGTCGTACATCGACCCGCGCGTCGTCGACCTGTGGGAGCACGGCACCACGATCCGGCCCACCCGCTCGCAGGCGGTCGGCGAGAAGGAGACGCTCGCGCTGCTGCGGGCGTGACGCGCCGGCGGGGTCAGTCCGTGACCACCGCGAGCGCGAAGCCGTCCCAGCCCTTGCTGCCCACGGTCTGCAGCGCGGTCGCCTCGAGCCGGGGGTGGGCGGCCATCGCGTCCAGGACGGCGCGGGAGCCCTGCACGCGCGGGTCGTCCGAATCGGCGTCCGCCACCGCCCCGGCGCGCACCACGTTGTCGACGACGACCACCGTGCCCGGACGGGACAGCGCCACCGCGAGCTCCAGGTACCGGCTGTTGCCCGGCTTGTCCGCGTCGATGAACACCAGGTCGTACGGCTCGGTGCCCGCGTCCACCAGGGCGCGGGCGGTCTCCGCGGCCGGGCCCTCGTGCACGTCCACCCGGTGCGCCACACCGGCGCGGGCGAGGTTCTCCCGGGCGACGGCGGCGTGCACGGGGTCGAGCTCGAGCGTCGTGACGTGCCCCTCCGGCCCCACGGCCCGGGCGAACCACAGCGCGCTGTACCCCGCGAGCGTGCCGAACTCGAGCACGCGGCGCGCGCCGGTCATCGTGCAGAGCAGCGCGAGGAGCTTGCCCTGCAGCGGCGACACCTCGATCGCCGGCAGGCCCGCGGCCCGCCCCGCCTCCCGCGCCGCGACGAGGTCCGGGTCCTCGTCGACCAGGGTCCCGGTCAGGTACGCGTCCACCGCCGCCCAGTCGTCCATCCCCCATGATGGCGCCGCCCGGCCCGCCGCGACCACCCGGCCGGCGCCCGGATGCGTCGCACCCCCGAGCGACGCAGACTGCGACCGTGCCCCACGACGACACCCCCGCACCCACCCGCACCCGGCCGACGGGCTCCGGCCCGACCGGCGAGGACCTGCTGCCGGAACCGGTCGCGGGGAGCCTCGCCGGCCTCGTCCCGGGGGTCGGCGACGACGGGCGCCCGCGCGGGGACGCGCCGCTGGTCGCCGTCACCGGGGTCACCGGCTACGTCGGCGGCCGCCTGGTCCCCGAGCTGCTGGCCGCCGGGTACCGGGTGCGCGCCGTCGCCCGACGACCCGAGCGGCTGCGCGGGCGCCCCTGGTACGACGCGGTCGAGATCGCGCAGGCCGACGCGTCCGACCCCGGCCAGATCCGCGCCGCGCTCGACGGCGTGGACGTGGCGTACTACCTCATCCACTCGCTCGGCACGGGACGGCGGTTCGAGCAGCGCGACCGGTCGACGGCCCTCACCTTCGGCCGCGCGGCGCGTGAGGCCGGCGTCGGCCGGATCGTCTACCTCGGCGGGCTCGCCCCCGACGTCGAGGACCTCTCGCCGCACCTGGCCTCCCGCACCGAGGTCGGGGAGATCCTCCTGGCCTCGGGCGTGCCGACGACCGTGCTGCGCGCCGCCGTCATCCTCGGGTCGGGCTCCGCGTCGTTCGAGATGATGCGCTACCTCACCGAGCGCCTCCCCGCGATGACCGTGCCGCGCTGGGTGGAGAACCGCATCCAGCCGATCGCGGTGCGCGACGTGCTGCGCTACCTCGTGGGCTCCGCGTCGATGCCGCCGGACGTCAACCGGGCCTTCGACATCGGGGGGTCGGACGTCCTCACGTACCGCGACATGATGCAGGGGTACGCCGAGGCCGCGGGCCTGCCCCGGCGGATCATCGTCGGCGTCGGCGTGCTGACCCCGCGGCTGTCGAGCCTGTGGGTCGGGCTGGTGACGCCCGTGCCGTCCGGGATCGCCCGGCCGCTCGTGGAGTCCCTCGTGCACGAGGTCGTGTGCCGCGAGCACGACATCGCCGAGCACGTCCCCGACCCGCCCGGCGGGCTGATCGGCTTCGACCGGGCGGTGCGCCTCGCGCTCACCCGCATCCGTGAGGCCGACGTGACCACCCGGTGGTCGTCCGCGGGGATCCCCGGCGTCCCGAGCGACCCGCTGCCCTCGGACCCGGACTGGGCCGGCGGCTCGCTCTACGTCGACGAGCGGCGCACGACCGTGGACGCCTCCCCCGCGGCGCTGTGGCGGGTGCTGGAGGCGGTCGGGGGCGAACGCGGCTGGTACTCCTGGACGCTCGCGTGGCGGGTCCGCGGCCTGCTCGACCGCGTCGTCGGCGGCCCCGGCCTGCGGCGCGGCCGCCGGGACCCCGGCCGGCTCGTCGTGGACGACGCGGTCGACTTCTGGCGCGTCGAGGACGTCCGGCCGGGGCGGCTGCTGCGGCTGCGTGCCGAGATGCGGCTGCCCGGGCTCGCGTGGCTCGAGCTGCGCG
>JACXUT010000227.1 GCA_014763765.1 Micrococcales bacterium
CAGGCCTCCCGACCCCCTCCGACCCCGACGAGAAGGACCACCCATGACCGTCCGCCGCTTCCCCGACGGCTTCCTGTGGGGCGCCGCCACGGCCGCCCACCAGGTCGAGGGCAACAACGTGAACTCCGACTGGTGGGTGCGCGAGCACGCCCCGGGCACCGACCTGCCCGAGCCGTCCGGCGACGCCGCCGACTCCTACCACCGGTACCCCGAGGACATCGCGCTGCTGGCGGGGCTCGGCCTGAACACGTACCGCTTCAGCATCGAGTGGGCCCGGATCGAGCCCGAGCAGGGCTACGTGTCGCGGGCGCAGCTCCAGCACTACCGCCGCATGGTCGACACCTGCCGCGAGCACGGGCTCACCCCGTCGGTGACGCTGCACCACTTCACGCACCCGCGCTGGTTCGCGAGGCTCGGCGGCTGGCGCAACCCCGTCGCGCCCGACCTGTTCGCCCGCTACACCGAGGCGGTGCTGCCGGTGCTCGGCGACGACGTCGAGTGGGTGTGCACCGTCAACGAGCCCAACATGGTCGCGATGACCCGCGGCGAGGAGGGCACCGAGATGACGGCGTCCCGCCTGCCGGCGCCCGACCCGCAGATCACGGACGCGCTCATCGCGGCGCACGGGCGCTCGCGGGACGTGCTGTCCGGCGTCGGGCAGGTGCGGTCCGGGTGGTCCGTCGCGACGCAGGCGTACCACCCCGCCACGCCCGACGCCGTCGAGGCGACGGCCGCCTACGGGTACCCGCGCGAGGACGTGTTCCTCGACGCGGCCGCCGGCGACGACTGGATCGGCGTGCAGGCGTACCTGCGCACGTTCATCGACCGGGACGGGCGGCCCGTGCCCGTCGCCGACGACGTCGAGAAGACCCTCATCGGCTGGGAGTACTTCCCGCCCGCGCTCGGCATCGGCGTCCGCAACGCGTGGGCCCGCACCGGCGGCGTGCCGGTGGTCGTCACGGAGAACGGCATCGCCACGCAGGACGACGCCCGCCGCATCGACTACACCCACGACGCCCTGGTCGGGCTGCACGACGCGATGGCCGACGGCATCGACGTGCGCGGGTACCTGCACTGGTCGGCGCTCGACAACTACGAGTGGGGCTCGTACACGCCGACGTTCGGGCTCATCGCCTGGGACCGGCAGACGTTCGCGCGCACGCCGAAGCCCAGCGCGCACTGGCTCGGGCAGGTCGCCCGCTCCGGCGAGCTGACCCACCCGAGCCGCTGACGCCCGCCCGCCGGGCCCGCGCGCGCGGGCCCGGCGGGTCGGCCGGGTGTGAGGAGCCGGGCGTCGCTCAGCGGGCCCCGGCCGCGCCGACCGGCTCGGCCTCGCGCGCGCCGTCCGCGCCCGGGGCGGCGTCCGCGTCCTCGGTGAACAGGTCCTCCGCCTGGGCGGAGTCGTACTGCGCCTGGTCGAGGATGCCCTCGCGCTTCGCGACGATCGTCGGCACCAGCACCTGGCCCGCGACGTTCACGGCCGTGCGGCCCATGTCGAGGATCGGGTCGATGGCCAGCAGCAGCCCGACGCCCGCGAGCGGCAGCCCGACGGTCGACAGCGTGAGGGTCAGCATGACGATCGCGCCCGTGAGGCCCGCGGTGGCAGCCGACCCGACGACCGACACGAACGCGATGAGCACGTAGTCGAGCACCGACAGGTCAATGCCGAAGATCTGCGCGACGAAGATCGCCGAGATCGCCGGGTAGATCGAGGCGCAGCCGTCCATCTTCGTGGTCGCCGCCAGCGGCACCGCGAACGACGCGTACTCCGACGGGACGCCGAGGTTGCGCTCCGTGACGCGCTGCGTGACCGGCATGGTGCCGATCGAGGACCGGGAGACGAACGCGAGCTGGATGGCCGGCCACGCGCCGCGGAACCAGCGCAGCACGCTGAGGCCGTTCAGCCGCAGGATCACCGGGTAGACGACGAGCAGCACGAGCGCGAGGCCGACGTAGACCGCGACCGCGAACCGCCCCAGGGACGCCAGGGAGTCCCAGCCGTAGGCGGCGACGGCGTGCCCGACGAGGCCGAGCGTGCCGATCGGCGCGAGCCGGATGATCCACCACAGCACCTTCTGCACGACGACGAGCGCCGACCGCACGAACGTCAGGAACGGGTCGGCCTTGGGGCCGGTGCGCAGCACCGCGACGCCGATGACGATCGCGACCACGATGATCTGCAGCGCGTTGAAGCTGACCGACGTGCTGAGCGTGCCGTCGTCCGCCGCGGACGTGCTGGCGCCCAGGCCCAGCACGTTCCCCGGGATGAGGCCCTGCAGGAAGTCTGTCCACGAGCCGGTCCGGCCCGGGTCGGACGCCTGGTCGAGCGAGATGGACGTGTGCCTGCCGGGCTGGAGCACCAGGCCGAGCACGATGCCGATCACCACCGAGACGGCGGCGGTGATCGCGAACCACAGCAGCGTCCGCCAGGCGAGGCGCGCGCCGTTCGCGACGTTCCGCAGGTTCGCGACCGAGGCGACGATCGCGGTGAAGATCAGCGGCGGGACGATCGCCCGCAGGAGCGTGACGAACGACGAGCCGATGGTGTCGAGCGTCGAGGTGAGCCAGTTCGGCGTCTCGGCGTCGGTCCCGGCGTCGACGGGGCCGATGGCGAGCGCGACGGCGCCGAGGGCGACGCCGAGCACGAGCGCGAGGACGATCTGGGTGCCGAAGCTGCCCAGCAGGGTGCGGGCGCGCGAGCGCTCGCGGACCGCGGGTGCGGTGGAGGACATGGCAGGGCCTTTCGCCGGGCGCGCCGCAGCGGCCCGGAGGGGACGGGGGAGGTGCCCGCGTGGCGGGCCGGGACCGGGGTGCGGTCAGCGACAGAGCGCGCTGGCGACCCGGCGGAGGTCGACGGCGCGACGCGCGGTGAGGTCCCACCCGGTCATGTCGACGTGCCCCCTGGTCTCGCTGCGGTCGGCGCCGGCGCGCGCCCCGTGGAACCCGGGGCCGGCGGGCCGGCACGCCCCGCCGTGGCGGGGCAACCGCGCCATCGTACGGACCGGGCGCGCGGTGCGCGCGCCGACCTCTCACGCACCGGACGTCTGCGACGTGCCGTCAGGCCCGCGGCGCCGCCAGGCCCTGCTGGATGAGGTCCATGACCGAGGAGTCGGCGAGGGTGGTCGCGTCGCCGACCTGCCGGTGCTCGGCCACGTCGCGCAGCAGCCGGCGCATGATCTTCCCGGAGCGCGTCTTCGGCAGCTCCGGCACGACGAGGATCGTGCGGGGCTTGGCGATCGGCCCGATCTGCCGGGCGACGTGGGCGCGCAGCTCCGTGGCGACGTCCTCCGGGGAGGCTGCCGCGGCGTCCCCGCGCAGGATCACGAACGCGACGACGGCCTGCCCGGTCGTGTCGTCGGCGGCGCCGACCACGGCGGCCTCCGCGACGGACGGGTGCGACACCAGCGCCGACTCGATCTCCGTGGTGGACAGGCGGTGGCCGGACACGTTCATGACGTCGTCGACGCGCCCGAGCAGCCAGATGTCGCCGTCCTCGTCCTTCTTGGCGCCGTCGCCGGCGAAGTACAGGCCGGGGAACCGCGACCAGTACGTGTCGCGGAACCGCTGCTCGTCGCCCCAGATGCCGCGCAGCATCGACGGCCAGGGCTTCGTCAGCACGAGGTAGCCGCCGGAGCCGTTCGGCACGGGGTGCGCGTCGTCGTCGAGGACGTCGGCGGCGATGCCCGGCAGCGGGGTCTGCGCCGACCCGGGCTTCGCCGTGGTGACGCCGGGCAGCGGGCTGATCATGATCGCGCCGGTCTCGGTCTGCCACCAGGTGTCGACGACGGGCGTGCGGTCCCCGCCGATCACCCGGCGGTACCAGGTCCACGCCTCCGGGTTGATGGGCTCGCCCACCGACCCGAGCACGCGCAGGCTCGACAGGTCGAACGCGCCCGGCACGTCCTCGCCCCACTTCATGCAGGTGCGGATCGCCGTCGGGGCGGTGTACAGGATCGACACCCGGTACTTCTGCACGATCTCCCACCAGCGCCCGCGGTGCGGGGTGTCGGGGGTGCCCTCGTAGATCACCTGGGTCGCGCCGTTCACCAGCGGGCCGTACACGACGTACGAGTGGCCGGTCACCCAGCCGATGTCGGCGGTGCACCAGTAGACGTCCGTCTCCGGCTTGAGGTCGAAGACGTTGCGGTGCGTCCACGCGGTCTGCGTGAGGTAGCCGCCGGTGGTGTGGAAGATGCCCTTCGGCTTCCCGGTCGTGCCCGAGGTGTAGAGGATGAACAGCGGGTGCTCGGCCTCGACGGCCACGGGCTCGTGGTGGTCGTCGGCCGCGTCGACCGCGTCGTGCCACCACACGTCGCGCTCGGGCGTCCACGGCACGTCCTGGCCGGTCCGCCGGACGACGAGCACGTGGCGCACCAGGTCGCCGCTGCCCTTGGCGAGCGCCTCGTCGACGGTCGGCTTCAGGGGGCTCGGGGCCCCGCGCCGGTAGCCGCCGTCGGCGGTGATGACGACGGACGCCTCGGCGTCGACGATGCGGGAGTGCAGGGCCTCCGCGGAGAAGCCGCCGAACACCACCGAGTGGGGCGCGCCGATCCGGGCGCACGCGAGCATCGCGACGACGGCCTCGGGGATCATCGGCAGGTAGATCGCGACCCGGTCGCCGGTGCGCACGCCCAGCGCGGTCAGGGCGTTCGCGGCCCGCGACACCTCGCGCTGCAGGTCGGCGTACGTGAGCGTGCGGGTGTCACCCGGCTCGCCCTCGAAGTGCAGCGCCACCCGGTCGCCGTTCCCCGCCTCGACGTGGCGGTCCACCGCGTTGTACGCCGCGTTGAGGCGCCCGTCGGCGAACCAGCGCGCGACGGGAGCGCCCGACCAGTCGAGCACCTCCTCGAACGGCTGCGACCAGTCGAGGAGCGAGCGCGCCTGCTCGGCCCAGAACTCCAGCGGCGCGGCGTTGGCCCAGGCGTACAGCTCCGCGTGCGCGTTCGCCTGCGCGGCGAACTCCGGGTCCGGCGGGAACCGGCGGTCCTCGGTGAGCAGGTTCTCCAGGCTCTCGCGCCGGGAGCCCGCGTCCCCCTCGGGCGGCGTGGGCTGCGCGGTCTGCGGAGCGGAGTTGTCGACGGCCACGGGTGCCTCCAGCGCAACGACGTCGGTGCGGTCGGGTGGCGGACCGTGCGGCCCGCGCCCACCGCACTCTAGTAGGACTTTCGTCCCGTGCGAGGGGAGGCGGCGCAGGTCAGTCGCGGGGCAGCCACCGGCGCCGGGCTGCCGCGACGGTCAGCCCCGCGGCGAGCAGCAGCGCCCCGACGACGAACACGGTCCCGGAGGTCGCGGTGACCGTCGCCCGCGTCACCGACCCCGTCGTGCTGTCCGTCGCGAACCACCGCACGGTGTCCGCGTGCGTCGTCGCCGGCACGTACAGGTACACGACGCCGACCACCGCCGCGACGAGGCCCGCGGTCACCGGCACCGCCGGCGTCCACAGGCCCAGACCGACGACGAGCGCGAGCACCAGCACCCCGGCGGTGACCAGCACGACGCCGACCGGGTCGTACGACGCGTCCCAGCCCGGTGCCTGCGCCCCGAGCACCCGCGACTGACCCAGCACGGTCACCCAGACACCCACCGCGCCCAGCAGCAGGCCCACCAGGACGCCCAGCAGGTGCCGGCCGGCGCCACCGCCCGGGCGGCGGACCGGCTCCGGGCGCGGAGCCGCGGACCCGGCGCGGCGCGAGCGCACGGCGGCCGGCGCGGGGCCCGCGTCGTCGGCGCGCTCGGTGCCGCCGGCCGGCGGGGCCGCGGCGGCGGGCAGCGCCCCGGTGGCCGAGGGCGTGGCGGGGGCGGCCGCGGGGTCCCCGTACGGCACCGTCGCGTCCGACGGGCCCGTGCCCGGGAGGTCCGGCGACGCCGCGGGGGTGCCGGCGGGAGTCGCCGGGGTCGCCGGGGTCGTCGACGCGCCGGCAGGAGCCGAGTCCGCGGTCAGCGCGGTCGCCGCGCGGGCCTCGGCGATGCTCGTGCGTCGCACCGGCTCGGCCGGCCGGGCCGGCTCGGACGCCGTCGCCGCCGGCGCCGTGCCCGCGGCGGGGGTCGTCGGCAGCGGCGCGGTCGGGGAGCCGGTGCCGTCGGAGACGGTCGCCGTCGGGCGGCCCGCGGGGGAGCC
>JACXUT010000228.1 GCA_014763765.1 Micrococcales bacterium
GCGGGCGGTTTCAGGCGGCGGTTGCAACGAGTAGGTCGTTGAGTCGTTGGGCGGGATTCTGCCAGTTCAGGGTCTGGCGGGGGCGGGCGTTGAGCTCGCGGGCGACGGCGTCGAGGTCGTCCTGGGTCCAGGTGCGGAAGTCGGTCGAGGACCTCGGGAAGTACTGGCGCAGCAGGCCGTTGGTGTTCTCGTTGCTCCCGCGCTGCCAGGGTGAGTGCGGGTCGCAGAAGAACACCTGGCAGTCGGTGGCCAGGGTGAAGGCCGCGTGCTGGGCCATCTCCGAGCCCTGGTCCCAGGTCAGGGTCTTGGCCAGCTGGGCCGGGACCCGGCCCATCAGGTCGATCAGGACCCGGGTGACCTCGCCGGAGACCCGCGAGCCCGGCAGCGCACCGAGCATCACGAACCTCGTCGACCGCTCGACCAGGGTGATGATGGCCGAGGACCCCCGGGCCCCGATGACCAGGTCACCCTCCCAGTGCCCCGGGACCGCCCGGTCGCTGGCCTCAGCCGGGCGCGCCGAGATGTTCAGGTCCCCGATCCAGGTCTTCGCGCCCCGCCCGGCCGACGCGGCCCGCGACTGCGGCTTGCGGCGGACCCGGCCCGAGCGCAGCGCGATCTGACGGTCGAGCTCGGCGCGCATCCCGCCGCGCGCCTGGTAGTAGATCGCCTGGTAGATCGTCTCGTGGGACACCCATCGCTCCGGTGAGTCGGGGAACTCCTGACGCAACCAGTGTGCGATCTGCGCCGGCGACCACCGCAGGGCGAGCTTGCCCGCGACCACCGGCCAGAGCCGACCGGCGAACGCTGCCCGCCCCTTGACGTTCGCGTTCCCGATCAGCTTGCCCGCACGCGGGCGCCGGGCGTTGCGACCGGCCCGGGCATGGGCATACCGGTGGGAGTAGACCCACCGGTAGGCACCACCGCGCCCGGGCCGGTCGGACCGCGACCCCTCGGGATGTCGAGCGCCGGCACCGCCCATCCGCATCCCCCGGTACGAGTTGTTCCGGGTGACCTCACGCCAGACCGTCGTGCGATCACGCCCGATCACCCGTCCGATCGCCGGGAACGTCAACCCCTGACCGAACAACACCTCGATCTGCGCCCGCTCCTGCAGCGACAACCTCGCACCAGCCATGCCACGCACCCTCTCGATGAGGACCACGTTGCAACAACCACCTGACTCCAAGGCGACGAACCCCGCGTCTGCTGCAATCTCGACGCGAGGCGCGGGCGGGCGGTGAGGGACAGGGACGGCGGACGGGCGCGGGTCAGGGGCGGCCGAGGGCGCGGTACGTCCAGCCGGCCGCGCGCCAGCGGGCCGGGTCCAGCACGTTGCGGCCGTCGAGGATGCGGCGCTCCGCGACGAGGCCCGCGATCGACTCCGGGTCGAGCGCGCGGTACTCGGCCCACTCGGTCGCGAGCAGCACGACGTCCGCGCCGGTCACGGCCTCCTCGACGGTCGGCGCGAACGCCAGGCCCGGCCAGGCGGCGCGGGCGTTGTCGACGGCCTGCGGGTCCGTGACCGTGACGTGCGCGCCCTGGAGCTGCATCTGCGCGGCGACCGACAGGGCCGGCGAGTCGCGGATGTCGTCCGAGTCGGGCTTGAACGCGGCACCCAGCACGGCGATGCGGCGGCCGACGATGGACCCGTCGCAGACCTCGCGGGCCAGGTCGACCATGCGGACCCGGCGGCGCATGTTGATCGCGTCGACCTCGCGCAGGAACGACAGCGCCTGGTCGACGCCGAGCTCGCCGGCGCGGGCCATGAACGCCCGGATGTCCTTGGGCAGGCAGCCGCCGCCGAACCCGAGGCCGGCGTTGAGGAACCGGCGGCCGATGCGGGCGTCGTAGCCGATGGCGTCGGCGAGGCGGGTGACGTCGGCGCCGGTCGCCTCGCACAGCTCGGCCATGGCGTTGATGAACGAGATCTTGGTCGCGAGGAACGAGTTCGCGGCGACCTTCACGAGCTGCGCGGTGGCGTAGTCGGTGACGACCAGCGGCGTGTCGTCGGCGAGCGGCGTCGCGTACACCTCGTCGAGCAGGAGCCGGGCGCGCTCGCCCTCCGGGGTGGGCTCGCCGTCGTCGTCGGTCGGGAGGCCGTAGACGAGGCGGTCGGGGTGCAGCGTGTCCTGGACCGCGAAGCCCTCGCGCAGGAACTCGGGGTTCCAGACGAGCGTCGCGCCGGTGCCGGCGAGCCGCTCGGCGAGCGCCTCCGCGGTGCCGACGGGGACGGTGGACTTGCCGACCACGAGGTCGCCGGGCTGCAGGTGCGGGAGCAGCGCCGCGAACGCGTCCTCGACGTAGCTGAGGTCGGCGCGGAACTCGCCGTGCTTCTGCGGGGTCCCGACGCACAGGAAGTGGACCTGCGCCCCGGCGACGGCGGCGGTGTCGGTGGTGAACTCGAGCCGGCCGGTGCCCTGCGACTCCGTCAGCAGCTCGGGCAGGCCGGGCTCGTAGAACGGCGCCTTGCCCGCGGCGAGCATCTCGATCTTCGCGGGGACGACGTCGACCCCGACGACGGTGTGACCGAGCTTGGCCATGCTGGCCGCGTGCACGGCTCCCAGGTAGCCGCACCCGATGACCGACACGCGCATGACTGCTCCTTCGACCGACACGTGAGGACGGCGTCGAACCTACCCTGCGGGGTGCCGCGCTGGCACACAGGACAAAACGGGAACGCCGGCCCCGCGAGTCTCACGGGGCCGGCGTCGACCGGTCTGGGACGTCGGGCCTAGAGGCCGAGCCAGCCCTTGATCGGGCCGATGAGGAAGTACACGACGAACAGCGCGCCGGCCACCCACATCAGCGGGTGCACGCGCCGGGCCTTGCCCATCGCGAGCTTGATGACGATGAACGAGATGACGCCCGCGCCGATGCCGACGGTGATCGAGTAGCTGAACGGCATGAGCACGATCGTGAGGAACGCCGGGACGGCGACCTCGAAGTTCTTCCAGTCGATGCCCGAGACCTGCATGACCATGAGGAAGCCGACCACGACGAGCGCGGGGGTCGCGGCCTCGAACGGCACCATGTCGACCAGCGGGGACAGGAACGTCGCCAGCAGGAACGCGATGCCGGTGGTCACCGACGCGAGACCGGTGCGGGCACCGTCGCCGACACCCGCGGCGGACTCCACGTAGGACGTGTTGGACGACACCGAGGCGGCACCGCCGGCCGCGGCGGCCAGGGAGTCGACCACGAGGATCTGCTTGGTGCGCGGCGGGTTGCCCTGCTCGTCGAGCAGCCCGGCCTCGCCGCCGACGGCCACCATCGTGCCCATCGTGTCGAAGAAGTCCGCGATCATCACCGA
The DNA here is from genome assembly GCA_014763765.1 of Micrococcales bacterium. Taxonomy (GTDB): domain Bacteria; phylum Actinomycetota; class Actinomycetes; order Actinomycetales; family Cellulomonadaceae; genus Cellulomonas. The sequence continues at coordinate 3,311 of JACXUT010000228.1, forward strand.
GAACACCAGCAGGATCACGGCGACCAGGCCGATCTTCTCGATCGAGCCGAACAGCGAGAACTGGCCGAGCAGCGAGAAGTCCGGCGTGGCCACGACGCTGTCGGGCAGCTGCGGGACGTTGAGCTCCCAGCCGCCCGGGTTCTCCGCGCTCTGCCCGCCGATGGACCCGACGGCCTCGACGACGATCGCGAGCACGGTCGCGGAGGCGATCGCGATGAGGATGGCGCCCTTGACCTTGCGGGCCATGAGGATGATCGCGAGGAACAGGCCGACGACGAAGACGAGCAGCGGCCAGGAGCCCAGCGAGCCGGCGATGCCGAGCTCCACGGGCGTGGCCTGGCTGAGCGGGATGCGGACGAAGCCGGAGTCCACCAGCCCGATGAAGGCGATGAACAGGCCGATGCCGACGCTGATGGCCGTCTTGAGCTCCATCGGGACGGCCTTGAAGACCGCCTCCCGGAACCCGGTGAGCACGAGCACCAGGATGATGAGGCCCTCGAGCACGACGATGCCCATCGCGTCGGCCCACGTCATGTCGGGCAGCGAGGCGATGGAGTAGGCGACCACGGCGTTCAGGCCGAGGCCGGCGGCGAGCGCCAGCGGGAAGTTCGCGACGACGCCCATGAGGATGGACATCACGCCGGCGACGAGGGCCGTGGTTGCGGCGATCATGCCGATGTTGGGCTCGGACCCGCCGCCGAGGAACGACCCGGAGCCGTCCTGCACGGTGCCGATGATCAGCGGGTTCAGCACGATGATGTAGCTCATCGTGAAGAAGGTGACGAGGCCGCCGCGGATCTCGGTCCCGATCGTCGAGCCGCGCTCGGAGATCTTGAAGAACCGGTCGATCGCGTTCCGCGGCTGGACGGGCGCAGACGCGGGCGCCCCCGTGGAGGTGGTGGACATGGGGCGAAGTGTGGCAGAACCGTGAAGGCCGCTGCGCCCCCGTCCGTGAAACGTTTACCCCCCGGAAACACGGCGCGCCCGGCGGCCCGCCCCGGGCACGGTCAGATGACGAGCACCGACGCGCAGCCCCGCCCGTACCCCGACACCTCGACCTCCAGGTCGAGCCGCCGCACGTACGCGAGCACCCACTGCGCCACGTCGGCGGGCAGCGGGTCGCGCGGCGCGTAGACGGCGTCGAGCTTGAGGTGCGGGGCGTCGCCGACGTTGAACAGCGCGGCGGTGACGTTGAGGATCTCCCCGGCGTTCTCCGCGAGCGCGGCGGGCAGGGTCTCCTCCTCCACGGCGGTCTGCGCCGTGCGGGCCGGCACCAGGGCGATCGCCGCACCGAGGTGGGCGGCGAGCGGCAGGTCGAACAGCACGAGCGCGGACAGCTTCATGAGCCGGTCGACGAAGACGCCCACGAGCGCGCCGCCGTTCAGCACGGGGTCGACCATCGGGCCGCCCGTGGCGACCTCGATGTCCCGGCCGACGAGGCCCTCCCAGAGCTCGCGGACCTCCAGGGCGCTGGGCAGCGGCGTCCCGCTCATGCCAGCACCGGCTCGATCGCGTCGCGGAACGTGTCCGCGGTGAACGGCTTGGCGATGAGGAACAGGGCACCCGCCTCGTCGGCGAGCGTGCGCATCTCGTCCGACCCCTCCGAGGTGACGAAGCCGAACGGCGTCGAGAAGCCCTCCGCACGCAGCCGGCGCAGCAGGTCGATGCCGGTGAGGTTCGGCATGTTCCAGTCCGAGAGCACGACGTCCGGCTCGTCGGCGCGGACCGCCTCGAGCGCCTCCTGGCCGTCGGACGCCTCGCGGACGTCCCAGTCGTAGCCGGCCTGGCGCAGCGTGCGGATCACGATCTGCCGCATGACGCGGCTGTCGTCGGCGATGAGCACGCGGATCATGCTCGTCACTTCCCTTCGGGTCGGGGTGCCGGGGCCGGGGCCGCGGCGGGTCGGGCGGTCGGCGCTGCGGTCACGGGAACAACCAGACCACGACGACGACGGGACGTCCACGCCAGTCCAGGCGCAGCTCGTGGGTGAGCGAGGTGCCGGGGACGACCGGCAGCTCGGCGGCGACCTGCGGCAGGCTCAGCGTGCCCTGCGACGGCAGCAGCGCCTTGACGTTGCCGCCGACGACGTTCGCGACCTCCCCGAACGCGTCCACGAGGTCCTCCGGGCCGACCGGCTCGCCGGCGTCCATCCCGAGCAGCGCCCGGGTGAGCTCGTGCGCGGTGGGGACGTCCGTGGTGACCGCGGCGCGGCCGGCGAGCTCGCCGTGCACGTCCACCCAGGCGACCAGCGGCTCGGCGGGCACCGGCACGTCGCCCTCCCAGGGGCGCAGGTAGCCGGGCTCGCCGTCGATCATGGCGGCGAACACCTCCTCGGCGATCGCGTACACCTGGTCGTGCTCCACGGCGGCGGTCATACGGGCTCCTCGGCAGGGACGAGCCCGAGCAGGTCGAGCTTGTCGCGGATGGCGTCGATGGTGAACGGCTTGATGAGGTACTCGTGGGCGCCCGCCGCGAGGGCCCGGACGATCTGCCCGTGCTCGCTCTCCGTCGTGACCATCATCAGCGTGATGTTCCGCCACGCGGGGACGGCGCGGACGCGGGTGACGAACGTCAGCCCGTCCATGACCGGCATGTTCCAGTCGATGCAGGCGAGGTCCACCTGCTCCCCGGACTCCAGCACGTCGAGCGCCTGCTGGCCGTCACCGGCCTGGACCGTGGCGAAGCCGAGGTCCTCCAGGGCGCTCGCGACGATGCGGCGCATGGTCCGCGAGTCGTCGATGACGAGGGCTCTCATCGCGTCACTCCTTGTTCGGGTGTGCCGGGGCGGCCGGCCGGGGC